>CALGCW010000230.1 GCA_937884385.1 uncultured Clostridia bacterium | reverse complement strand
TATCCAAATGGGAACGCGGCGTGGCAATGCCCGATACTTCGATAATGCTTGAACTGTGTGATATTCTTTGCATCAGTGTAAATGAATTATTAAGTGGGGAGAAAATCAATATGGAAAATAACAATCAGAAAAATGAACAGCTTTTGCTTGATATGGCAAAAGAATTAGAGAAGAAAAACAAAACAATTTGGTCATCTATGTGGGCAATTATGATTGTAAGTATGACAGCCCTAATTGCAGGTATCTTTATTGCTGCATTTTTGATTCCCGAAGGAGTGTGGCAGCTTGTCACAATTCTTGGTGTTTGTGTTGTGTTTTTGATACCGTGCTTCTATGCATTAAAGCTTGAAGTCAGTGTGGGTGCTTACAAGTGCAAAAATTGCGGTTACGAAATTGTTCCTACCTATAAAGAAGCGATGATGGCAATGCACAGAGGAACAACTCGTCACTTAAAGTGTCCTAAATGCAATCAACGCACATGGTGCAAAAAGGTATTGAAGAAATAAATTCCAATTTATCGAACTAAAATGGTATTAAAATTTTGGATTACTCACATAAACAAATCCCCGTCCTTTATGGGCGGGGATTTGTTTTCATTTTGGCAGGACTCGAAGGGGAGCCGCAAAGATGATCGCAAAAAAGTTCAGAGGCACAAGAAATGTGCCTCTGAAAGCTGTCAGTTATCAATAGAATCGATTTTCTTCAAAGCCTTTTTAAATTGGAACACGAACAGTATTGCGGTAAAGGTCACAGCAATAATATCAGCAATAGGCTCTGCCATATATACGCCGAAGGTACGGTTGCTCACAATATTCGGCATAATATATATCAGCGGCAAAAGAAGTACGAATTTTCGAACTACCGCCACGATCACGGATGAAGGTGCGTTGCCGAGAGAAACAAAGGTCATCTGGCAGGCGATCTGAATGCCAAACAGGACCATACCCGCAAAGTATATGCGAAGTGCTTTTGAAGCAAACGAGACAAGCGTTGCATCGGGTGTAAAGATCGAAACGAAGGCACTTGGAAACAGCATAACCGCAAGCCAGATAGCTATCGAATACGTAAGACAGGTCCTGAGCAATAGCTTGTACGTCTGTTTTACACGTTCTGCATTTTTTGCACCGTAATTATAGCTCAAAATCGGTTGCGCTCCCTGTGCAATACCTTGAGCCGGCAGCATCGCAAATTGCATAACACTCGTAAGAATCGTCATAGCACCCACAGCAATATCTCCCCCGTATTTAAGAAGCGACGAATTGAAGCATACAGAAATCACACTCTCGCTCGACTGCATAATAAATGTTGCCGTACCAAGTGCGATGCAAGGCAAAACGGTCTTCAACGACGGGATAAGATATTTTGCTTTAAGCTTGAGCAGGCTTTTCTTGCTGCAAAGAAAGGAAATTACCCAAACGCATGAAAGAGCCTGCGATATAACGGTTGCAAGAGCCGCACCCTTGACCCCCATATCAAGCACGTATATAAAAATCGGGTCAAGAATGATGTTTGTCACGGCACCTACGATGACCGAGACCATTGATATCTTGGTAAAGCCTTGAGCCGTAATAAAAGCATTCATACCGAGCGTCAGCTGCACGAACACCGTGCCTATAGCATAGATGCTCATATAATCTGTAGCATATTGTATAGTGTTGCCGCTTGCGCCGAATGCCAAAAGAAAATCTCTGTTCCAAATCAACAGTACCACGGTAAGTATCGCGGAAATGATGATTTGCAAGCCAAAGCAGGATCCAAGTATCCTTTCAGCACCGTCCGTATCCTTCTTACCCATAAAAATAGATGCTCTTGGCGCACCGCCCGAGCTGACGAGCGCGGCAAATGCCGAGACGACCATAATAACAGGCATACATACGCCCATGCCCGTCAAAGCAAGGTCTCCCACCTCCGGTATATGTCCGATATATATGCGGTCCACGACGTTATACAGCATATTGATGAGCTGTGCCACAACGGTTGGCAGTGCAAGGCGGAACAATAGCTTACCTATAGGGGCAGTCCCCAACATTTCTTTACTGTCTGTCATAACAAATTCTCCAGTCAAATTACTTTTTTGCTTTTTAACAATTTATTATATCATATTTTTGTGCGTTTTACAATAGATTTTTTCTCTGCACAAGAAATATTTGAGGACCGATGCTAATTAAAGCCGCAAAAAAGTAATAGCGTCCGCACCGCGACAGACGCCTTGTATCAGTATACTATGATATTGCTCCCTTAGCCCAACGTAAACTTCACAGCGACCGTGCCGAGCGAGTCTATACTATACTTATTATCAAAATCAGCTTTGCTTTTTCTCCTTGAGGCATTGATATTGTCAAGCGCGCCGTAGAGCGCGGACAGGCAAAGCGCTTCCCAAGAGTTGCTCCCGTCGCACAGCATCCCCTCGTCGACCTTAAATTGCAGATAAAGCGTATCTTTTCGGCTTGAGAGCGCCTCGGCGAGCTTTCTGTCAAGCCATTTTCTGATATCACCGACGGAGGAAAACAGGCACCCGTTCCGCTTGAAATAGCTATACTCGTCCGTATCGGCATTCAACGCTCTGAATTCCCTGTCAAGGTCGAAGATCCTATCCTTTGCGATCTCTCGGTACGGCAGGCAAAAATAGCAATACGATCTTTGAAGCTTCTTCTCTGTCAGGCACACGTCATTCGAGACGTCAAGATAACAATATTTCCCGTCTATGCGCACCGCGTTCCAGGCGTGACCGGGTATTTTAGCATTTGTGGGATGCTTGCTCTTCCCTTCGCAGTATAGCGCCTCCACGCCCACCGCCTCAAGCAGGAGCTGTGTCAGGCGCGCTATGCCCTCGCATACGCCCTTGCCCGTATCAAGCACCCCAAGCGCGGTGTGGTTGCTTGGGTCGGGGATCTGCGTCTCTATAAATTTGTGATCGTATTCAACGCTGTTTATAACGAAATCGTGCACGTACAGGACCTTTTCATAATCGGTGCGGCAGTATTTATTCACCGCCTCCTTGAATTGGTTCAAAAACTCCGCATTGCCCTTTGCGGAATATACATAATCAATATTCTCATAGAAAACCAAGCGCGAAAGCCCCCTGGTGTAGCGGATCTGTATCGGAAAAGTAAGCTCGGGATGATCGTTCTTGACGTATTCGATAACCCTTCCGATATTTGACGCGCCAAGGATCGCGGGGCTTGAGGGCGCGATGCGGCTGCCCTCCTTCAAGGAAGCGTATACGTCCATATAAAGCTTCCTTTCGCTGCTGCTTAGCAGGTTATAATAAAATAAACTCATATACTCTCCCTTTCGCGTTTGATAAAGAGGGGGACGTTGCCGTCCCCCCGTTGCACTACGACTTTAGTGAACTGCGTTCTGCTTTGCGTCGATGAAGCCGCCGTTCTTATCGTATACCTCAAGGCGAAGGATGCCGTTGCGGTCGAGGATAAGGCGCGGATACATAAGATAGCTCTTCGCCTTGCCCCTGTACTCCTCGGGCACGGGAATGGAAAGCTCGATCCCACAGCTTCTCTGACCGGGGCCAAAATCAAGCCAATGTCCGCGCTCGCAATCCGAGGCAAGGACCGACGTGCCCTCGTATACCCTGAAAAGCACCATACTCTGATCGTCCTCGATAGCGTGGAAGCCGGAGTCAACGTCAACGGAAATGTTGCCATCCGCCGGGAAGGGCGTTTCCTTGAAAAGGTTGAAATAGATCATATCGCGGGCAGGTGTCTTTTCGCTGTTGAGCGATCCCCATCCGTAAGATGCCTCGGCGATCGTTTTGAACACTTCACCGGGGAAGAACCTGTTAGAGTTATCGATACCCATATAGATAGCCGCACCCTTGGCTATTGCCTTTGAAGGCTCGTGAAGGAGGATATCGTCTGCGGAGAAGCCGGGGAGGGCTCTTTCAAGACCTTCCTTGATCTGGGGCATATTGGATGAGCCACCGACAAGCACTACCTTGTCGATATTATCACCGTATCCCTGCACGATCTTGCGGGAAAGCTCCATCGCCCTCTCAAGAAGATGCGCCGTCGCCTTCTCAAATTCATTTGCGGTCACGTACATACTGTGGATCTTGCCGCCCACACCGAAGGAGAGCATCGCACGGGGCATCGTGGAAAGATCGTGCTTTGCGTTTACCACTCTCTCGCGGAATTCGTTTTCCTCGATCTCGTCCGTAAATCTTACGTGCGCGGCATCCGTGCCGATCTTCTGAAGGATGTAATCGCCAAACGCCTTGTCCCAGTCGTTTCCGCCAAGCGCGGGGTCTCCGTCGACCTTCTTGATCTCGATCTTCGGGTGACCTGCTCTGCAGCTATAGGTCATTACCGTAAGGTCGAGCGTTCCGCCGCCGAGGTCAAACACAAGGACAGTCTGCTCGGGCACGTCGGTGCTTTCGTTGCTGTCACCGTGGAAATAGTGCAAGCCTGCCGCCTCGGGCTCGCCGATAACGAAGATATTGTCCCTTTCAAGACCCGTGATCTCGCCGACGACCTCTTCAAGCATCTGGCGGTACTCGGTGGAGAGCATCATATTCGTGCCCGAAGATACGGGCGCTGTAATGCAGATGCCCTGAATGGAGTCGTCACCCGCCATCTTCTTCGCGTTTTCTCTTGCCTTCTCAATAAGGAATTCAAGGTACTTCTTGATGATTTCGCGATAGGAGAAGCTCTTGCCGCCGGAGATAGCTGCATTCGGGTCGTTTATAAGCTTAGGGTTAGTTCGAATAAGGGTCTTTACGTTTCTGATAACGTCACCGGGGTGAGCAAGAGCGTATCTGCTGTCCCTACATTCATATCCGAACATATCCTTGTTCGCTTCGCTGTTGTACATATAGAGAGTGGGGATTCCCTCTGCTCTCTCAAAATCGAATATCATTCCTCCCACACGGAGCATAGGGAGACTGAAGCAGGTTCCAAAATCAATTGCAGGTTTCATATGTTTTTCCTCCTAAAATTTATACTTTCTTTAATATTACTGTTCATCCGTGGGGAGGGAGTCGCCGCCTCCATCCCCGTCGCTTGATACTTCATCGGCCGTCTCTTCCGCTTTCGGCTCGTCCTTTGCCTCCGAAGTATCAAGCTCCGGGTTGTATACCCAAACGTAGAGTATCTCCTTGTGGACCTCGCGGTGCGCCTCGTCGCCGATGGAGTATCCCCATTCGACGCTTCGGTTCACCTTGCCGTCGAGCGAAGCATCCCCCGTCGCGGCGGCTCTGACCTCAAGTGTCTCGTCAAAGTCGGGGATCTCGTCCCCCGCCTCGTGTCGCATAAGGGTTATACCTAATTTTTCAAGCTCATAGCTCACCATCTCTCGCCATATGGGAAGATTCTCTTCCTTGAAAGCATCGAGACCCGTCTCATCCAAGGCGCTTATCTCGTTGGTCAAGGATGCGATTATGGGGAGTAGAGCATCAAGGACGTCGCGAAAGCTCGCTTCCTTCTGCTTGCGCTGAAGCTCACCCTGCAGATGGTTCATCAGGTTGTGCTGCATTGCATATTCGTTGCAAAGTACTCTGTGCATCTCAAACACCTTTGAGCACACGTCGCTCCTTTGCCTGTGAAGCCTCGAAAGCTTCTCAAGAGCCTCAAATTCTTCGGCATCAAGACATTCGTCAACTGCCCAAAGCTCTTCAATTTTACTCATGGTATCACCCTTTCCGTTTATTTATTTATTAAAAGTCAAAATCAAAGCGTCTGCCCGCGGGCTGGGGTCTTCTGTGTTCAAGCTTTATGACCTCATAGATGTCATAGATGTACTTTTCGGGATCGTGATCTCGGAATTCCACGTCCTCCTGAACGAGGGGCTTGGGCGTATCCGTTCTCTCGAAATAAGGAACTATATAGGACCTCATATTCTCTGACTGCCTTGACCTTACGTAGAACTGACCGAGCGCGAGCGCGTCAAGATCGCTCTTTCTGATAACGGGAACGTTCTCCGTTCCCTTGTTGATCGAAACGCTTCCCTCGTTGTTGATCGTAAACGAGGTCTTTACTCCGATCTTCAGTCCCATGGACTTTGCGAATGCCTCTTTGGTCATATCGTTATTACAGCCGAGGAAGAGGTGCAGGTCACAGTTGTCCTGAATAACGGAGCTGATATCCTCGCTGTACACCATATTCATCTGCTGTATGGACTGGATAGCCATTACCATCCATATCCTTCTCGAGCGAAGCGTGGTGATCTTCTGCGCGAGGTCGGGAAGCTTCGGAATGTTGGCAAACTCGTCTGCGAGGATCACGAAATCTCTTGGGAGCGCGTGTTCCGCCCTCTCGTCAGCCGCCGCTACAAGCTCGTTGATAAGGCTGTTGATGAAAATTCCGCAGATGGTGTTTGTGGTCTTCTGTCTCTCGTCAGTGATGACGAAGATCGCATAAGGACGGTCGGACCCTGCTATCTCCTTGAGATCGATGTCATCGCTCGTGGCGGTGATAGCACCGATGGAGGTAGCAGCGAATGGGCCAAGCGAGGTGTTAAGGGTGCTGATGTAGCCGTCCCTTGTCACCTTTGCGCGAAGCTTGTAGTTGGATGCAAGCGCATTTCTGACCGTGAGGTTGTCCTTTGCGGCTTCGAGCCATTCAATGATCTCCTCGCACTCCTCACCCGTGCTGCCTGCAATTCGGCAGAGATTGGAGATGGTAAACTTATCGCGTGTCATTCCGTTTCTTTCGTCCTCAGAGTCGCGAAGCATCGTCCAGATGAGGGCTCGGCACATCGTCTTTGCGCCCTCTGCCCAGGTTCTGTCCCTCTCGCTGATAAGGTGGTCAAGAAGTATTGACGCCACCTCTGATATATTTCTCTCAACGGAATCGGTAAGCTTGACGCGAAGCGCCTTTGCGGCATTTCTTGCGTGTGTCTTGCTCGGATATTCCTTCCCCTCAAAGACAGTTCCTATCTTATCCTCATCAAGAAGCTTCTTGATATTGCGAGCGTGATGATAGTCATCGTATATCTGCAGCATAAAATTGAATCTTGCCGACTGATAGGGATTTCGCATATCAACGACGACTACGTTATAGTTGTTCTGTATGAGCCCTCTGCCCGTGTCAAGATGAAGGATGCCCTTGGTATCGGTGACTAAGAAGGATGGGCGAAGATGCTCGGGAAGCCTGGAAAGCAGCTCGATCTGGTTCTTATAGAACACCTCACTCTTGCCCGTGCCCGTTGAGCCAATAACAAGCTCGTGTGAAAACGGCATCATCATCACGTTTCTGCCGTCGAAGTAGTGAATAAGTCCGATATCGCCGTCGTAGTTATCCATATCCGAAACTGTCGTCCACTTTCCTTGCTTTGTGTTGAGTCCCGGTGTACATTCAAGGCACACCGAAGCCTCGTGCATATTTGCATTCGCGCTCTCAAGCGAGCGGCCGATGCTCTTATTCGTATTCATAATCTGCCCTCCTTACTGTGCCAAAAAGCCAATGGTGTTCTTCTTTCCGCCAAGGAAGGGTAGCACACCGCTTACCCTGCGATCGATATCACGTCTTTGCTCGTCCGTAAGACGCAAGACAAGTTCCTCGATGCGCTCTGCAAGGAACAGGGGCGCAGGTGAGCGAAGCTCGTCTCTGTACACCTCGTCGAGCAAGCTGTAGTGGAAGTAAGCCTCCTCAACGTTGTCCATCGAAGAGTAGATAGCGCCGAGGAATTGGACCGCGTGTACGTCTCCCTTGCTCATCGATCCCTTGAATTCAAGGATCGCAGAGGGAATATTGCCGCAAGCCCACTCGTAGTATGCAAGCTCCTCACGGGCAGTACCGTTGCCTGTTCGCATTGCGATGATCCATTCAAGATACGTGTTATACAGCGCGCCCTTCTCTGCGATCGCGCTGAACGAATTCAAGAACGTCTGCACAACTATGTAGTCGAGCTCACTGCTTTCCATCATATCAAAGAAGAGCTTGAAGTTTTTCGCATCGTTTAGAGTCTGGATCTCCTCGCTCTCAACTGCCATAATGGCATTCATTATCGCGTCGTATTCACTTGTGTTTCTTACAAAGCCCTCACTTTCAAGAAAGAGCCTTGCAAGACGTTCCTTCTGCTCGGGTGTGTAAAATCTGCCAACCGTGGTTCTGAAATAACGGTCAGCTATCTCGATCAATTTCTTCTTATCCATAATATCACTCTCCTTTGAATTATTGTTCGTATTTACGTTATAGTCCATATTTAAGCCCCTGTTCGTCTCTTCGCTTTCAAAAGAGGTGCCCTTCAGCTCCTCCTCTGTCATCACGCGCTCGACAGCAAGCTCACATTCTTCGCTCTCATATCCTTTTTTGCAGGATATTTCCGATACTCTTGCATATATACCGAAAACAGCGTATACAGTACCGCAGATGGCACCTGCGCCAAGTGAGGCCACGCTTGCGCATTCGAACGCGCTTCTTAAAACCTCATTCTCCTTGACAAGCACCGTTGCACCAAGCATTACTACTGCAAGTGCAAGCGCGGTTGCGATGAGCCTTGGAAGGGTGTGCGACAAAAGTTCAGCAGATGTGCTAATCGTTCTTTTCATAGGTATGTACCTCCTCATATTTTTTACCGTTTGTTCTTGTGCCTCGACGCACGGGCATTTACGGTCGATCATTATTCTACCCCTCCCTTCACCTCATCAAAGTATTCCTTTTGATTACGTATATATTTTACCATCCCGCAAAACAAAAATAAATATCAGCGATTGTAAGATAAGCCTCTCTATTGTGTCAATTATTGAACAATAAAGAGCATATACTCCTTTTTTCGACTTTTTGTCGATTTTTGAAGTATATGCTCTTTTTATTCGTATATATTTATGACATCGGCTCGTAGCCTGCCTTGCGCTTCTTCTTTTTATTCTTCGCCGCGCTCGGATTTATCTCCTCAAATATCCTTTTGTATTCCTCGCAATCTATTTTTCCCTCAGCAAGCATTTCTCTAACCCAATATTGCAGTGCCGCAGTGGTATTAGATATCTTTTCAAGATCTAATTGTATCTTTACAAAATCTCTTATCTCGGCTTTTGAAATAACACCGTCTTCAGCGATCTCCATAAGCTCGTGCTTTTTTGTTTCCATCCTATTCAAGGCAACCATTGTCTCAAGTATTATTTGCGACAGAGTCCTTACCTCTATCTTTTCCACATACTCTTTACCTATCTCACACACCTGAGAGCAGTAATAATTGCAGAGCTTGGGTTCCCTATATGCTTCCGACATTTTCACTATCATATAAGGATCGGGAATTTTGGACCCGTTTTCTACTCTGTTAAGAGCCGATTTGGTTATACCGGAAGCACCGAGACGGTCGATTGCATCATCGATCGTAAGTCCAACGCTCTCTCTCAATTTCTGATATTCGTTTTTATTCTCTCTTGTAGATTTTCTTCCCATTTCTATTCTCCTTTCTTATTTGCCAATTCGTCAATCATATTTATCAGTTCCCTCTCACCCTCTATCTCAACAGGGTACGGATGCTTCGGGACATATTTCTCAAACTGCGCCCGGAGCTCGTCCGCCGCCTTGCCGTCGCGTAGGCAGAGCCTTGCATACGCATATTGCGAGCGAACGATTGAGATATTGTTCTTCATCTGCTTAAGAAATGCTTGATATTCCTGCGATTCGTAGATCTCGCGAAGCTCTGCGCCGTCCATCTCAAGTATGAGCGTAAGCGTGATCTTCTCGCTCATCAGCATATATCTGTGCAGACCGATAAGCGCGCTATCCATATTAAGAAGCCTGTTTATAAGCTCCAGCGCTTCCCCGTTTTTCCCCTCGTCCATCAAACGGTTGAGGTAGAACAGGGCGCCGCTTGCCGTGACGCTGTTTTTCATTCCTGCCTCGCTTGGCATAAAGAACCACTCCTCGGGCATCTCGCGTATGCGCTTGCCGCCCGTTATTGCCTCGATAACCTTGAACTGGTTGCAGAATATGAGATTTGCCTCATCGTTTTTCCAAAGCTCTCGCGCGTTTGAGCCGTCATTGTTGACCGTGCCGAGCTTCATAGGTATTCCGTTCGTTGCCGCGACGATAAAGCCGTCAAGGGCAAGAAGAACGAAGAACGCATATATAAAATCGTGATAGAAGAACACCCGCGCAAGCAAAAAGCACAGCGGTATGGAAATAAGGTTAAGCAATGCACCGCCGAGGTTGTAAAAAATAACGGGTGCCTTGCCGTCCTCTGTCTCGGGGGGGATCATCAGGCATTGACCTGCCGTGCCGGGCACGGAATGTCTCTTGACGCGTACCCTTTCGCCTTCTTTGACGAACATTATACTGTAAATTCTGAAGGAGCTGAAGCTATAGCCCGAGATCAGACCCGCAACGAGATGCCCCGCCTCGTGAATAATGAGCTGAAGCGGAAAAGCAATGAGCATTAGGGCAAGCTCTATTGCCATCTCGCCCAAAAAGCCAAAACGAGTGAAGCGGTAATCCAAAAATGCGCTCATAACGATGCCGCAAACCGCACCTATAAGAAAAAATACCGCAACAAAGCCCTTTGGAAGACTTTGCTTCGCTTTTTTGCCCGCGTTTTTATCCTTTTTCATTCTATCACTTCCCTTTTTTTCGTGTTTTTCTACATTTTATCACATTTTCCGCGCCTTGACAAGGGGGTTTTAATTGCAAAATGCAAAATTGAGATATATAAGAGAGAAGTTACAAGGGAAAGGATATGTTCTTTTTCGAGAAAAAGAACCAAAAAGCTTTTGATCAGCTTCGCGGAAAGATTTTGCGCAAATTGTGTTGCGCTAAAGCACAACACAAAACGATTTTCTCCCTTGTCGAAAATCTGTAATTTGCTACTATTGCACGTAGCCGAAAGTTGAATAAACGGCTTCGTTCAACAGTAGTAAATTTCAGAAAATCAATCACTTGTGATTGGTTTTCGTAGTTTTGAAAGCACAGCGGTGGGTGCCGTGCTCGCACGTAAGCACACCGATGGGATTTCAAAACCGATAATTCACCCGTGAATTATCGAAAATTTGCGCAAAATCACCGCAAACCCAAGCGATAAAAGTTTTTTGCGAGCTTTTTTTCAAAAAAGCGAAAAATCTTTCATTTGTCACTTCCCAAAAAAGCCCGCTTTGCAGCGGGCTTTAATGAATTTTTATTCAAAAATGAATTTTTGGAAATCGCTCCAAGAGCCGTGGGGATATTTTTCAATATCCTCGTTATCGGGATTGAGCAGACAGTCTGTGATCAAAAAGACTTCCATTCCCAGCTTGTGCGCGACCATATCCTCACGGACGTCGTTGCCGACCATCATACATTCCTCCGCGCTCACGCCAAGATACTCTAAAATTGCTCTGTAATATTCAAGCGTCGGCTTGCAAAAGCCTGAATTTTCATAACAGGTACAATATTCAAAGTCGGAAAGAGAGAGCCCCGCCCAGGCAAGACGCCTTTCGTTCGCCTTTATCGGGAAAAGCGGATTGGTCGCCACCGCCACTCGGTATCCCTCCGCCTTAAGGCGGTCCACCGTCTCACGGACAAGCGGATTTCTTCCGCAAACGGCACTCACCGCCTCAAACTCATTCGAATAGAAGCGGTCGAACTCATTTTTCAGCGGAGCGATATCCACCCCGGTGAGAGAGGCGAATGTTTCAAAAAACCTCTCCTCATTCGTGCAAGAGCCGTCGTTTTTCATCATTGCATACGTGGATGCCCACACCGCCTTGCCAAGTGCCCTCTGCTCCTCCTCGCTTGATGCGGGCAAGCCGAGCGCGGCAAGCTTTTTCACGAGCGTGGCGAAATACGCGCCCACGAATTTATCCTGATCCATCGGCAAAAGTGTGCCGTCAAGGTCAAAAAGTATCATTTTTTTCTTCATAACTATCTCCTTAGGCAAGGCGCACGAAGGCTGCCCTCGTTTTGCTTGCGCCCGGCCCGTATGATCCGCGCTCAGAAAAGCGACATGTGCCGTGTGCGTGTGTTTTTCCCCAATCGTCAAAGCCGTCAGGATGGATATGCTCCCCAATATAGCAGTCAATGAGCTCAATCGCGCCGTGATCCCTCCATGGGCGCGCAATATAGCAAGAGGCTTTTTTTATTCCCTCTGCGGCAGTAAATCTACAGCCGCGCGCAACGAATCCAACTTCGACGTCCTTCGGTGTCGACGGAGCGAACACGTAGCCCTCTTCAACGGACACGAACTCACAGCCGTCAAAATACGCCGTCGCTCCGCCAAAGATAAAGTCAACTCCGCCCTCTATCCTGCAATCCTTAAAGTAATATGTGCGTCTTTTTCGCTCGGTGAATTGCTTCGGGCCGAGAAAACCGCCCTCAATGATCTCTTTTTCGGGCAAGGGCGCAAGAAAAAGAGTGTCCTGATGCCCGCGTAGCGTGCATCCCTCAAGCCTTATCCCGTCGCCGTCAAGATAGAGCGCAAGCGCCTGCCCAACGTCCTCGCCCCTGCCCGCCGTGTTCTCAAAAACACAGTTGCGGAATATTATATTATTGCCGTCCGCAAGGACCGTATATGAGCGAAACGTCCCCCTCTTTCTGCCGTCGGGGTGAGTCTCCCGCGCAAAATGAGCGCCGCTGAAGGTCTTGTTTTCGATCGTAATATTACTCTCACAAATATGAAGCTGTGCCACTCTTTCACCCCCAACGAAAATTCTTATCTTTATTGTAGCACAATGCTATTCTTTTGTCAATAAATGCTTTATCAAAGCAGTTCGATCCCTAAAAATGAATAAATAATCAAAATAATGAATATTTTTCAAAAAATACTCTTGCCCAAGACGGTAAACCGTGCTATAATTAATTAACAAATATTTACAACAGGAGGCTCGCTATGACATTTGAGATACTTTTATCGGGACTTTTCCTTATGGCGGTGTGCGCTATGCTCGTCACTCTGTTTTTGAGAGCTTTTTATCACAAGAAGTTCAAAAAGGCGCTCCTTTTTAAGGGGCTTGCAAGCCTTTGCTTTGTGGCACTCGGCGCGATAAATCTCCTTACAAACACCTTTTCTTACATAAATCTTATTATTTTTATAGGTCTTTGCTGGGGCATAGTTGGTGACGAGATCATCGCCCTGTGTCAGATATTCCCAAAGTACGATACGCATCACTTCCTCGGCGGCGGCGCGTGCTTCATCGTGGGTCACGTGTTGTATATGATCGCGTTGCTCCTGCTTGGCGGCAGGATAAATATCACCGCGGTCGCGATTGCGTTTGCTTTGATAGTTATTCTCTGCGTCGTGTACGAAAACAGGAGAAAATTCCTTGTGGAAAGGATGAAGAACTCCCTTAAGCTCTATATCGGGGTCGTCACTCTCGTCACGTCCATCGGTATCGCGGTATTCCTTGCGCGAGGAACGTTCGGAACTGCCCTTTTCGCGCTAGGCGGCGCGCTGTTTACCGTGAGCGACAACATACTTTTCGCCTTTAAATTCGGCGCTCGCCCAAGATACCGCCAGAACGTTGCCCTTCATGTTGCCTACTACCTTGCCCAATTCGTCATTGCTTGGAGCATTGCTTTTATTTAATAACCATACAAAAGAAACACGAGCTTTTTTAAGCTCGTGTTTCTTTATTATTTTACTTATTTCCAAAAAGAAGCTTACCCACGTCAAGCTTTGGGATCTTCACATCCAAAACGAACAAAAATGCCATAACGATGGGTGCTATGTAATAAAGATAGATGCTGATCTCCTGCGGAAGCAGCCAGCCGACAAGGCACACGATGGGTGTGATGATCGCGGAAAACGTGATGGGCATACCGCGGAATTCCTTAACGCACGCGCTCTGCGTGGGGTCTTGTTGGCGCTTTGTTTCAAGCACGTTGAAAAACGCAAGTCGGATAAGTCCACAAAGCACGTAGCAAGCAAGAATGGCAATGCCAAGCAGGCTTCTTACACCGTGAAAATAGAAGATCACGGCAGGAAGCACGCCAAACGCGATAACGTCGGAGAGCGAGTCTATCTGTATTCCGTAATTTTTCTGGTCCTGTGTTCTGTCCTTCTTCGTGCGGGCAACGATACCGTCAAAAAGGTCGCAAAAGCCCGAGATCAAAAGGCAAAGAACCGCCACCTTGAGGGAACCGCGTGAAGCCATCACCATACCCACAAGACTTGATGCAAGGCTTATATACGTAAGCCAAACAGTGTAGTCGTAAAATCCTATAAAATGCAAAATCAACCCTCCGTTTTTTTGGATGATATTTTGATATCGATCTTCTCCATAAGAATAGTAGCCGCAAAGCCGAGAACGAAGCAGATGATCGAGACGATCATCGTTCCGGTGCTCTTAAAGTGATCGGGCAGGGTCTTAAGCGAAGATGAGATAACAAATCCGATAATGATACGTGAAGCAAGAGCATAATGATTTTTAAAAAGCATATTTACAAGCCTTGCAAAGAGCAAGACCGTCACTACAACGCCTAAAATAAAGGGAATCACTATTCCGAGATTGAAATTTTCATTGATCCCTATACCGGATGTCAACGGCTCAAAAAGACCGAGATACATCAATATCGGAGACGAGCTGAAGCCGGGCACAATAAGGCTTACTCCCCACATTATGCCGCAGAAAAGGAAGCTGAAAAAGCTTTCTGCCACAGCAACAGGCTCACCGCCCTGTAATACATCTATTATATGCAGCACGACGTAAAAAATTGACAGAGACATCACAAGAGGTGTCCAACTCATTTTCTGGTCGCTCAGCTCACTCTTTTTAAGCATATCGGGCACCGTTCCGCACACAAGACCGAAAAGAAGCATCGTGGCAATCTCGGGATGTGACTCAAGGAAGCCGCCAAGCATTCCCGAAATTCCAAAAAAGCCTATTGCCCAGCCAATGCCAAAGGGCAAAAACAGGGGCAGGTGTGTTTTGAAATGCTTTTTGGGGTGGGTGAGAAGATCCATCATCGGCTCATAAATGCCAAAGACAACGCAAAGCACGCCGCCGCTTATGCCGGGAAGTATAGCTCCCGCGCCAACTATTGCTCCTTGAATTATATATAGAATATTTTCAAGAAGCTTAACTTTATTTTTCATTTTTCTTAAGCATCCTTACATTGTCAATTGTATAGAGTATTCCGGAGAAGAGGATGAAAGCCGTGCAAACACAAATGATCACCGTGGACGTAATTTGGGCCATATCGTACCAGATAAGGTGGCTTGCCACAGTGGACACAACTATCACAGTTGCGAGCTTTCCGTGCCATTTTGCCCCATCGACCACCTCTGATTCCTTGTATATCGCAAATCGCATAAGCAAAGCAGAAAGCTCCTTAACAACGAGAAGAACGCAAGGAATTATCATAGCCTTAAATCTCGTTATAAGACACGCGATAATGGTGATCTGAGTTGCCTTGTCTGCAAGAGGATCAAGGAATTTTCCAAAATCGGTTATCATATTGAACCTTCTTGCAATGAATCCGTCAACAACGTCAGTAAGGCTTGAAAACGCGATCATTATCAACGTCCAAAGATTATCGTGCTTGAAGCAATACAGATAAACTATCACGGGAATGAGCAAAAGGCGAAGAAGAGAAAGCATATTGGGTATAGTAAAAAACTCATTTCCAATTTTTTTGAAAATCTTATTAAATAATTCTTTCACAAAATCACCCCTAACGTAATTTTATACACATTTATTCCATTTTATTATACTTAATTTTGCCTTGTGTGTCAAGGCTTTTTCACCATTTTCAACAAATTTTGAAATAGTTTTAACAATATTAATTGATATTTCATTTTCCGCATACCTATTGCAAAGCTCCTACATTTATGGTATAATATTATGTTAAATATACTTAGAAATTAAAGGAGGACACAAATTGAGCACGGCAGCAAAACAAAATAAAATGGGTGTTATGCCCGAAAACAAATTGCTTTTATCAATGTCGATACCAATGATGCTTTCAATGCTCATTCAGGCTCTTTACAATATAGTTGACGGTCTTTTCGTTGCGGGCATCAGCCCCGAGCAGTACGAGCTGACCGCCGTAAACCTCGCCTTCCCCGCGCAAAACCTTATGATCGCGGTATCAGTAGGTGTTGGCGTAGGCATCAACGCGCTCATATCGCGCAATCTCGGGCTCGGAAACAAGGAAAAGGCGGACAAGATCGCTGGTCAAGGTATGTTCCTTGCAATTGTGAGCTACTTCTTGTTCTCAATATTCGGCTCCCTGCTCGCACGTCCCTACTTTGAGCTTATGACTGTAGATATCTCCGCAGAAAACGGCAGAGCTCAGATAATCTCAATGGGTGTCGAATACCTTATGATATGCTTTATTGCATCCTTTGGCATTTTCACTCAGGTCGTTCACGAAAAATTTATGCAGGCGACCGGCAAGACGACCCTTTCAATGACAACACAGCTTGTGGGCGCGATCTTCAATATCATTTTCGACCCCATATTCATATACGGTTGGCTCGGGCTTCCCGCAATGGGAATCACCGGCGCGGCTCTTGCGACCGTTAGCGGACAGATAATCTCCGGAATGACGGGCATATTCCTTCAGGTCAAGTACAACAAGGAAGTAAGACTCAAGCTTCACAATATCAAGCCCGACGGTAAGATCATCGGCGAGATATTCAAGATCGGTCTCCCCTCAATACTTATGAACTCCATAGGCTCGTTTATGACCGCATCCTTCAACAAGATAATTATGGCGCTCAACGAATATGCCGTAAACGTTTTCGGTATATATTTCAAGCTTCAGAGCTTCGTATTTATGCCCGTTTTCGGATTTAATAACGGTATGATATCCATAGTTTCCTATAACTACGGCGCGCGCAAAAAGAAAAGAATGCTCCGCACCATCAAGCTCGGTCTTGTCTACGCGGTATCGTTTATGCTCTTCGGCTTTACGCTCTTCCAGCTTTTCCCCGACACATTCCTCGCTATGTTCAATATGAGTGAGGAGGCAATAAATACCGTAGGTGTTCCCGCACTTCGCACGATATCTATAAGCTTCATCTTCGCAGGCTTTTCCATCATCTGCTCCGCGGTGTTCCAGTCCTTCGGCTATTCCCTTTTCTCAATGTTCATCTCCATCGGGCGCCAGCTCGTCACCCTCCTTCCCGTCGCTTACCTTCTTTCGCTTACGGGTAATATCAATAACGTGTGGTGGGCATACCCAATAGCAGAGTTCGTCTGCGTCGTCCTCAGCGTCATTTTCTACCTCTATATCTACAAGCATAAGATCAAAACTATCCCCGACGAGGTCTGATCGTTAAATTGCATTTTTAGGTGAAAGTTACAAAGGAAAAATATGTTCTTTTTCAAGAAAAAGAACCAAAAAGATTTTCAATCAGCTTTGCGGCAGAATTTCGCGCAAATTGTGTTGTGATGCATCACAACACATAACGATTTTCTCCCTTGTCGAAAATCTGTAATTTGCTACCTT
>CALGCW010000229.1 GCA_937884385.1 uncultured Clostridia bacterium | reverse complement strand
ATAAAGGCTGCCATTTCGGGATCAAATGGGTTCATAAGCTGATTTGCACTCTGAACAACAGTTACGTTGATTCCCTGCTCTCTAAGGTTTTCAGCAAGCTCCAAGCTGATAAATCCACCGCCTGCAAGGACAGCAGTTTTGGGCTTCTTTTGATCGATATAGTTCTTAATGCGAAGAGTATCCTCTACGGTGCGAAGCGTAAAAACTCTATCCTCACAACCAACGATACTTGGCTTGATAGCCTTTGCTCCGGGAGAGAGGATCACCTTATCATAGCTTTCCTCAAAAACCTCTCCTGTCTCAAGATTTCTAACCGATACAGCCTTTCGTTCGGGGTGAATCTGTGTCACCTCATGCTTTACTCTTACATTGATGCGAAACCGTCTGAATAAGCTCTCGGGCGATTGAAGAGTTAACTCCTCCGGATCTGTAATTACGTCACCAACGAAATAAGGCAATCCGCAATTTGCATAGGATACGAATCCTGATCGCTCAAATATGATGATTTCAGCCTGCTCATTCAAACGGCGAAGACGAGTTGCCGCAGAAGCACCTCCTGCAACTCCTCCAACAATTATTACCTTCATTTCATCAATTCTCCTGAAATAATTATCTTTCCCACTTTTCCATCAGTGCTCTGATCTGTGCTGCAAACTTGGCGTTTTCCTTATTTGGACGGCTCTCACAACGCTTTGCAAGAGCGAGAAGCGCTTCTGCCTGCGAGACGAGATCACGGTGAATATTATTCTTTCTGGAGCGTGCTTTGGCAACGTCGGCTGCCGTAACGCGCTTCTTTTCGGTATAAGCGGTCATAATACCTTTTACAAGGTCATACTCGGTTCCGCTGTACGGTGCTTCTACGGCATATCCGCGCTCCTTCAGCTCATCGGCAAGGACTGCGATAGACTCCTCGTTACCGTGATTGAGAAATACGGTACGAGGCTTCTTTTCAAAGCTTTCAAGCCACGAAATAAGTCCCTGCTGATCGGCATGTCCGCTTGTACCCTTGAGCGACTTGATCTGCGCTCTTACGGCAATATCCTCACCGAACAGGCGCACATTCTGGACACCTTCAATGAGGTTCCTGCCAAGCGTTCCCTCAGCCTGATAGCCTACGAACAAAATGAGATTCTGCGGTCTCCACAGATTGTGCTTGAGGTGATGGCGGATTCTGCCTGCCTCACACATTCCACTCGCTGAAAGAATGACCTTGGGTTCGAGCGTTTCGTTAATACGTTTAGAGTCCTCCACTGTAACAGACAATCTGAGTCCGTCAAATCTGATGGGATCAATTCCATCGTCTATCAGCTTTCTCGTTTCATCATCAAAGCAAGCGGGATCGCATTTTGAGAAGATCTCGGTTGCTTCAATTGCCAAAGGGCTATCCACATAAACGGGAAAATCCATATTTTTGACAAGCTTTCTTTGCTTTATCTCACGAATGGCATAGAGAAGCTCCTGAGTACGACCGATTGCAAAGGACGGAATAACCACGTTTCCGCCACGTGACAAAGTGTTTTCGATGAGCTCAGCCAATACTTCTATCGTGTCGGTATGACGCTCGTGATTGCGGCTACCGTAGGTGGATTCGAGAACAAGATAGTCTGTTTCCGCAACGGGTGCAGGATCCTTGATGATCGGCTGATTCGTGTTTCCTACGTCGCCGCTGAATACGATCTTCTTTTCCGTATCTCCCTCTCTGAGCCATATTTCAATTGCCGCAGAGCCAAGCAGATGTCCAATATCCGTAAAGCGAATATCCACGCCTGCGGACACCGTAATTCTCTCGTTATATTTCACTCCACGGAAGAGCTTGATCGCACCGAGCGCATCTTCTATTGTATATGTCGGAGTGAAGTTCTCTTCCCCCGAGCGCTCTGCCTTTCTGTTCTTCCATTCAATCTCGCTCATCTGGATGTGTGCACTATCCTTGAGCATTATATCTGCCAGCTTCGCCGTTGCCTCTGTTGCGTATATGATGCCACGGAAGCCGTCTTTATAAAGTCTTGGCAACATTCCCGAATGGTCGATATGAGCGTGTGTCAAAAAAACTGCGTCAACCTGACTTGCGGGAACCGGCAAGGCAACGTTCTGAAACACGTCAATTCCTTGTTCCATACCGCAATCAATTAAATAATAGCGGTCGTTGATCTCAAGAAGTGTACAGCTTCCCGTCACCTCTTGCGCAGCACCTATAAATTGAATTTTCATAATTCGTTGTTCCTTTCAAAACAATATCTATCGGATTAACTGCTACTCCACCCTCATCATTCTGTATCCAACACCGATGTG
>CALGCW010000228.1 GCA_937884385.1 uncultured Clostridia bacterium | reverse complement strand
GACCTGAAAGGCTTGTCGAACTCTTCGACCGAGAATCCGAGCCCGCCGAGCGCTACCTTCACGCGCGTTTCGAGATCGTATCCGCCCATATGCTCGAATGCCGTCTGGACCTCTCCGTATTCCTTGAAGACATCCTCGCCGGCATCCATCCGCTCCTCGAGCGCCTTCATCCTGGCTTCGAGTTCGCAGAAGCCGGGAACCCCGCGCACGGCGTACTGAAGGAGGGTCTCCTCCGGAAATTCCGGCTCGGGGTTCTGCCTGGTCGAACCTATTGTCGGCGAACCCTCTATTATGAGTTCGCCGTGATCGGTGGAAAGTTCACCGAGCGCGATCTTGAACAACGTGGACTTGCCGCTGCCGTTCGGACCGACAACGCCCACACGCTCGCCCTTGTTCACGCGGAACGTGACATCCGTCAGAACGTTCTGGTGTCCGTAATGGACTGAAATGTTTCTGAAATCAAGCATCGCAAGTAAAGATTGATGCAGAAAATATGACACAAGAGCAATTAGCAGAAATTCTTTCTATTTCTCCACAAGCCGTCAGCCGTTGGGAAACAGATATGGCAATGCCTGATATTTCGCTCATTGCTCCGCTTTGTAACTTGTTCAATGTGACTTCGGATGAACTTTTAGAAATTGATCTCGCACAAAAGCAAAAAAACATTGAAAATCTTTTTTTGAAGCTGTTAAACTGCTACCATTCGTCTTCCCTCAACGCCCGGACCGAATGCATGTCGATTTTATATGGCATTTACAGTATTCTTCAACAAGACGCGCAAAAAATCTATCTTGGCAAAAACTATTTTTCACTCAATCTTATTGTTAAAATTCTCCGTGCCGTTACGCCTTATATCACAATTTACTGCACGGGTCTTGTCATCACCGCACTCACAGAAAAGCAAGGCTTTGAGCAGATATTGAAATACGTTCTCATCGCAACAATCACAACACTTGTTATTGACGTTATCATCCGAACAATCAACCGAAAAGCCTTGATAATGCTTAACAGCTGTTGGGAAAAGCATTCCGCACTTCTCTCCCGAAAGGCACTTGAACTTGACTATGCAAAGGCGGAAAGCTCATCTGTTCAGGAACTCCGTGGCAAAATAGAAGAAAACGCAAATAACGGCAACGGTCTGACTTGGGTTGCCGAGTGCGTGGCAGAAATGATATCCTGCGTATTCTCGATCATCATTGCAATCATTATGATTTCGGGTATGGTTTTCAGCAAATCGCCTGCAAAGCTTACGGGATTTATGGCGTTTGTTGATTCTCCTCTGCTCGGTATGTCGCTTGTTATTTTCTCTGCCGTTATGATTGCACTTTCGGTTAAGTATCACAGCCTGAGCGAGAAAAAGCAGTTCAATATTTTCAACAGAGTTGTAAAATTCAATCCGATTCTTGAATACTACAATCAGAAATATCTCAACGAAAACGAAAGCGGCAAGGATGTCAGAATTTTCAACGAAAAAGGACTTATCAACGAAGAAATCACCGAAAAGATTTATAACCCCACCGCAAAGATGAGAAAGGATACTTTCAGAGTCTGGGCAACCATCGGTCAGATAAGCACGATTTCAACAAATCTGCTCGGCGGTCTTGTTTATATTTTTGTTGGACTCAAAGCTCTTGCAGGTGCATTCGGTGCAGGCAAGGTTGTTGAATATTACGGCGCAATCACAAAGCTCATCACCGCTTGCACGGATATTGCGGGCAACGCAGGATATTTGCACGCAAACAATGCTCAATTAAAACAGGAAATTGAA
>CALGCW010000227.1 GCA_937884385.1 uncultured Clostridia bacterium | reverse complement strand
AACGGTCATGTACTGTTTCGTTTTCGATAATCTTCTCCGTGAAAGGATATTTGAAGCCGGTACAATTATGTAGCTCAGTCAGGAGTTTTTCAAAATTAGCACAATGTGCCTCTTCTACAAAAACGCGCATTTGCTCCAAAAGCAAAAACTTTTTGATAATATTCAATTCTTTGCGGTTGAGTTCTACTTCACTTCTGCATTCTGCTTTTAATAGCTTATGGTTCAATATATTCGCAAAACTGCCTTCAACTTTTCCGAACTCTAATTCAACTTCTTCTGGATAGAACTCATATTTTGAAAACACTTCAGCCGTTTTCTTCCCATGATGATATTCACCCGTTTTAACGTTGTATGTGGATATTTCTTCGCCGAATCTTCGCAAGATTAGCTGTGGAACGAAGTGGTTATTTTTATAAGCCATATTTGATGCCTCTGTATTAAAAAGGATATAGAAATATTATACCATAGAATTGTTAAGAGTTCAAGAAAAACAGATATATTTCTTTCCTTCCGCCGTTGTTTTACAAAAAAGTTTACATAAAAGAATATAATAATTATTGACAGACGATATAACATTTGGTATAATGGAAATGATAATACTTGTTATATGAAGCGGAGGCATAAAATGCAAAAGCTAATCAAGAGTATAAGAGAATATTTGGGGCTGAGCCAAGCCGACTTCGCCGAGAAGCTGGGCGTGACCTTTGCGACCATCAACCGTTGGGAAAACGGTCGTGCGATCCCCACGAAATTGGCGCAGGCAACCCTTTACGAATACTGCAAGGCGCAGGGCGTTCCCGTCTATCAGATGATCCTCGATAAGATCAGAAATGCAGCCGAGGAAATCGCACTTGAAGAAGGACGAATCCTGCTCTACCACGGCTCAAAGTCGGGTATCGTTGGCGACATCGCCCCCAAGAGCCGCGAGATGTGCGACTTCGGCAAGGGCTTCTATATGGGAACTGAGCCCGGACAACCGCTGACTCTGATCTGCGATTTTGAAAAATCCAAGTTTTACATCGTTTCTATTGACATGCGCGAGCTTAATTCCATCGAGATCAAAGCCGACCTCGACTGGGCAATGCTCGTTGCCTACCACCGCGGCAGAATGGAACAGATCAAGGGCACGGCATTTTACGAGAAATACAGTCAGCTTGATGCAGGCAAGGATCTCGTGATCGGAAGCATCGCAAACGACAGAATGTTCTACGTGCTGGATAACTTCTTTACGGGCGGTATCCCCGATATGGCACTCGTCAACAGCCTGTCCGCGCTGAAGCTCGGAAAGCAGTACGTGGCGACCACCGAAAAGGCGTGTGCAGCCGTTCGTGTTGAAAAGGAGCTCCCCATCTCCATGATGGAGCGCAGATTCCTTCAGGACGAGAGCGAAGCCAACCGCGTGAGGGGAATAACACTTGCAAACGACATTTGCAAGAACTACCGCCGCGAAGGAAAGTTCTACGACGAGATACTTGACGAGGCGAAATAATAGGAGGACACAATGAACGAACTCCAACTGAAAATGTGTGATATACAAGGCAGACTCTTTGAGCTGTCGGGTGTAAACGGTTACGATAGCGTGACCTTCATCAAGGCGTTTATGACAAGCGAGGTCGCCAAAGGACTTGACTCCAAGTTCAACCGCATGCAATGGGCTGGCGAAGAATATCTTCTTGCGGAGATTGCCGACAGTGCCGAGCTCACAAAAGGCGGCACCGTGTACGATAAAGAGGTGCTCTATTGGGCAGGCTACCTCTACCGCTTCTGGCACTTCGCCACAGGCGAGGATAGCAAAGACATCTACCGCCAAGCCCCTGCCGAAACCATGAGCCGCAATTGGCTTATCTTCCATACCCTCGCCCCCGAAGTGGCAATCGAGGATCTGAAAGAGATTTATAGGCAAAAGAATGGATGAGTAACATGGAAAAGAACAAAATTGACATAAAAGAAAACTATATTTATCGCTTGGATAACGAGCTTCTGACCATCCTTCTGCGAGATAGATCGTCAGGCAAAAACATTATCTGGGCAACCGATAACTATAGTTCGCGTGGCTGCGGATATCAAAGCTACGACCATATCACCGTCGAAGCCATTACAGGCTACCACGGAAATATTATAAAGCCAAGAACGGAAAAATCCAAAAAGGAGCAAACCGACCGCATTCGTGATAAAG
>CALGCW010000226.1 GCA_937884385.1 uncultured Clostridia bacterium | reverse complement strand
ATCACAAAGATCAGCACGATAATGCGGTTGACGATGTTGCTGACGCCCATGGCTTTGAGCAAGAGCATCATGCCCTGTTCAAACACCAAAAAGCTGACGATGCGGCTGCCGGCGAACTGGAGCAGCTCCGTCAGCACCTTGCCGGCAGAGGCCTTTTCCACCTGAAACACCATCCCCCGGTTGATCCAGAAGGCAAACAGCACGGAAATCACCCAGCTGACCGCAGAAGCCACGGACATCTGCGCCGGGGTGGCCCGGTTGATGCAGTCGATCACCCACAGGATGGGGTTGCCCTCCATCGCGTCGGCGGACAGGTCGACGAACAGGTTCAGGTGCTCGGAGAGGATCTTCGCAGCGCCGCTGATGGCCTCTTCGGGCTTCAGGGTGCCGTTGGTCCACACCTCCAGGGTCAGGCGGTCGAAGTCGTTGGACTGGCCGACGCGCTTGTCCTCCACGGTGTAATTCACCTTGTGGATGGGGGTGAAGATGGAGTCCATCGCGATGACGCCGATGGGCATCGTGATATCGCGGGCCTTGTTCTTATCGGCGGAAACGTAGCCTCTGCCGTGTTCGAAAGTAATCTCCATGAAGAAGGGGGCACCTGTTTCAACAGTTGCAATATGGTGATCGGGATTGAGTATCTCGATATCGGAATCAACCTTAATGTCACCTGCAGTAACCTCCTGCGCTCCAACAACGTCGATAACGACGGTCTTAGGCTCATCACACTCAAGCTTTGCTACAATACCCTTTACATTGAGCACTATTTCGGGAACGTCTTCCTTTACGCCGTTGCAGGCGGAAATCTCGTGAAGAACACCGTCAATCTTAATGCTGGTTGCCGCATAACCGGGGAGCGTGGAGAGGAGTACTCTGCGAAGAGAATTTCCGAGAGTGATACCGTAGCCTCTTACGAGGGGCTCTGCCACGAAAATTGCTTCATTTCCGCTTTCACTTACAGAGTGAGCGGTAATATTAAACTTCTCTATTGCGTTCATCATTTCAGTTTACCTCCTATTTTACTTATGTTTCTCTTTCGAGATCTTGTGAATATGAAAGCCATAAGGCCTTCAGATACAGTGCGAAGAATATGGGGCATAGCCAAACACATATTCTTTCGCTCGGTATCGGAGGGATTACTTGGAATAGAGCTCGACGATAAGCTGCTCTTCGAACTCGAAGTCGATATCGTCTCTTGCGGGAAGAGCTACAACCTTAGTTGCGAGGTTAGCTGCATCGTTCTCAAGCCACTTGGGGGTCACTGCAGTTGCAAGACCATCGCAGAGTGCCTTGATCTTTACGCTTTCCTTGCTGGTTTCCTTAACGGCGATAACGTCACCTGCTTTAACGAGGATAGAGGGGATGGTTACCTTCTTGCCGTTAAGGGTGAAGTGTGCGTGAAGAACAAGCTGACGAGCTTCCTTTCTGGATGCTGCCATACCCATTCTGTATACTACGTTGTCAAGGCGTCTTTCAAGAAGGATGAGAAGGTTCTGACCGGTGATGCCGTCCATCTTCTCAGCCATTTCATAGTAGTGCTTGAACTGACCCTCGAGTACGCCGTAGTAACGTCTTGCCTTCTGCTTCTCACGAAGCTGCTTGCCGTATTCTCCGACCTTCTTACGAGCCGCGCCGTGCTGACCGGGAGCGGTGCTTCTGTGGTCAAAAGCGCACTTGCCGTTGGTGCAACGCTCGCCCTTGAGGTAGAGCTTGCAGCCTTCACGGCGGCACATCTTACAGTTAGGACCTGTATATCTTGCCATTTTTCATTTACCTCCCTTTTAATTAAACGCGTCTGCGCTTAGGAGGACGACAACCGTTATGAGGAATCGGTGTTACGTCCTTAATCATAGTAATTTCAAGACCTGCGGTTGCAAGAGCACGGATTGCAGACTCTCTGCCTGCTCCGGGACCTCTTACGAGAACCTCAACAGTCTTCATGCCGTTATCAACAGCGATCTTTGCCGCATGCTCTGCTGCAGTCTGTGCTGCGTAGGGGGTAGACTTCTTGGAACCCTTGAAGCCCATCTCGCCTGCAGTTCCCCATGTACAAAAGCAAGAGCCTCCCCGAAATAAAGATGAGCAAAACCGTATATATGAACGCCAGGAGCGTGAAAATACCCAAGATCCTTGGAATATCATCTCTGACACTTCCGAAAGCCTTACAGATGCTTTGCTTTTCCAAATGCGAGGGCTTTCTTTGAAATCCAGACACCGTAAAATCCTCGAGCATCTCATATACAGCCTCGATCCCAACGGTTATCTTGCCACTCCCCTTCCAGATATTCAGGCAGCTTTCGGCTGCACAGAAGAAACACTGGATATGCTTCTGCATCTGCTGCAGGATATGGAACCCTGGGGTGTCGGTGCCCGGAATTTAAGCGAGTGTCTGTGCATTCAGCTCCACCATTTATACCCGTCAGAGGAAACTGCCCTGAAAATTGCGCACAATGAGCTGGAGTTGCTGGGAAAAAACCAGCTTCCTGCCCTGGCAAAAAAGTTAAAGCGGCCAATGGAAGAAATCCGGCACGCCTGCGAACTGATCCGTTCCCTGAATCCCCATCCCGGTGCCGCTTACGGAAGCGGACGAACCATGCAGTATGTTTATCCGGAACTCATCGTTTTC
>CALGCW010000225.1 GCA_937884385.1 uncultured Clostridia bacterium | reverse complement strand
CATATGAACGGGGATACGAATGGTTCTCGCCTGGTCAGCAATTGCACGAGTGATAGCCTGACGGATCCACCAGGTCGCATATGTGGAGAACTTAAAGCCCTTCTCATAGTCGAACTTGTCAACTGCCTTCATAAGACCGATATTTCCCTCCTGGATAAGGTCAAGGAAGAACATACCCTTACCAACGTATCTCTTTGCGATACTTACAACAAGACGAAGGTTAGCCTCAACAAGCTTATTCTTTGCCTCTTCGTCACCTGCCGCCATTCTTTCGGCAAGATCCTTCTCCTCATCAGCGGTAAGAAGCGGCACTCTGCCTATCTCTTTAAGATACATACGAACGGGGTCGTCGATCTGAACACCGCCCTGCTCAAGGAGCTTCTCCATTGTGTCACTCGACTCAAATTTCTCGACCTCGCTCTCGATCTCGGACATCTCTGCACTGCTGATATCGCCGGGAAGCGGAATTCCGTTGTCCTCAAGGCTCTCATAGAGCTTATCAAGGGCGTCCATATCATAGTCCATCTCTTCCATTGCCTCGTCGAGATCAACGGATGAAAGACCTTCCTTTTTGCCCTTTTCAACTATCTCTTCAATATCAATTTTCTTGTTTGTGTCTTTTTCTTTCTTCATAACTTAACCTTCTGTATTATTTCTTTTATTTTTCAACTTTTCCTGCTTTGCACGAAGCACGGCGAATTTGTCGCCCCCGTCGCCCGCGCGTTTTTTGTCTCTTTCTGCCCTCAGTGCATCTATTGATGCCCGAAGCACGTCCATACCGTTTTCCGTGAGGGAAAGACGGTTCTGCCTCATCATCTCAAGGCGTCCCATCTCCTCGGCACTCAAATACTGACCGAGCATTGAATAAAGGAACTCACCGCCACCTGACGCAACCTCAATTATTGATGTAAACACCCGTTTGCCGAATGCGGTGACAAAATCGTCCTCACAAAGCTCAATTTTGCCGTTCAGTATTCCCTGCCTGTACTCATCGTAGAGAAGGAGCAATCCAAGTATGCTCTCCTCAAGTGAGGTCGCCTGCACGTTCCTTATCGCATCGGGATTGACCCTGTCTCCGATATGCTTGATTGAAAGCTGAGCCTGCTTGCTCTCGTTTTGCTTGTACTCACGAACCCTTTTCTTAATGATAAGATCCACGTTGTTCTTGAGCACGTCGGCAGGCAGACCGAGCATCTCGCTCGCCTTTCCGATGAACACCTCGCGCTCAACGCCCGAGGCACTCTCTGCGATTATATCGCATATTGCCTTCGATGCCTTAATTCTATCCTCAGGTATTTGAAGATCAAGCCCCACGATTGCGCGTGAGACCTTGAAGTCAAAGCCCGTTCTGCTCTCTCCGAGCAGAGCGCGGAAGCGGTCAGCACCGAATTTCCTTATGTACTCGTCGGGGTCCTTTGCGCCGTTCAGCTTTAAAATTCTGACCTCAAGTCCGACCTCGTTAAGTATTTGTATTGCTCTGTCAGTAGCTTTCTGCCCCGCCTCGTCCGAATCGTAAAGGAGTATGACCTTTTTGGTATATTTGGTCATCATTCTCGCCTGCTCCGAGGTCAGCGCCGTACCAAGCGTTGCCACGGCATTCTCGACTCCTGCGGAATGAAGAGCTATAACGTCCATATATCCTTCGCAAAGGATGAGCTGCTCCGAGCAATGATTCTTTGCGTAATTGAGTGCAAATAGATTTTTGCTCTTTTTAAAGCCGGGTGTATCCGAGGAGTTCAGATATTTTGGCTTTGAATCGTCCATAACTCGTCCGCCAAAGGCTATCACATTTCCCGTCACGTCAATGATCGGGAAAATGACCCTGTTTCTGAAGTAATCATATGGTTTTCCTGTTTTTGGGCTTATTCCACAAAGAAATCCTTCAACAAGTTCCTTATCACTAAATCCAAGCTTTTTCATATGATTAGTCAAAGAGCCAAAATTATTAGGCGCAAAGCCAAGTCCAAATCTCTTGATTATCGCGGGCGAAAGCTTTCTCTGCCCTGCGAGGTAATTCATCGCCTCAAAACCGATGTTTTGATCTAAAAGATTGTCGCGGAAAAACTTTGCCGCCGCAAGGTTCATTTCAAATACGCGCTTGCGGCTCATTCCCATTCGGGCGAGCTCGTCCTTGTCCTGCGGAATAGTAATTCCCGCACGGCTTGCTAAAAACTCAATAGCAGACGGATAGTCGAGATTTTCTGCACGCATAACGAAGCTTATCGCATCTCCTCCCGCGCCGCAGCCGAAGCAATAGAAGCTGTTCGTTCGCGAAAATACGGTAAAGGATGGTGTTTTCTCACTGTGGAACGGACAAAGACCGTTCATATTGGAGCCCGCGCGCTTGAGCGTGACGTACGAGCCGATGAGATCCGATAGATCGGTTCTTTGCACAATTTCTTCAATTATCTCTCTTGGAATCACTCTTTACGCCACCTCTCTTTCTCTTTTTTCGTTTTCATCTATAATATACGAAGAAAAATCCAAAAACACTCTTTTATTTTTAAATTTTTTCTCTTTTTTATTCATTTTTTAACTTTTTATGTATTTTTCACGCTACATATGTATAAATTGGGATTTATAGGAGAGAAGTTACAAAGAAAAAAATGTTCTTTTTAAAAAAAGTAACAATTCTTAATTAAAGTATCTTATATTTGAAACAAACAAGGGTACGTAGCCGTACCCTTATATTTATTTCGCATCAAAGCGCTCGCAAATTCGTTTTGCCTCGCTCTTACCCGCAGATATCTCGGTAATTCTGCGTGAAATATCGTCGACATTTGCCTTTTTGACGGCAAAAGTCACCTTGACGCTATCGGCATATTCCGTGCCGTCGATTATTGCATCCGCCTTCTCAAGCTCAAAGGCAATGCGCTGATAATCGGAATACGTTGCAGTCACCTCAAGGACTGTATATTCCTCAAATTGTGCAACGCCTGCCGCTTCTATAGCCATCTTCGCACCAAGCGAATATGCGTGGACAAGTCCACCAGTACCAAGCAGCGTACCGCCGAAATAACGCGTGACTACTACGCAAACGTCATCAACGCCACTCTTTACAAGCATATCAAGGATTGGCTTGCCCGCAGTTCCCTGTGGCTCACCGTCATCACTGTAGCGGCACAAAATTCCGCCCTTCATAACGTAGCCGTAGCAGTTGTGAGTCGCATCGCGGTGCTTTTCCTTAATCCCTTTGATAAATGCAAGCGCCTCTTCCTCGCTCGTCACGTGCTCGCAGTAGCCAATGAACACGGACTTTTTCTCCTCAAAGCGAGCCTCACCGTAGCCGCGAACGGTTATATATAATTTTTCATTCTCTGCCATAGGCTTCAGCTCCTTTCAAAACAGCCTTACCATTGAGGGAAAGACATTTTTAAAACTCCTCAACGTCCTTCGGTCTGTTTACGTCATATTTTTTGAGCATTCCGCGCACCTTCCCGTCAACGGTCGCAACAACGGTCACACCGTCGTAGCCGTATTCAACACTCTCAACCGTTGCGTTTTTATAAAGAACGTTGAGCGCGCCCTGCTCGGAATTGGGAATCACAAAGGTGACACGGCTTTTTCCCGCGTGGATTATCTCCTCGATCTTGTCGAGCAGAGTACCAATTCCCTCTCCGCTTTTCGCGGAAATAGCGCAAACGACGCGATTTGGATCCTTGCCGTCCGAAATATACGACGGAAGCGACGCGGAAACGCCGAGATCGCATTTGTTATAAACGTATATTGTGGGCTTGCCCGCCGCGCCAAGCTCTGCAAGTAGGGTCTCGGTCACGTCAAGCTGTGCGCCTGCCTCATCGTCGTGCGCGTCTATTACTATCATCAAAATATCTGCATATACCACCTCGTCAAGCGTTGATTTGAACGCCTTAACAAGATGATGGGGCAGTTTTCTTATAAAACCGACCGTGTCGGTGAGAAGCACCGTTTCACCGCAGGGGAGTTTGAGCTTTCTCGTGGTCGGGTCAAGCGTTGCAAAAAGCTTGTTCTCCGCAAGAATACCCGCATCCGTAAGCGTATTCAAAAGCGTGGATTTACCTGCGTTTGTATAGCCTACGATAGCTATTTGCGGTATCTGACTTCTGTCACGGCTCGCGCGCATCGTCATTCTTGTCTTTTCAAGCTCGCGTAGCTCCTCCTCAAGCGCAACTATACGGCGCTTCATATGACGGCGGTCACTCTCGAGCTTACTTTCACCGGGTCCTCGCGTACCGATACCGCCGCCAAGACGTGAGAGCTCCGTGCCCTTGCCTATAAGTCTGGGCGCGGTGTATTTGAGCTGTGCGAGCTCTACCTGAAGCTTTCCCTCACCCGTTGTTGCGTGGAGGGCAAAAATGTCAAGGATGAGCATTGAACGGTCAATACATCTCACACCGTCACCAATATCATCTTCAATATTTCTGATCTGCGAGGGTGAAAGCTCCGCATCAAACACAACGAGCTTCACTCCGTTATTTTTGCAAAGCTCGGAAAGCTCAGCGATCTTACCGCTGCCTATCAGCGTTCTCGGATCGGGCGTATCCTTGTTCTGCACGAGCCTTGCAAACTCCTCCCCCCCTGCCGTATCAAGAAGGCGTGCGAGCTCGTCAAGCTCCTTTTCGACCTCTTCTGCTGAGGTCTCTCTTGTCACTATTCCAACGAGAACAGCACGTGAGATATGTTCTCTTGCTTCATTCAAATTTACCTGCATAAATATTCACCTCCGAATCTCTTAAGCCTTGATCCTTCGGGGTCTCGTATATCGGGATACAGAGAGTCCAAAAAGGTCACGCATCCCTCTCTTTCACAGTTCAGCAGAAGCCCTGCGGCATCAAGTCTGCGCGCAGTCTCCCTTGCAGTTCCCTCTCCACCGTCAAAAACTCTTACCGACGTGCCAAGAGCCTTCACTATCGCATCCTTAACAAGAGGATAGTGAGTACATCCAAGCACTACCGCGTCGAGTCTCTCTGCTCTGAGTGGGGCAAGAAGCTCACTCAAAAACGCATCAAGCTTCGCACCGTCTGTCTCTCCTCGCTCAACGAATTCGACAAGCCCGGGACACGCAAACGGGATAACTCTCGCCCTGTCCGAAAATCTGCCGAGAAGAGCCGCAAACTTCTCTTCCTTCAGAGTAAGTGGGGTGGCAAGCACCGCAACGGTGGGGTTTTCCGCAGAAAGCACGGCAGGCTTGAGAGCAGGCTCAACGCCTACTATGATATCCTCCGGATACCTTTCCCTCAGCTTTGCCACCGCAACGCTCGTAGCCGTATTGCAAGCAATGACGAATGCCTTTATCCCCTCACGCTTGAGCTTCTTATACGCTTCAAACGTAAGCAAACGAACCTCATTCGCACTCTTTACACCGTAAGGTGCGTTTGCACAGTCACCGTAATATATGAAATTTTCATTTGGAAGAAGCGCACAAAGCTCGCGCAAAACGCTTATTCCCCCAAGCCCCGAGTCGAAGACCGCGATGGGCAACTTTCTGATTTCCATACCGACCTCTAAAATCAAAGCAATACTTGCCGTACTAATTTGTCAAAACATCACCGAATAAACACAATAAGGGCAAGTATGTGCATATGCACACAGCTTGCCCGTAGTTGCGAAATGTACTGATTTTGAATTATATTGCAAAATGCGAAAATTATCTTCCGCTTGCCTGCAATCTCTTCTTAAACTTATCAACTCTACCGCCCGCATCAACGAATTTCTGCTTACCGGTAAAGAAAGGATGACATTTAGAGCAAATTTCAACTCTTACTTCTCCGCCCTTTGTGGACTTTGTTGTAACTGTCTCACCACAAGCACACTTAATTGTTACTTCTTCATACTTAGGATGGATACCTGTCTTCATTTTATTTACACCTCACTTTTTAGCAAAATTATTCACATTGCATTTGATTATAACACAATAAAACAGATTTTGCAATAGTTTTTTTGAATTTTTTTAAATTTTATTTTCAATTTCTGCGCGAAGCTGTAAAATGATCTTTTTTTCGAGTCTTGATATGTATGATTGCGATATTCCAAGGTGGTCTGCGACATCCTTTTGAGTCATTTCCTTTCTGCCGAAAAGTCCGTAGCGCATTTCTATTATCATTCTCTCGCGCTCACCGAGATGCTCCACCGCCTCGCGAATGATCCTTCTCTCCTCCTGCTGCTCAAGCTCATAGGAAACCGTGTCCTCCTCGCTGCCAAGCACGTCGGAAAGGAGGAGCTCGTTCCCATCCCAATCCACATTAAGCGGCTCGTCGATGGAAATATCTCCGCGCGAGGGCGAATTCTTCCTAATATACATAAGTATCTCGTTTTCAATGCACCTTGATGCGTAAGTTGCGAGCTTAATGTTTTTGTCCGAGCAAAACGTGTTTATAGCTTTAATAAGACCGAGTGTACCTATCGACACAAGGTCCTCGATCCCAATTCCCGTGCTTTCAAACTTCTTTGCAATGTACACAACAAGCCGCAGATTGTGCTCTATCAGAACGTCCCGAGCCTCAGGGTCGATCTGCAGCTCTGAAATATACCTTGCCTCCTCCTCCTTCGTAAGCGGTGGTGGAAGAACGTCGGGCCCGTTTACATAGTAGATGCCGCCCTCTGCGTTTTTCGACCGAATCCGGGCGATCAAAACCTTGAGGTCGAAAATTATCTTTTTTACCTTCGCCTCAAAGCTTGAAAGCTTCTCTGGCAATATGTGCTTTTTCTTCATAGTATCCCCCGTTTCTGCGGATATAAGTAATAAAAATAATATTAGCATTTTACTTCTGTTTTTATGATTTTACTATGTATTTCTTATTTTATACAATAGCTTCGTCCGATATTATAGCGTCATATTCCCCAAATGATCCCGCCCCAACGAATGCTATATAAACATCAAGATATTTAACTTTCCTTCCTTTTTTCAGGCGAACATCCTTGAACCTAAGAGCTGGTAAAAGGCCCTCTCCCGTAACACTTTTGCTTGGAACGAGCCTTATTTTCGACATTACAGAAGTGCAGACGCTATCCGTCGAAAAGGTCGATAGGCTCGTGCACATTTCTTCTCCCAAGGCTTCCCTGCAAGATTCTGCGCTCGCGAAGATCACTGCCCTTCCGCTTATCGGCTCAGTTGCGAGATTGCCGCTATCAACGAGTGCGCGAAGGTGTGATATTCCCTCTTCTCCTACTAACTCAAGCTCGACCTCTCGCTTCGCAGACGAGCGAAATATCCTACCTCCCCTTGCAGTAAAAGCAGCACCCACAACCGCCAGAAAAGCAAATACCCATACCTCTACTCCCTCATCTGTGCCAAATCCTTCTTCAAGTATATCAAGCTCGTTGAAAAGCGAAAACAGCGATGTCATCACCCCACCAAGCAAGGCTGAAACGAGAAAATAAAGCAGTGCCACCTTAATTATTCCAAAGGCTTTACATCCTCTTGAGTAATAGACGCACAAACACATCAAAAAAAGAACCGCTGCATCGATGGCAAAGGCAAACGCACCTCCTATCTTGAGAAAGAGCGCCAATACCGAATATGCACCTCCAATGCAGGACGCAGCAAATGCGCGCGCAGTCGGTAGCTTTCTGTGCAGGAGCAAGCAAGAAAGATAAAAGCAAAGAAAATCCATACTGAAATTTATCAAGAACAAAAGATCTCCGTAAACGACCATAAATGCCCCCTAAAATGCGCTTTCATTCCTATTATAAGACCAAAGCGAAGCAAATATTGTCAAAGCGTGTGCATTTTTTTAATTTTGTATTTACTTCTTGAAAAAACTGTGATACAATGGGTATGATCATTTACAAAAAGTGCTTTTTTGACATATATTGATAGAAAAGGACATGAAAAGAATCCCAACGAAAGGAATATTCAAATGCAACTCAAGGTAGTAAAATTCGGCGGCTCTTCCCTCTCCGATGCAGAGCATTTCAAGCAAGTCGCGCGAATTATTAAGGAAGACCCATCTCGCCGCTACGTTGTCGCCAGTGCCCCCGGCAAAAGATTTGACAACGACGAAAAAGTGACCGATATGCTCTACAACTGCTACAATATGATAAGAAATCATCAGGATATCACAGATTATTATCAGAAAATAGTAGAAAGATATACGGATATCATAGCGGGGCTCGGTGTTGATTTTGACATTTCGGGCGAGCTTGAATATATAAAGAATGCAATGATACACCGTTCCGGCCGTGACTATGCGGCAAGCCGCGGTGAATATCTCAACAGCCTTATTCTGGCAAAATATCTCGGCTTTGATTTCATTGACGCAGAAAATGTCATCTTTTTCAAGGAAAACAGCACGTTTGACGAAGAAAAAACGAACCGTGCAATGAGAGAAGAGCTTGCAAAGCACGAAAATGCTGTTATTCCCGGCTTTTACGGCTCGATGCCCAACGGTACGATAAAGACCTTCTCACGCGGCGGCTCAGATATCACAGGCTCAATCGTTGCTCGCGCTGCAGGTGCGGATCTATACGAAAATTGGACGGACGTCTCAGGCTTTTTGATGGCTGATCCAAGAGTTGTCAAAAACGCACATCCGATATCGATAATCACCTATAGAGAGCTCCGCGAGCTTTCGTATATGGGTGCAACGGTGCTTCACGAGGACTCCATCTTCCCCGTTCAAAAGGAAGGGATTGCCATAAATATCCGAAACACAAACAAGCCCGAGGACGATGGGACATTGATAGTTCCCACGGCAGAGGGTACGAACAGCAAGCACGTTATCACAGGTGTTGCGGGCAAAAAGGGATTTTCAGTAATCAATATTGAAAAGAATCAGATGGGAAGCGAATTCGGCTTTGCCGCAAGAGTATTCCGATGCCTTGATCAATATCAGATACACACCGAGCATCTCGCCTCGGGTATCGACTCAATGAGCCATATCGTCAGCACTGCGGATCTCAATTACAAGATTGACGAGTTCATTCCCGACCTTCACAGAGTGACCGATGCGGATAATATCACCGTTGAAACAGGCCTTGCGCTCGTTGCCGTCGTTGGACGAGGAATGAGAGAGACCAAGGGTACTGCGTCACGCATATTCACCGCAATTTCTAATGCGGGTGTTAACGTGCGAATGATCGACCAGGGTGCAAGCGAGCTCAATATCGTCATAACGGTATATGAAAGCGACTATGAAAAAACGATCGAAGCGATCTATAACGAATTTGTCAAATAGAAAATATGAAAGTAATTGATTTTTATACGTCAGATAGCAAAGAGTACTGGTTATCCAAGATATCCGAGTGCGATTGGGACGCGGGAAGCTACCTCTTCTATCTTTTAAAGGAGGATAAGCTCAGAAGCCTAGTCGGTGAGAAGGTGCGCGTGCTTATGCTCGTTGAAGGCGAAGAGCTCATTTCCTTCTGCACGCTTGCAGAAATGGACGATGTTCAGCCCACAGAACTCACCCCTTGGATAGGTTGGATATATACCTTCCCCGCGTACCGAGGCAAGCTTTTGGCAGGCAAGCTTCTCGCACACGCGGAAGAGCTCGCAAGGCAGGACGGAGCGACCCACACGCACATCTCCACTAACCACGTCGGTCTTTACGAAAAATACGGATACGAATTTTTCATCACTGCAAAGGACGTCGAGGGCGAAGAAACGAGAGTTTACAGAAAACAACTATAGATGCAAACGAAAATAAGCAACGCCCCAACCGTGTTGGGGCGTTGCTTTGCCGCTGAATTAGGATTTATCAGGGAGAAGTTACAAAGTAAAGAATATGTTCTTTTTCAAGAAAAAGAACCAAAAAGATTTTTGGAGAGCTTCGCAGCAAAACTCCGCGCAAATCGTTCCGCAAGCGGAACAAAACGATTTTCTCACTGTTGGCAGGCAGTTCGAAAATCTTTGATTTGCTGCTTTTGTACGTAGCCGAAAAGTTTCATAAAACGGCTTCATTCAGCAGTAGTAAATTTCAGAAAATCAATCACTTGTGATTGATTTTCGTAGTTTTGAAAGCAACTCACAGAATTTCAGACAAACCACCGTTTTTGCTTGCAAAACGCGGTTATCAAAACCGCGAGGTGAGTTTGTTCGGTGCGCCACTATCACTCTAAATTTTTGTTGAATTGTACGCGCACCATGACGTCACGCTCACGTGTAAGGATGATATTGGGATTTCAAAACCGATAATTCACCCGTGAATTATCGAAAATTTACGCGAGTAACACCTTTTAAGTAAAGTAACTCCCGCTAAATCAAAATTTTAAGTTTTACTTCATATATCATTAGCAACAAAAAAGTATAAAATATTTTCAAAAAAACTATTGACAAATATGAAAAATATGATATAATACTTGTGTTATCCAAAGACAGCAGGTTCCGGTAAAGGCGCAAGCTCTCCTGCCGAGGAAGATTTTATACTTTAATATTGTATTATTGTAAGTCTTTCCTTGGGGTGCTATGCCTTTATGGAAGGATTTTTTTATTACATTCGTTATTATTACAGGAGGAAAGTAAAATGCCAAGTAAAGTAATACTTGAAAAGAAGCAACAGGTTGTTGCTGAACTTTCTGCTCAGATCAAAGAATCTGTTTCCGGTGTTCTTGTTAATTACCAGGGTATCACAGTTGATGCTGATACAGCAATGCGTAAGGAACTCCGTGAGGCTGGCGTTGACTATAAGGTAGTTAAGAACTCCCTTACAGGCAGAGCTTGCGAAGAAGCAGGCTTCGGCGAAATGAAGCAGTACCTTACTGGTATGACTGCTATTGCTATTTCCAAGGAAGATGCGGTTGCTCCCGCAAAGATCCTTAAGAAGTATGCTGACAAGGTTAAGTCATTCCAGATTCTTGCAGGTTACGTTGACGGCGCTGTAGTTAATGAAGCTACGGTTAATGAGCTCGCTGACATTCCCTCAAGAGATGTACTCATTGCGAAATTCCTTGGAAGCATTCAGAGCCCTCTTTACGGCTTTGCATATGCAATCCAGGCAATTATCGACAAGGACGGAGAAGGCGCTCCTGCTCCCGCAGAAGAAGCTCCCGCTGCAGAATAATCTGCAAACAAAACTCATCGCGTGAAAAAATCGCATAATAAACACTAAAAATTTTTTATTGAATTTTGGAGGATTTAAAAATGGCTAACGAAAAGATTACAGCTATTGTTGAAACAATTAAAGGTTTGACTATTCTTGAGTTGAACGAACTCGTAAAGGCAGTTGAGGAAGAATTCGGCGTATCCGCTGCTCCCGTTGCTGCTGTTGGTGTTGCTGCTCCTGCTGCTGCAGTTGAAGAGAAGACAGAATTTGACGTTGTTCTTGCATCCTTCGGTGCTAAGAAGCTCGACGTTATCAAGGTTGTTCGTGAGCTCACAGGTCTTGGTCTTAAGGACGCTAAGGATCTTGTTGAAGCAGCTCCCAAGACACTTAAGGAAGGCGTTTCCAAGGACGAAGCTGAAAAAATCAAGGAAGCTCTTGTTGCAGCCGGTGCAACAGTTGAAATTAAATAATTTAGTTTCTACTCAGAACTTTTTTACTTGCTGTACAAAACAGGACACGAAATCGTGTCCTGTTTTTGTTTTATTTATTATTCAAATCTAAATAATTATACGCCCAATATGCCGAATTATTGATTATTTCGTAATACCCTCCGTTAAGTTCAAACACTGTGGAAGTCAGCAAGTTGATCTTACCGTACCTGCTATCCAAATAGAACGGTGAGTCGATATCAATCTCTTCACCCTCATAAGGAGCAAATTCTACCTCTCCGATCATCGTATATCGAAGGCTGAACGTATCATCGTCATATCTCTTGACGTCGCTGCTTCTGCCGTCATATTTGAAAGAATAGAGCACCTTTTCGGGTTCTTCAATAAACGGCAACGAATAGCTCTCATCCTTAAATTTGAATATCTGATATGACGAAAAGTCGTTCCACCAAAGATATCCGTCAACAAATCCGACCTGAGCATAGGGAGAGCCGTCAGCAATAAAAATATAGCTTGTAGAGGAAACAGTATCTCCGATCGGTTCGTCAACCTTTATCATTACCTGATCGAAAAGCGTCAAAAACCTGTCAATATCCTTTTGATCGGAAGAATACTCTTTGACAACAAAGCCGTTTTCCGAGGTTCTATCGTATCTTTCGATACATATCTCTGTCACGCGGTCCTCAACGTTATCATTCGCAAACCAATACAGCTCTTTAAAGCTATATTCATCCTTACCGTAAAATTGATCGTGCGTTATGTGAATAACTACGTCTTCCTCGGGCATTATGAATCTAAAGCTCCAACAATCAAAATCTTCATTAAATTCGCCGTTGATCTCCTCGCCGTTAACGTATACATACGTTCCTGCGTCCATAAGAATGTGAGTCCTTATCTCCACCTCATCACCTGCCCTGTATATAGGCAGAGGCTTCTTGTATAGGACGTCGGAAGACCCCGTCACCGTAACACTGTAATAATGACCAAGCAAGTCACAGCCTGTAAGCATACAAACACCAACAGAGATAAGTAATAGCATAGCAAAAACCTTTTTCATAAATTCACTTCCTTTCATAATTATAAGTCAATAAATTTTCAAAAAAGTGTAATTAATTGAAGCATTTGCTTCAAATTTTGATTACATCATCACAAGTGTGTATTTGTCAAGCTTTTACTATGAGTGGTTTCTCTCATAATCGAACAAATACTGTTGGGCAACGCCTGCATATTTGCCGAAGCTTTTGGGATCGAAATCCTTATCGAAATATTTGGCGAGCACGCGCTTCATCCACACGTCCACGGGAAAAGGATCGTGCCTTTCAAAGCCAAACAGAAGTGCGCACGAGGCAACCTTAAGACCAATTCCCTTCACTCTGCAAAGATAGGCTAGCGCATCCTCAAGCTTTTCAATACTCTTCAGTTCATCCTCGTTAATCTCGTCAGTCATCCACTTTTGCGCTGCATCTATTATGTATTTTGCGCGAAAACCCGTCTTAAGTGAGAAGATATAGTCCTCACCGGCAAAGAAAATCGCCTTTGCTGTGGGAAAAGAATAATACATTATATCCTTTGCACCGTGCTCGTCCATAAAGATCGCATCAATCGGTGAGCCGAGCGACTCACAAAGTGCATCGATTATCTTCTTTATTCTTGGAATGTTGTTATTCTGCGAAATAATAAACGAGCAGATCGCTTCCCACGGCTCTTGATGGAGAATCCTGATTCCCCTGCCCATCTCAAGAGCCTCTTTGAAGATAGGATTGTCACAATTACAAAGCAACTCGGCATCTATTGCATCATAGTCCTCGTCGAGCGCAAAATAGTGACACCAAAGGCTATGGAATTCATCTGCCGTCACATTGTAGAGAATGAGCTCATCTCCGTCTTGTGCGATTGAAATAAGCCTTCCGTATGCAACGCCCAGCCACTCGGTTTCGTGCTTTGTGCTCCCGACCCTTTCCCAACGGAATGCCTGACCGCAATCAAGTGTCTTATCAAGATCGTATGCACCCTTGTATTTAATCCTCACGTGTGGGATAAGATCATCGTATTCCGTGGATACGTTTTCGTAAAAAATCCTCATTATTTTCTCCTGAAACTCTTGCTTTATATCAAAAAATATTATATAATTATTGTATCATAAAAAAATATACTTTTCAATAGTTTTACATAAGGAAACGGTACATAATAGTGATAGAATTACTTGACTTACATAAAAAATTTATACTTGAGCACCTACATGAGGGTGATACTGCGGTCGATTTTACAATGGGAAACGGACACGACACCGAATTTTTGTCCAAAACCGTGGGCGAGAGCGGCAAAGTATATGCCTTTGACATTCAGGCAAGCGCAGTTGAATCAACCCGCAAGAACCTCGCAGCGGCAGGTTGCCCCAATAACTATACGCTCATCCACGATAGCCACCACAACGTCAAAAGCTACGTTAAAGAGCCAATAAAAGCAGGAATGTTCAACCTTGGCTATCTTCCGGGCGGTGACAAGTCCATCACCACGATGCGCGCAACCACCCTTCCCGCGATCGAGGCGGCAATCGAGCTTCTCGGTGGGGATTCCATCCTCCTTATCGCGGTTTACCCTGGGCACCCCGAGGGAGATGCAGAAGGACGTGAGATAACCGAATATCTCTCCACCCTCTCACGCTTTAAGGTATGCTGTACAAAGGTGCAGATAATCAATTCACCCACCTCGCCATATTTTATGATGATTGAAACTAAATAGGGATTCAGATGAAAAAAGAAAGCAAAAAGTTAAGTATATATAGAAAGATACGAAGAAATCTCTATATCGAGGTCGCAGAAAATGAGCAAAAAAGCAGAGTTAAGCTCATACTTTGTATAATTGCCACACTGCTTGCAGCATCCCTGCTATTTTTCACGGCTGCACTTATTGAGACCAACGACAGCCGCTATGTTTCCTACTATTTTGGTGATACCGAGCAAAGAATGAAGGACGATTTGGCGGTCATTGATAATGTACAGTACCTTGATATGAATGCCCTTGCCGACTATTGCGGACTCGCAAAGCAGGCATTCTTCTCAAGCATGACATTCAGCTTCAATTCAACGAGCATAACCTTAAGTCACGATAGCAATATCGCCACAGTAAACGGAATTGAGGTACAGATGCCCGCTACAGCAAGCATAAAGGACGGCTACTGCCTCATTCCCATATCCACAATTGAACTCGTTATGAGTGGTATAGAGATCTCTTGCGAAAACAACCAAACAACCGTCAAAAAAAACGGTAAAGCGATTTATATGATAGCAAAGGATAACCTTAATATTGAATATGAAACTGACGTATCCGAATTTCTCGAATACATCAATTCAAAGGATGCATACATCCAGACTCTTGTAAACAAGCAAAATCCCGTTGGTGAGAGCTTCCCTGAGGACAAGGATTCCCTTCTTGAGATCCCCGCCAAGTACAGGAAGCCCGATACCATCTATCTCTACAGAACTGCTCTTTACGCACTTCAAGCAATGATGAACGATATGTTCGCCCTCGGTATTGACGATATTTTTGTCACCAGCGCATACAGAAGGTATGCCGCACAAGAGCAGCTTTTTAACAATTACATTGATAAAGAAATGTCTAAAAACAGCTCTCTGACCTATGAAGAGGCGAAGGAGCTCGTTCTCACCTATTCATCCGAGCCCGGAAAGAGCGAGCATCAAACGGGACTTTGCGTCGACTTTATGACTCCTGCAATGAAGGAGCTTGAAAACTACGGATACGAGGGTTCATATACCGATGATATCGGATTTGCAGAGACCGATGCCTATATTTGGCTCATCGAAAACTCTTGGAAATACGGATTCGTGCTCAGATATCCCGAGGACAAGGTTGCGATAACGGGCTATTCCTACGAATCCTGGCATTATCGCTTTGTAGGACTCGAAGTAGCAGCAGTTATGCACCAAACTGGTCTATGCTACGAAGAGTATCTCGAAACCTTTGACAATAATTAACACCCATAAAGGAGGAAACAATGAAAATAAGCGAAAACATAAAATATGTTGGTGTAAATGACCACAAGATCGACCTTTTTGAAGGTCAATACCTCGTTCCCAACGGAATGAGCTATAATTCCTATGTAATTCTCGATGAAAAGACAGCGGTCTTCGATACGGTTGACGTGAATTTCACACACGAATGGCTTGACAATCTTGCAAACGCGCTTGGAAGCAGAAAACCCGACTATCTCATAATTCAGCATATGGAGCCCGATCACTCCGCAAATATAGTTAATTTTATTAAAGCGTACCCAGATGCAAAAATAGTATCCAATTCAAAGGCATTCACTATGATGGAAAACTTCTTCGGAGGCATCGATGAAAACAAAAAAATAACCGTTGAAAATGGCTCAACACTCTCGCTGGGTAAGCATCAGCTTAGTTTTGTTTTTGCTCCGATGGTACATTGGCCGGAGGTTATGTTCACCTATGAAAGCACCGAGAAGATTCTCTTCTCTGCTGACGCCTTCGGCAAATTCGGCGCACTTGACGCAGACGAGCCCTGGGATGATGAGGCTCGCAGATATTACATCGGCATCGTTGGCAAATACGGTGTGCAGGTACAAAACGTATTAAAAGCAGCCGCGTCTCTCGATATTGAAACCATCTGTCCCCTTCACGGACCTGTTCTCAGCGGTGACCTTGATCACTATATTGCACAATACTTCATCTGGTCATCATATCAGCCCGAGGATGACGGCATAGTTATCGCCTATACATCCATCTACGGCAATACCAAACGTGCAGCTATGACCCTCGCTGACAAACTAAAGGCAAAAGGATGCCCCGCAGTTATCACTCTCGATCTCGCAAGGACCGAATGGAGCTACGCAGTTGCAACAGCATTCCGCTATAGCAAGCTTGTTCTTGCTACAACGACTTATAATTCCGATATATTCCCGTACATGCGTCAGTTCATCGACCACCTTGCCGAGCGTGGCTTCAAGAACCGCACAGTGGGCTTTATCGAAAACGGAAGTTGGGCACCCACTGCGGCAAGAATTATGCGCGGACTTCTTGATACCTGCAAGAATATCACCTATCTCGATACCACTTGCAGTATTCGCTCCGCATTGAATAAGGATAGCACCAAACAGCTTGACGTAATGGCGGATGAGCTTTGCAAAGAGTATCTTGCACGCCAGGATGAAACGGCAAATAAAAACGATATGACCGCTCTTTTTAAAATTGGCTATGGACTCTACGTCGTCACAAGCAACGACGGTAAAAAAGACAACGGGCTTATCGTCAATACAGTTGCCCAGGTCAGTGATTCTCCCAAGAGGATCTCCGTAACGATCAATAAAGCAAATTATTCACATCACGTTATCAAGCAAACAGGAAAAATGAACGTGAACTGCCTCACCGTTGATGCTCCATTTTCTGTTTTTGAAAGATTCGGATTTGCCAGCGGCAGAAATGTTGATAAATTCGCTGGCGAAACACCTCTGCGCAGTGACAACGGACTTGTTTTCCTCACACAGTATATCAACTCATTTATGAGCTTGACGGTCGAGACATACGTTGACCTCGGCTCACATGGTATGTTTATCTGCACTATCGACGAGGCTCGAGTTATGAGTGACAAGGAAACGATGACATACAGCTACTATCATTCAAACGTCAAGCCCAAGCCTAAGACCGAGGGTAAGAAGGGCTATGTTTGCAAGATTTGCGGATACGTATATGAGGGCGATCCCCTTCCCGAGGACTTCATCTGTCCTCTTTGCAAGCACCCTGCAAGCGACTTTGAACCCATTAAATAAATAAATAAATAAATAAATAAAAAATCTCCGTGATCTCAAGGATCACGGAGATAATTTTTATTTTTGATTATTCTTCGTCGTTAACTACTATGGTACCGTCTTCACATATGATATAGAAGGTATCAAGATGCTTGTTCCAGTCAGAAGGCATATTGATATCCATCCACTCAACTCTTGTACCCTCATAGTGGATCTCAATGAGACCGCCGCAGTACCAGAAGGAACCGATCTCGATCTTCGTTACGGATTCGGGAATGTAAACGGCTGTGATATCGTCTCTGCCGTAGAATACCATATTTCCGATAACTGCAACGGGATATCCGTTGTATTCGGAAGGAATAGCGATCTCAGTATCTGTGCAGGTACCAAGACCTGTAAGAACGTAAACGTATACGTTTTCTTCCTTTTCAGCATCCCAAAGAACTCTGAGCTGGAACTCAAGACCTTCAGAACCGAACGAAGAAACGAATTCATCCTTATAGGAGTCACCGCAATCACACTCGTGAAGCGTATATCCTGAGTTATACTTGGTAGGCTCAACAACTGTCACGTTGTTGTAAATGTGCTGAGGAGGCATTACCTGCTTTTCCGTGTGGTCACAGAACTGACAATCTCTTCTTTCCATACCAACGCTCTGGCAGGTGGGATTGACCTCGATAACCCAATCACCGTATGTGTGCTGGGGTTCGGTATATGCACCGACCTCTGTATGTCCGCAAAGTGTGCACGTAAATGTTGTATATCCGAATGTTGTGCATCCGGGAGCAACTACCTCTTCGGTATATTCGTGAACGTAGTCTATAAATCTCTTTTCAACGTACTCGCAAGTGCCGCACTTTCTGTATTCTTCGCCGTACTCTGTGCAGGTAGCTTCCTTGCTTGTTGTCCATTCGTCCTCGTCAAGCGTCAACCAATCGTGACCGTATGCAGGAACGAAATTATCCTTAAGCTCATAGCCACATCCCGAGCAAGTGTGAAGAACATATCCGTTTTCAGAGCAGGTGGGCTCAACGGTCACGTCAAATCTCGACTCAAACTTGTGCTGTGCGGGAACTTCTCTTGTTGCGTAGTAAGAGCAGCTTGTGCAGTACTTACGCTCCTCACCGTTTTCGGTACATGTGGGTTCCTTGAAGAGCACCCACTTGTCGATAAGATTGTGAACGGGCTCAAGTTCCGTAAATATTTCATCGTTGCAGTACTCGCAAACTTCCTTGGTATATCCCCATTCCGTACAGTTGGGTGTCTTGGAATCAACCAATACGTAGTTGTGATTATCTTTATCAGCGGGAACGAATGTATCCTGCTTTACATAATCACATTCAGAGCAAACGTGCTCTGTATATCCCTCTGTATTGCAGGTGGGATCAACAACTGTACCCTCACCAAAGATGTGACCTGCAGGGGGAGTTTCTTTCTTATATGTATCACCGCATTCGCAGTCAAACTGTGATTCTCCAGCCTCAGTACAGGTGGGGGCAGTGATAACAGTTTCAGTATAAGCGTGCACGTGTTCTTCTTTACAAGCCGTCATAAGCATTGCGCCGAGCAACACGACCGCAATAAGCATAAATGTTAAAATTCTATTCATGACATCCTCCTAAAAACTACTATTCGGATTATTTAACTCTAACTTCAACCTTGCCACAGCCGTTTTCGCATTCTCTCTGCTCATAGCCGGGCATACCGACAACATCAGTCCACTCGTCACCGAACTTATGTCCGTGCGCAGGAATGATAGCGTCTATCTTTACGTCGCCGCAATCAGAGCACGCATGTCCGTCATATCCGGGATTATCACAGGTTGCATCAACATGTACGGGGGTGTCATAATGGTGCTTGGGTATTTCTCTGGATTCATAGCCCTCACATCTTGTACAATCGCGTCTCTCTTCACCCTTTGATTCGCAGGTAGAGTCAGCATAAACGTACCATTCGTTCGTGCCGAAAGCGTGACCGAGAGCATTACCTCCCTTTTCAATATAGGAATGACCGCATTCCTTGCAGGTGTAAGTTGTATATCCTTCTGTATCACAGGTAGGATCCGTCACCACCACATCATAAGGATGAGCCGCATCAAGCTGTTCCTCCTCGTAATAACTGCAGTATACGCAATCTCTGCGCTTCATACCTTGAGTCTGGCAAGAAGGATCGATGGTATTGTACCAATCTGTAAAGGTATGTGTAGCGGGTACTGTCTTATCCTGATAGGTATCACCGCAAACCTCGCAAACGTGCTCGGTATAACCCTCCTTCGTACAAGTAGGAGCTATGACATTCTCTGTATATACGTGCTTTTCATCGTCAGGATCCACGAAATTATCGCGGAACTCGTAGCCGCACTCTTCACAAACGTAATGAGTATAACCGCCTGCGTTGCATGTAGGCTCGACCACCTCTTCAGTAAGTGTGTGTACGTGCTCAGGATTTTCCACGGGAGGCTCCGTCGTTGTGGTGGTGGTATCATCACAAGAAACGAGGAGCATCGTTCCCAAGACTATGGAAACAATGAGTAAAGCAAGATAAATTTTTTTCATTTTCATTTCCTCCGAAAACAAATTTCTGCGATATTGAAGAAATCAAATCAAGTTATCCTATTTCCAAATGCAGGAAACAGAGGAACAATTCTATCTCAACAATTATATTATATGCTCGCAACAGAAGATGCTATAATGTATCATTCAGGCATACTTCTCCACTATTTTAATCATTGTACCACATTTCTTTCCTTTTGTAAAGTATATTTTGAGATATTTTTTCAGAATTTCGACAAAAAAGATGCAGAACTTTACGTCCTGCATCTCTTTATAAAGCAATATTACTTAGCAATGTCACCGTCGGTGCAACGAACGGTATATTCGTCCGTTCCAAGATCCCAGTTGTTGCACTTAACTACCTCTTCCCACTGTGCCATAGTGCCGCGATAGATGATCAATTCAAGATCTTCGCAGCCCTCGAATGCTGAAAGACCTATAAGTGTAACTGTTTCGGGAATTACGACCGTCTTGATGCCGGTATATCCTTCAAATGTGTTATGTCTGATCTCAACGACGGGAAGAGTTCCCCAGCCCTCGATTCCCTCAATGCTTTCGGGAATTACGAGCATATCGCCCTCAAAGCCTCTTATGCTGAAAAGAACATATCCGCTGTTATCAAGAAGAAGCTTATACTCAAGTCCCTCGGTAATAACGATGCGCGTATAATCTGAAACGTAGCTGTCACCGCAAGCGCAGGTGTATGTGGTATAACCCTCTGTGCAATACGTGGGCTCCGTTACGGTAGCAACATATTCGTGCTTGGGGTCAACAAATCTCTCTGATACGTGACCGCATACTACACATTTTGCCTTCTCAACACCAAGAGTCGGGCAATGAGGCTCAACAGCCATTACCCATTCGCCCAAGTCGTGCTCGGGGGATGTATATCCGTCAACGTAGGAATGCTCGCAAACCGTGCAAGTATATGTGGTATAACCCATTTCCGTACAGGTGGGGGCGGTGACTACCGCATCGTATGCGTGTCCTTCGGGGAGAAGTTCACTCATAACGGTATGCTCTTCTCCGCAGACCTTGCATTTGTAAACTGTATATCCCTGCTCTGTGCAGCTCGTCTCAACTACCTTTATGGGTTCGTCGTCGTGACCATTTGGATCGACGTAGTCGCGATCCTCTGTGTGTCCGCAAAGGTCACATGTATATGTGGTATATCCGTAATTAAAGCAATCGGGCTTGTGCTCCTCGGTCGAGAATTTATGAACGGGAGCAGTTGCTCGCGTATCTGTGTGTCCGCAATCAGCGCAGATTCTCTTGTCCTCACCGCCGTTGCAGTCCGCTACAATTGAAACCTCCCATTCACCGTAAGCGTGCCCTGCGAGAGCAAGCTCCTTGGTTTCATAATGATCGCAGTTTTTGCAGTTTCTTCTTTCCGTTCCTTTTGTGGTACAGGTGGATTCAACTGCAATATACCAAGCATCCATCTCGTGCTTTGCAACAGCCTTATCGGTCACCTTCTCATCGCCGCAAACGGAGCAAACCTCTTTAAGATAACCCGCAGCGGTGCAAGTGGAAGCAACCTCTTCAACCTTTTCGTAAATGTGCTTTTGGGGATCGGGCTCTGTGAAGCTGTCGCGTCTTACGTATCCGCATTCAGAGCAGGTGAGCTCTGTATATCCCTTGTCAATGCAAGTGGGTTCTACCACTTCTTCGGTAAATGTATGAACGTGCTCTCCGTTATCAGGTGTGCACGCCGTCATAAGCAACGCGCCCATCAAGAGCATTGTTATGAGCAATACGTAAATAATCTTTTTCATGTTCATTCCTCCTGTGCCCTCTCTCTGATATTATCCTTCTACGGGTACTGTCATTATTTCATAGTGACCGCATTTGCAATCACGGCGCTTTACGTTGTCAGTTCCTTCAACCGCATACCAATCGCCGAAAGCGTGTCCGAGTGCCTCAACGTAATTGTCAGCATAGGAATGACCGCATTTCTCACAAACGTGCGCATCGTAGCCGGGGTTGTCACAAGTAGGCGTGTGAGTTGTCACCTTGTAATCGTGACCTACAACGTGCTTTGTATCAAGGTACGAGCAATCCTCGCAAACTCTTGCTTCCTCGCCACCGTTTTCGCAGGTGGGCTCAACAGTCACTACCCAATCACCGAACTTGTGGTCGATAACGGGTGTGTAAAGATCCTTGTGCTCATAACCGCAATATGTGCAAGTGAAGAGTGTGTATCCTTCCTCTGTGCAAGTGGGGTCTATAACCTTGCCTGCATCGTATGTATGCTCTGCAAGAGGTGCTGTAGCAGTTTTATAGACGAGACCGCAATCAGCGCAATAGCTCATTGTGTAGCCCTCTTCTGTGCAAGTGGGAAGAGTGCTTACGTGGTGAACGTAGTTGTGATTGAGAGTTTTGGTAGCCTCCTTCGTTTCAACAAGTCCGCAACCCGTGCAGGCTCTTTCCTCATAGCCAAGCTCTGTGCAGGTAGTCTCCTTCACAGTCACCCATTCAGAATAGGCGTGATCATCTTTCTCTAATTTTTCTGTATCGCTGACACCGCACAAAACGCATGCCACCGTCACAAAACCTTCTTCGGTACAGGTAGGAGCCTTTTCCTCGACAATAACCAAAGAATGGTATTCGTTTGAAGGTTCAACGAACGTATCGTGGTAAACGTATCCGCAATCCAAGCAGGTGTTGACCATATATCCCTCCGATACACAGGTTGGTTCGATCACCTCACTTGAAACGTCTGTGTGAGTGCAAAACGTTTCTTCCTGCTCGCAAGAGGTAGCAAATACCGAAACCGTAAGCACAGCGATAATAAGCATTACCGCAATAAATAATCTTTTCATATATATCTCCTCCAAAAAAATATACTGAATTGAAGCAAAAAAGTCTTGAGGAAACACTTCCCCTATATTATTAGCTAATTATACCACATTTGTATATATTTGTAAAGGGCTTTTTGCATTATTTGTAAATAAAATATTATAAAAAACTAATAAAAGGACCTCTTTTCGAGGTCCTTTGTATTTATGCTTTATTTTTCATTACCGCAAGCGCGCACCAGCCGTTATCGTCAAGCCTTTCAACCACCTTCAAGGCGTATTCACTCAGCTTTGCTATAACGTCGTCCGCCCTCTCACGTATGATGCCGGAGCAAAGAAGCACGCAGTCATCCTTCATAAATCTGCCAATATCGGGCGTCATTCTTATGATGATATCCGCGACTATGTTAGCACAAATAAGATCATATTTTCCGCCGTCAAGATCAACGGACTTGAGAAGGTCCGAGACCTCGCAGGTGATGTTCTCCTGACCGCTCTCTGCTATGTTCTCATTAGCTACCTTGACAGCAACGGGGTCGATATCATATGCCTTGCACTCGCCCGCACCGAGCTTTGAAGCACAAATGGCAAGGATTCCGCTTCCGCAGCCTACGTCAAGCATCCTAACACCCTGCTTTGTGTATTTTTCAAGAAGCTCTATGACAAGGCGGGTCGTCTCATGCGAGCCCGTTCCAAAAGCCATTCCGGGGTCCATCTTTACGACTATCTCACCGTCTTTTGCTTCATAGTCCTCCCACATAGGAACGATGACCGTTCTCTTTCCAATATGCAAGGTCGTGTAATACTTCTTCCACGAGTTTGCCCAGTCCTCCTCGTTTACTCCGACTATCTCGACCTTGGGTGAAACACCCTCAGCCTCAAGTCTCTCGCAAATAAAGGAAATAGCCATACTGTAATTTTGGTCAGCAGGCAAAAAGAGCGAGACCGAAGCAATGCTCTTGTCAGCATTAAGTATGCTTTCATCGATAAGGTCGCCGTAGCAGGTCTTAAGGTCGATATCGGAGTAATCCTCGACCATAAGGTTGTTGTCAAGAACGCTCATCACTGCCATTGCAGTGTCAAGATGCTCAAGCGCAACCGTCACCTTTATCTGAGTCCAATCCTTTATTTCGGTGCTTTCACCGCAAATATAATCGGGATCCGTCATTTTGCCCTCCATCAGTCAAATAGATTTTTAAAGAAGCTCGTTCTCTTCTTGTAATTGCTTTCTCCACAGCTATCTGCAAAGGCGCGCATATGATCCTTTTGCTTTTGCGAAAGTCCCTTGGGTATCTCGACCACCGCAGTAAATATAAGGTCTCCGCGTCTGTTTGGATAATTGAGATTTTGTATTCCCTTACCCTTCAGAGTAAAACGCGTTCCGGGCTGTGTTCCCTCGGGAATATTGTACTTGTGGTCGCCTTCAAGCGTTGGTACGTCTATCTCCGCGCCAAGCGTTGCTTCAGCGACCGTAACGGGCACATCGCAATAAACGTTGTAGCCCTCGCGCTTGAAGATCTTATGCGGCTTTATGCTGACCTGAATGATAAGATCGCCCGCAGGTCCTCCGTTTCTGCCGTCGGAGCCCTGTCCGCGAAGCGCTATCCTCTCGCCCTCGTTTATTCCTGCAGGAATATCGACTGTGAGCTTTTTGGTGATCTTCACATAGCCTGTTCCGCGGCAATTAGAGCAAGGATTCTTGATTATCTTACCCGTTCCGCGACAGCTATCGCAGGTGACGGTCGTCTGGAACTGCATACCGCCCATTCTCTGCATAACGCGCTTCTGACCCGTGCCGCGACAGGAAGTACAGGTCTCCGCCTGAGTTCCCTTCTCGGCGCCCGAGCCGTGACACTCGTCACATTTTTGTATTCTGTTATAGGAGATATCCTTCTTAACACCGAATGCTGCCTCTTCAAAGGTCAAGGTAATGCGTACTCCGATATCCTCACCTCTCTGCGGCGCATTTCTGCGACTTGAGGAAGAACCACCGAAGCCGCCACCAAAGCCTCCGCCGAAAAAGCTGCTGAAAATATCACCAATGTCT
>CALGCW010000224.1 GCA_937884385.1 uncultured Clostridia bacterium | reverse complement strand
GCCGGTAACGACAAAGGTAAGACCGGTAAGGTGCTTGAGGTAATCCCTTCAAAGGATCGCGCTATCGTTGAGGGCATCAACATCGTAAGCAAGCACACTAAACCAAACCCAAAGCATCCTCAGGGTGGTATTGTTAAACAGGAGGCAGGCGTACACATCTCTAACCTTCAGGTAGTTGACCCTAAGACAGGTGCTCCTACAAGAATCGGCCGCAAGATGGTTGATGGTAAGAATGTCCGTTATGCTAAAAAATCTGGAGAGGAGATTAAGTAATGGCAAAGAAGAATAATACAGCAGAAGTTGCAGCACTTCCAGCAGGATATGTTCCAGCTTTGAAGAAGGTATATAAGGAGGAGATCGTGCCGAAGCTTATGAAGGACTTCAATTACACTACTGTAATGCAGTGCCCTAAGCTCGTGAAGATCACTATCAACGAGGGTGTAGGTGACGCTACAGGTGACAAGAAGCTTGTTGAGACAGCAGCTCAGGAGCTCACTATCATCTCAGGACAGAAGGCGGTGATCACTCACCGTCTTTTTCTGTATCGTGTTCAAAGCGATAACCAATGCCCCAAACGTTTTTTATGTATTCTGCGTTTGAAGAGGTGAGCTTTTTGCGAAGTGTTTTAATATGGTGCTTTACTACATCGTCCACGTTGTATGCGGCTTGGTCATCCCATATGTGATCGTATAATTGTTCACGGGTAAACACTTTTCCGGGATTGCTTGCAAGGCGGAACAACAGATCAAATTCTTTACGAGTGAATTTCAGTTCTTTTCCGTGTATGAACACCTGTCTTGTGATCGGATCAATAATAAGCTCATTTCCAAAAGCCAATGTGTAACATAGGTTTCCTTCGGGAGCAATATCGGAATACAGTTGCATAAGCGAGTGTGCTTGTGCCATACATTCTTCTTGCGTGTATGGTTGTCCCATATATGCGTGTGCGCCTGCCCGTAAAGCGTGTATCCTGTGCGAGTGATCCGTTTTTGAGGACAAAACCATAATGGGCGTTGATTTTGCAGTCCTCATTGCCTTCAACAGCTTATGATCGTCCTCTGCAGACATACACGCATCTAAAATAATAAGGCAAAAGTTGTGTTTTACAAATAGCATCAATGCCGTTTGCATATCGGATGCAATGTAAATGTCAGTATCTGCACCTTGTAAACGATTTTGTATCTCGATTGCTTCTTTTTCTTTTGAATTGATAATCAAAATGCTATTCTTCATCACATTTTATAGAGCCGAGAGCAGCATAGCGGTTTGATTTATTCAAAGAAATCGTTTGTTTTGCTTGGCTGAAATATCCTTTCCGTTCGTTAAATTGTACTTGTTTCAAATTTTTTCGTCACCATTTCGTATCTCTCCTGCTCCGCATAATAAAGCTACTATCTTCTTGCCGTTCCATCAAGTTCATATACAAAATTTACTGTCGATAGTTCCAAATGGAGAGAATAAAAGCTTATTTTCCCAATCCCATTAAATTTGATAACTTCATTTGGTGAAGGCATTTCGCCTTGTATAGTCATATTCCCGTTACTATCAATTGTTCCTTGATATTTTCCTTCTTTTTCAAAAAAGCGAATACACCCACTAACAATCTGATCTGTAATCTGCACGATAGCGAAACCGATACGGTATCCTATAGGTGTTTTCATAACAGCATTGTATTCTAAAGCCTGCATTTCATTTTTCTCCCAAGGTGATGCTTATTTGTCATTTTTCTTAGAAACAGTTTTTATATACCTTACCGTTATATATTTTTCTTTGCTACAGACAGCATCAATTTAATTCGATTTAACTGATTGACTTCGCTTGCTCCGGGATCGTAATCCACGGCAACGATATTTGCCTGCGGATAGGTTTCACGGAGTTTTTTGATAACGCCTTTGCCGACTACGTGATTCGGGAGACACGCAAATGGCTGAATACATACTATATTCGGCGTTCCGTGCGTGATCAGCTCAACCATCTCGCCTGCAAGAAACCATCCCTCTCCGTATTGATTTCCAAGGGATAAGAACGGCTTGGTCATTTCGGCAACCTCTGCGATAGGCACGGGAGGCTTGAACCGCTTGCTCTTGCGAAGCGCATCGGATGCAGGCTTTCTTATCCAATCGATTGCACGGACTGCCGCAACCGAAACGACCTCACCCATCTTTGATGTACCGTAATACTTGTGTCTGTACTTTCCCTTGGATAGACTGTAATTGAAGAAATCTATCAAATCGGGGACGACCGCCTCTGCACCTTCTTTTTCAAGCAATTCTACCACGTGATTGTTCGCAAGCGGCATATACTTAACGAGTATTTCACCGACCACACCTACTTTCGGTTTGCGTAGCGTTTCATCAATTGGAAACTCATCAAACTCCTTTACGATCATTTCGCATACCGTCTTAAATCGATATTGGCTCTTTGGATTCACAAGAGAGTCGATACATATTTCCAGCAACTTTGTATGAAGCGCGTTTGCCGAGCCAACAGTTAACTCATACGGGCGTACTCTATATAGACATTTCATAAACAAATCGCCGTAAACGATTGCACGTGCCGCATTGAGAATGAGCGGCGGCGTAAGCTTGAAGCCCTCGTTCTTTTCCATGCCGTTTGCATTAAATGAAATTACGGGGATATGAGAATATCCTGCCTTATCGAGCGCACGTCTTATAAAGGCGATGTAGTTGCTCGCACGGCAACAGCCACCTGTTTGCGACATGATAATAGCCAATTTGTTTGTATCGTATCTCCCCGACAATACCGCATCCATGATCTGTCCGACAACCGTGATTGACGGGAAACACGCATCATTGTTAACGTATTTTAGTCCCGTATCGATCACACCTCGATTATCATTGTCGAGAATAACGATGTTATATCCATGCTTTGAAAAAACGGGCTCAAGAATTTCAAAATGGATAGGCGACATTTGCGGAGCGATTATGGTGTATTTCTCATTCTGCATTGCTCTTGAATATTCCGTGCGGTGATATTGGGCAGGCTTAGGAAGCGCCTTTATCCCTTCCTGCTCCCTCATTTTCATTGCGGAAATAAGACTTCGAATACGAATCCTGACCGCTCCAAGATTATTTACCTCATCAATTTTCAGCACGGTATAAAGCTTATTGCTTTTTTCAAGTATCTCGCACACTTGATCGGTCGTTACCGCGTCAAGTCCGCATCCGAAAGAATTAAGCTGTATCAGTTCAAGATCATTTCTTTTGCATACAAACTCTGCCGCTGTATAAAGTCTTGAATGATAAACCCACTGATCCACCACTCGCACAGGTCTTGAGGGTTCAAAATCTATGGGCAGACTATCCTCGGTAAATACGTCAAGCCCGTATGATGCAATCAGCTCGGGAATACCGTGATTGATTTCGGGATCAATGTGATACGGACGACCTGCCAACACAATACCTTTGCCGCCGCGCCGCTCCATCTCCGACAGTATCTTTGCGCCTTGTTTCCTGATGTCATCTTTGACATTGAGCTGCTCCTGCCAAGCTGCCTTTACCGCAGCTCGCACTTCGTTTTCGGGAATGTTCCACTCCTGTTGGCATAGCATTACCATTCTGTGGGCAACCGATTTCTCGTTTGCAAAGGACATAAAGGGGCGAATGTACTTTACTTGTCCTGAGGTGATTGCCTCTACGTTGTTTTTCAAATTCTCGGCATAAGAAACAACGATTGGGCAATTATAGTGGTTCTGTGCATTAGGAGTTTCCTGATGCTCGTAATATACGCAAGGATGGAAAATGGTTTTAATCCCATGTGAAATAAGCCATTCCACATGACCGTGAGAGAGCTTTGCGGGATAGCACTCGGATTCTGACGGAATTGATTCCATACCAAGCTCGTAGATCTTTCTGTCCGAGAACGGAGAGAGTACGACTCTTATTCCGATCTTTTTGAAGAAGGTAGCCCAAAACGGATAATTCTCATATATGTTCAGAACTCTCGGTATTCCTACCGTTCCTCTCGTAGCCTCGTTTTCGGAAAGCGGCTCATAATCAAAAATGCGGTTGCGTTTATATTCCATAAGGTTCGCGCCCTTGCTTCCCGATGCCGAGCCTCCGTTTCCTTTTTCACAGCGATTACCCGAAATATGCTTTCTGTTGTTCGGAAATTGATTTACCGTCAGCATACAGTTATTGGAGCACCCGCCGCACCTTCTGCTCGTTTGCGTATATGTAAGATTCAAAATATCGGCAAGAGGCGGCATTGTTGTTTCTTCGCCGTGATAATGCTGTTTTGCGATAAGAGCCGCACCGAAAGCGCCCATCAAGCCCGAAATATCGGGACAAATTGCTTCTGTGCCTGCAACCTTTTCAAAGGCTCGCAATACGGCTTTGTTATGAAAAGTTCCGCCCTGCACGACAATATGATCGCCAAGCTCCTTCGCATCCGCTAACTTGATTACTTTGAAAAGCGCATTCTTAATTACCGAATAAGCAAGTCCGGCAGAAATATCCGATACCGATGCCCCTTCTTTTTGTGCCTGCTTTACGTTGGAATTCATAAACACGGTACAGCGAGTACCGAGATCCACGGGACTCGGCGCATACAATGCTTCTTTTGCAAATTCGTCTGCGCTGTATCCGAGCGAGTTTGCAAAATTCTCGATGAACGAACCGCATCCCGATGAGCAAGCCTCATTGAGCAGGATCGTATCGACCGAGCCGTTTTTGAGCTTGATGCATTTCATATCCTGACCGCCGATATCAAGAACACAATCCACGTCGGAATCAAAGAACGATGCCGCAGTACAATGCGCAATCGTTTCTACCTCTCCCTCATCAAGAGAAAAAGCAGATTTCAAAAGTGCCTCACCGTATCCTGTGGAACACGATCTGACAATTTTCGCGGTAGTGGGTAAAATTTTTTGCAGCTCTGCGATACCCGCTTTTGCCGTTTCAATAGGGTTACCTTGATTGTTTGCATAGAAGGAATACAAAAGCTCTCCCGAGGCTCCGATAAGAGCCATTTTGGTCGTAGTTGAGCCGGCATCAATGCCAAGGTAGCATTCTCCCGTATACGTCGCAAGATCTCCTTTTGGCAAAACGGCAAGCTCGTGCCGCTTTGTAAAATCCTCGTACTCCTTATCCGTGGCAAATAATGGCTCGAGTCTTGGCATTTCATATGCGACCGCAACACCTTCCTCCAAACGTGCGATCAATGCTTCGATCTCAATACTTTGCTCATCGTTTGCTTCAAGCGCTGCTCCCATTGCCGCAAACAGATGCGAATTGTCGGGATCAACGATATTTTCGGGCATGAGCTTCAATGTACGGATAAACGCCTTTTTTAGCTCCGGCATAAAGTGAAGCGGGCCGCCGAGGAAAGCAACCGTACCGCGTATCGGCTTTCCGCAGGCAAGTCCCGAGATCGTCTGATTGACTACCGCTTGAAAAATGGATGCGGCAAGATCTTCGGTTGTTGCTCCTTCGTTGATCAGTGGTTGAATATCCGTTTTGGCAAA
>CALGCW010000223.1 GCA_937884385.1 uncultured Clostridia bacterium | reverse complement strand
GAACAACGATCACGTCACCCTTTGCACGTGACTTGATGAGTACACCGTCCTTGATCTCAAAGTCCGGCAGAGATCTCTCGTATTCACTTAGGGACATATCGGATAGCTTAACATCAAAGATCAAGCTTTCATCCACCCAGTCTCCCGCAACCTGATAGCCGCTTGTGTAGGAGATCCTTGCAGTCTCGTTTAATTTGAAGACATACTCGCCTTTGTTCGGAACAAACAGAGTTACCTCGTCATCGGTGAGCCTTCTAACGATTGCTTTTTCGCTATGCCCAAAAAGCTTTACTTCACAGCCCTCGGTGATTTCTATGTCATAAACGCCATCATCACCGGCTTTGGAACCGTTTTTTTCTTTTGTTTCATCCCATTTGATATGTAAATAGAGCTTTTTTGCCATTCGCATCACTCCTTTTTTGTTAGCTAAGTTTTATTTCTTCCATTCCTCGCTATCGGGATCACGGGAAGTCGACAGAGTTGCGTTTTCGCGTAAGGCCGCTCGATCATCTCGGTTTCTTCTGCGCGAGTATGATCTGTAACACAAGTTAGCGAAATCATCAAAGTTATTAAGGATATACTTTACCTCTTCACTGCCTGTCAGCTCGTAATACCGTTTATATAGCTCCTTTGCTTTGGCCGAAGCAAAGCCATCGAAGTCCCCATCTTGGCGGATCTTATGATATTTTCCGCAACCGATCTCTGCCATAAACAGAATTTCCTCCGGGGTGGGAGAGACGGACTTTTCCTTTAGCAATTCATACGCTCTTTTTTGCTCGGGCTTGGGAGTCTTATTGATAAAGGAACTCCAAAGCGGCAGATCCGAGAGAAGACGAGCGATCTCCTCACAGCTTTCAGGTGCAGGACGGGTGACTACCTCGTCTGCCAAGGATTGAAGGCTAAAGCATTTTTTGTTTTGGTTACTCATTTGTTATTCCTTTCCTGCAATGTGCTCTTAAAAGTTGAAGAATGCCAAGCACAGCATATCATCCGCACCATTCAGCAGCTCTTCAACAACAATCTGCTCCACTGCTCCCAAGTCTCGCGGAGCATCCTCTGCTTTTTTCGCAACGGCAAGCAATTGCTCAGCAGTTATATTCTGAGGGATGGAAAATACTAAAATAGCGCGGGCGGTATCGGTATCGATATCAAATCCGACACCAAGCTTGCCGTCCTTATAAAGGGTGTAGACAAACAGCTTCTCGGGATCTGCCTCTTTCGCATTTACCGTAAAGGTATATACCGATTCTGCCTTCATACCAAAAGCTTCCCATACACCGTCGGGATCGTCGTCCTCCTTGCGATACTCCACAAATAAAACCTTGGACGTACCGTTCTTCATTCCCCTGGTTGTCCATTCCTCTCGGATGCCGCCGTGGGGTGGGATATTTAAGTCGTACATAATGCAAACGTCTTTTTCTTCTTCGTCTATGCCATATATTTTTTCACAGTTAACATAGTAACTTCTCCAAGCCATATTGTTATTCCTCACTTTCTCTTACTTAAGCAGCAATACAACTTCCGTTGCAGCGATCGTATCATAGGCGACACCCTCACCACGAAAAATGGTATCCCGTTCTCTATAATTCAGGGTGAAAACCTTGCTGTTTCCGTCAGCGCCCTCGCGGCAGAAATACAGCACATCATCCACCAGCGCCCGAACAGAAACGCCCTGGACCCATATAAATTCGTTGTTTTTCAGATATTCCAGAGGGTAATCCCGAATCCGCTCACTATCCGAGGAAAAACCGGAGGTATTGGAGCCGCCGATGCCCATATACCCGGGCATGATGCGCACCCCTTTGACCCGTTTGTTGTCCCTGACCAGGAAGTGTTTCAGGGAAATCACTTCCTCGTCCGGCAGCCGTTCCAGCGTATCCTTGAAGGTCAGTATCGCCCGCTCATATTCGTATCTGTTCCCCCGGCAGGCACCGATATAGGTAGCATCCGTGCCCGAATTTTCAACCCAATTCTGACTATCCGTCCAATAAAGACGATTGCTCACCACTGCACGCAGGGTTTTTGTTCCCATCCGGATAAAATCACCGCCGGCAAGTTCCTCCAGAGAATAAGCCTTTACTGTTTCCGGCTTGCCGTAGCAGTTGTCCGCTGATAGATCACAGAATCCGGTATGGATCTCGATGCCGACGGCATCGTCATTGTCCTCGACCAAGAATTTGTCAAGGCTTTTTACTTCATCCCAAGTCAAATACCTCATGGTGCTGCCTCCTTATTTGTTCAATGTAATATCGTAGATTGAATGGGTATGCGAGCCGTTGCTTCGCTTTTCTCAATGCGGATTATAATCATCATCCGACCAAAGCCTGTCATCCTCATAGCGTTCCGCAAACTTACTCGCTTTGCTGTTTTCCGGCACATCGAACCAGAGATCCGGTGAGCATTCATAAAACGCCCATTTGCTGATCATCGTATTGCTGCCGAGAACGGTAACATCAGTAAGGCCCGTACAGCCCTGAAACGCCCAGTCTTCAACGTTTTCAACACGGGCGGGAATAGGGATTTCGGTAAGTCCCTCACAATCTTGGAACGCAGACCCTCTGATTCTCATAACGCTATCGGGGAGGGTTACGCTTTTCAGTTCCTTGCAACCATAAAACGCAGAACTACCAATCTCGTACACGCCGTCGGGGATCACAACATCGCCACCGTTGCCAAGGTACTTTTTCA
>CALGCW010000222.1 GCA_937884385.1 uncultured Clostridia bacterium | reverse complement strand
ATCGATGGGATTTCAAAACCGATAATTCACCCGTGAATTATCGAAAATTTACGCAGAATATGCACAAACCCAAGCGATAAAAGTTTTTTGCGAGCTTTTTTTCAAAAAAGCGAAAATCCCTCCGCTGTAACTTCTCCCCGATAAATCAAAAAAGCACCCGTGGGTGCTTTTTTATTTATATCATTTTGCTCTGCCGTATGCGATGAAATCGTGCTCGCAATACCAAAAATCGTGCTCGGAAAACTTTTCCTCAAGCTCTTCAAGAGCATACTTCATAAAGAGGTAATCGTTTCTCTTCTGCTGATTTGTGGGATCGGCATCGAGTATCTTTTGGAAATAATTGATCCTGTATGAAAATCTCTCAAAAAATATCTCATCTCTGCCGTCAATATTCTTATTACTGATATCCTTGAGCGAGGTTTCAAGTCTGACGTTGCTGTATCCCGCATCGATCAACTGATTATAAAGCTTTCTGCCGTTCTGCCTGTCGGAAAAACCAACTGTGTTTATGCACTTTTCAATTATCTTTTGAGTCAAACCGTCATCATTGAATGCGATAACACTTCCGTCATCGGAACCTCTCACTACCATATATCCGTCATCCGACAAAAAGTGCCTGAGTCTCTTCAAAACGGTGATGGGCTTTTTGAGGTGATGGAAAACGAGCGCTCCAAACATAATATCAAAGCTTTCAATGCCAAGCTCGAGCATTATTCCCCTCAACTGTTCCTCAAGATCGGATGATTCAAGGTCGATGCGGCGGAAGGTAAACTTTTCGGGATCGCTGTGCTCTGCGGCATATTTAAGACATTTTTCGCTTATATCTATACCAAGGACCTTAACGTTCTCCATATTTCCAAAACGCATATTTCCGACAAAATTATAGGCGCATCCGACGTCAAGTATCCAAAGAGGCCTGTCACCAAGCTCGTTTCTTATCTTGTTGAATACCGACATATCGCACTCGTGCGTATTTTTCGACTGAACACGAAGACGGTCATATTCTCGGTTGGTTTCGGAGGAATAAAGCGAATTGCGAACTCTTTTGCTCGCAAGCTCACTTTTTGCGTGTTGCTTTTCCTCGTTTGAGAATTGGCTGACCGCGCTTTCCTGCTGCTTCGAGTTTTCAAGCGCCTTTTGCACAAAATCGACCACTGCAAAAACAGGGTTTGCACCTATATGAAAGGTCTGAAAGTCGCGAAGAGATCTTGGGGTCTGCTCGCGTGTAAGAGAACCAAGATAGGGCACGATCTGCGCACCGCGCTTCATTCCCGAAAGGATATCCTGGTGGAAGCTCTCCCACTCATATTTTACCCATTCACTTTCAAGGAATTCTCTGCTTGTGGCAACGACCACAAGTATCTTTGTGCTTTCAAGGGCTTCATCTATCGCCCTTTTGTATATGGATTGACCGAGAGTCAGCAAGGTTGCATCGCTGAAAAACGTATGTATCCCCCTTGCGTTAAGCTCCTCGTAAAGCTCCTGCGCTACTTGCCTGTCGCGTGTGAGATTACCTGAAAAATCGGTATTTTTAAAAGAAATAAAAACCTCTGTATCCACTGCGTTCATTACAATTCTCCGTTTTGTTGTATTTTTTGTACCAATACACGCATATTTTACCACAAATACAGAGCTTTGTCAACACAATTAAGAAAAGCACCCTATGGGTGCTTTTCTCCACTTATTGATTATCCACGAACAGATGTCCGTCGGTGCAGTAAACCGAGTAATTTTGGTATTCACTGTATCTTGGATCCTTTTCAAGGCTTCTTTCGTGTATTCTCTGCCACTCTGCCTTCGTGCCGTCAAAGACGACGTCCGCATATCCAAGTCCGTCGCGCTCTATATATTGAAGCGTGCGCGGAGCGTGTATCTTGACGTTAAAGCCACAGCAATAGAAGGCTTCTCTTTCAATAACGGTCACGTTCTTTCCGAGAATGACGTTCTCAAGCGACTCGCAACCGTAAAACATATTTTCCGATATTTTGGTGACACCCTCGCTAAGCTTTATATCCTTTAGCTTTTTACAGCTTGCGAAGGCATACGTGCCGATCTCGGTCACAGTATCACCCATTTTCACGTCTGCTAAATTATCTGCTCTGAAAAATGCGTAAGACCCGATCTTTTGGACGTAATACGGCACTTCAAAAACGGCTTCGGGCTTACCCGGGCAATATTTGATGAGCTCGTTTTTATCATACGAATAAAGATTTCCGTCAACCGTAGTATAATACGGATTTCCACTTTCAACGTTGATGCTTTGAAGCGAGATGCAATATGAAAGAGTATGTGGCTTTATCATCGTGACCGTATTTGAAACGTTGAGCGTTTTCAAGGGGTTATCGTGACCGAACATAATACCGGTTATTACCGTAATTCCCTTGCCGAGAGTCAGCGTTTCAAGTGAGGTACAGCTATAAAACATCATATTGGGATCGTATTCCACAACGTTATCGGGAATAACCACCTCAACAAGATTTACCGCGCTGTCAAACGCGCCGGAGGAAAGCGTTTTTACTTGCGAGGGTACCTCAAAGAAGGTATCCTCCTTACCGCCCGCATACTTCATCAGGGTCGCACCGTCCTTTGAATACAGGTCGCCGTCTATCGAAGCATAATTCGGGTTATCCTCGCTCACCGTGAAGGCTTCAAGCGAGGTGCAGCCTTCAAACGCATAGATCTCAATGCTTTCAATGCCTTCGCCTATATAAACAGACTTAAGCGATTGGCAATGATTGAACATATTTCCAAGGTAAGTCACACAGTCCGGGATCTCAATGCTCTCAAGACTTGAGCAATAATCAAAGCTAGCATCGAAATATTCAAGGCTTTCGGGCAAGCTAACACTCTTAAGCGATGTACACTGACTGAAAGCTCCGTGATGAACGTTTTTGACCCCTTCCTCGATTACTATAGCTTCAAGGCCTTGCGCACCTGCAAAAAGGTACTCGGGAACGGTCTCTATGCTTCCCGGAACGGTAATGCTCTTAAGCCCCGTGCAGCTTGCAAAAGCGGCATCCGCAAAGATGACCGTATCGGGGTGTATAGTACAGCTGTATGCATTTGGTCCGCTTTGAGGAAAGGGCGGAAGCGGAGGGGTATCCTTTTCAGGAAGATCGGCGTCCTTTGTGACAAGTCTATAAGCCTCCACCGTCTCTTGCTCGGGCATATCCTTCGGACGCACGAATGCGTGATAGGGATTTTCCTCATTTCCAAGATAAAGACCGCCCTCATACTCATTGTATTTAAGGTGATGACACTCCTCGTAAACACTTGCGTCGACGTGCTTAACGGTGTCGGGAATGATCAATTCTCTTGCCTGTATAGTATCGGGAAACAAGAACCATCTGTAATCCACGCTTATGCTGATAACAGGCTTACCCTCAACGTGCGAGGGTATCTCAACTCGCCAACCGGCAATGCCCCGTATATCGACCACCGTACAGCAGTCATCATATATCCTGTATTCCACGCCGCGAATAACCACGTCACCGTTATTTTGCTGGCACGAGGTAAAAGCAAGAATACAAATGAGCACGCAGACAAGCAGGCTCGCCTTAAAGATTGTTTTTTTCACGAAAACACCTCCTTATATCAGTGTGATGAAAAATAACTGTCAGTTCTTATGCTCTATCCAAAGAGCGCCGTCCGTGCAGTTGACGTAATAGCCACCGTCGGCAGAGTTTTTAACATTGCCCCAATATTTGATTTCCTTCTTCAGGTTGCGCTTTGTGCCATTGTAGAATATCTCAGTATGGCCCTCAAAGACTACGCCCCTTAACATTTCGAAATTGCTTGGAAGAACTATCTTCTCAAGCTTATCACAACCGAGGAATGCGCCTTCCTCAATGAAATCCACCCTTTCCCCAAGCTCAATGCTGACAAGGGACGAGCAATCGCGGAACGCGTTGGCTCTGATAAGACTTGTTCTTGATCCAACAACTGCTCTTTTGAGCGAGGTACAGCCCTCAAACGCGCTCTCGCCGATGTAGCTTACCTCATTAGGAAGAACAATTTCATAGAGAGACGTGCAATTTTTGAATGCTCTGTCTGCAACCACGCGGAGCGCATCGCCGAGAAATATGACCTCTGAAAGAGACGCGCAATTTTCAAACGTTCCTTCGTTGATATTGATAACGGATTCGGAAATAATCACCTTTTGCAGGTATTCATTATCCTTAAATGCCTCTGCTTGTATATATATTGTGGTATCTGGCACGATAAACTCCACATTCCGCTTGCCACGAGGATAAAACGCCAAAACCTCATAGGAAGTCTGGTAGTAAAGCACACCGTCACGCGTATAATATCCGCCTGCCGTGGGGGTGGGAACCCTGTCAGGCTTATCTATGCGCTCAAGAGCGGGAACTTTCTCAAACATTGATTTGGTAATACTTTCGATATAACCGTAAAACCGCACCGTTTTCAACGCATCACAGGAATCAAAAATGTCGCAATAATTAAATGTGTCAATATCACAGCAGAAGGTGAAGGATTCAAGCGAATCGCAATCTGTAAAGCACCAATCGCCAAGATACTTCAGAAATTCGGGTGTTGTGAACGAAACGAGTCCGTCGCAGTTATAAAAAGCCATCATACCTATCTTTTGAATGGTTTCCGGCATAATGATCTCCGTAAGGGTTGAGTCTCTGAATGCATTCTCACATATATAGATTACACTATCGGGAACAGTAAACGCACTTCCCTCACCGCCAAATGTGATAAGTGCCGTCATATCTTTTGTATAAATGCTTCCGTCAAGCAGAACGGTCTCAACTCCCGAATAGTCTATCTCAAGCGCTGTTATCGCCGTGTCGAAAAACACGCCTGCACCGCATTCATAGGTAAAAAGCGGGGGAAGCTTAACGCTTGCAAGCGAGTTGCAATTTGAAAAAGCTCCGGCTCCTATTGATTTTACGGTGTTCGGTACGGATATTTCGGCAAGAGAGCTACATTGATAGAAAGCATTATGTCCGATAGTCTTCAAATTTTTGGGAAGTACGATGCTCTCAAGGGAGGTGCATCCATTGAACGTAAGAGGTTCTATATTTTCAACACCGTTTGGAATATTAATACTCGCAAGCGCACCGCAGCCCTCAAAAGCTGCGTATCCCATCTCGCAAAGGGATTCGGGAAGCTCTACGGAACGCAGAATATCACATCTTTGGAATAAGCCGTTCGGCAGTACAGTCATTCCCTCGCCCACGACCACGTTAAGCTTCGCTTCTCCTCTTGAGTAGGTCCTGTAAAAAATGCTCTCTGCTACTTTGACGGTGCTTGGAATATATAGATATGAGAGCGATTGACAATCCATAAACGCGCCATATTCTATTTCCTCTATACCCTCGGGAAGCTCAACGGTCTCAAGTGCCACACAGCCTGCAAAGGCGTAGACGGGTATTTTTTTGACCTTATCGGAGATGGTGACGCTTTTAAGCTTCTCACATCCCGCAAAGGCATTGTCCGCAATTATCACGGTGTCGGGATGAAGCACTATGGACGTGACGTCAGTTGGATTTTCCACGTACGCAGGTGGGGGAAGTCCCGCCTTGTCGGGCTCGTTTACCTTATCCGCAGGTACGTATGAAAGAAGCTCTGCCGCCTCGACCTCCTTTACCTTCACAAAGGCATAATAGGGGTTATCAGCCGTACCGAGGTAAAGGCCGCCCTCGTATTCGTTATATTTTAGCTTGCTTGAAGCATTATAATAAAAATCATCAGTGATACTCTCGATGCTCTCGGGCAAAATGAGTGTTTCATATCTGCCGTAAGAATCGAGATAATAGGATTTCAAATCGCTAAGCACCGTGACGGGTTTTCCGCTATGCTCTGAGGGGATAACAACGTGCTCCCCTGCCCCATAGGTGATATCTCTTACTATGAAGTTTTCACCGTATATGTTGAACACGATGCCGTTCTCGATATCCCTATCCTTCATATTGCAGGATGAAAAGCAAAGAGCCACAACGATCAAAAGAAAAAGTACTGTCAAATTTGTTTTGATTTTTGTCATAATTTGATCCTCCTTCGCTACTTTATAAAAAAATTATATCATCTCTTTTATGTATATGTCAACAAAAAATCAAAAAAGTGTAATAAAAAAGGCAGATTTCACTAAAAAGTCTGCCTTGTTTTGTATATTCTATTCAATTTGGGCGAGTCCGTATATTGCCTGTGCATTTTGGTAAGTAATTCTCGCTATCTCCTCGGGAGTCTTGCCGAAAACACTCGCAATCGTGCCTACAGTATATTCAAGATTGCCCGAATGGTTCATTTTTCCGCGATTTGGATGCGGCGCAAGATACGGTGCATCGGTCTCGATGAGCAGCCTGTCAAGCGGAATGCTCGCAAGCACTTCTCTGACACGGCTCGCATTCTTAAAGGTGACAACACCCGAAAACGATATATACCAACCGCGCTTTATAAGCTCACGCGCCATCTCCGCAGAGCCGCTGTAGCTGTGAAAAATGCCCCTCACGCCCCCATACTTGACCGCCATCTCAAAGCAATCGCCGTGCGCTTCCCTGTCGTGGATTATCACAGGCAGACCGTATTTTTCCGCCATCTGCATCTGCGCCTCAAACACGTATCTCTGCTTCTCCTTGACCTCATCCGTCAGATCTTCAAGATGATAATCAAATCCGATCTCTCCGATGGCAACGATCTTTTTCGCTCTTCGCTCACTCTCATCGCTGACAGACGCTTCAATTTTCGCAAGTGCCGCGTCAATATCGTCAATATACAGACAATCCTCGGGGTGGATGCCGGATGAGACGTACATATTTTCATATTTTTCAGCCTGTGCGATGCACTCTGCGAGATTTTGGGGATTGGTAGCGATATTGACTATCGCCCCGACCTTGTCTGCAAACAAGCTTGAAAGCAGCGCATCTGCACCGCCCTCGTATTCGTTAAACCACGCATCAAAATAATGCGCGTGAGAATCAAAAAACTTCATAATATGTTCCTTTGTAAGATAAGGGGAGATCTCTCTCCCCTTAAATAATTATCTTATTCTTTCACCAAGGGGTGTTGCTTCGTCAAGGAAGACGACTCTTACCTGCTCTTCACCGCTTGCAAGTATCATACCGTTGGACTCGATTCCGCAAAGAGTTGCGGGCTTGAGATTGCACACAAGCACGATCTTCTTGCCTATAAGCGCATCGGGCTCATAGAATTTCGCAATTCCGCTGACGACCTGCCTCTGCTCATAGCCGAGATCTACGCGAAGCTTAAGAAGCTTCTTCGCCTTCGGTACCTTTTCACATTCAATGACCTTCGCAACGCGAAGCTCAACTGCCATAAAGTCCTCAATTCCTATAAGTGCAAGTCCCTCGGGCTTTTCTATCTTGGGCTCCTCTGCCTTGGGAGCAAAGCGAGCCTTTCTCTTTTCCTCAAGCTCTGCAAGCTTCTTTGCCTCGTCAACACGGGCAAAAAGGACCTTCGAATCCTGAACCTCGCCGTCGGCGATAAGTCCGCCGAACTGAACGTGAGTACCGATGCTGTCAAACGCGCGGTTGGTAGCACCTATCTCGTTGAGGATCTCCTCACTCGTCGCGGGAATGAAGGGCTCAAGCATAATAGCGCCCCAACGGATGCACTCAAGGAGATTATAAAGCACGGTCTGAAGTCTTGCTCTCTTCGTCTCGTCCTTCGCAAGCGTCCAGGGTGTAGTCTCGTCGATATATTTGTTCGCTCTTGAGAACATTGCAAACACCGCATCAAGCGCGTCTGCAAAGTGAAGCTCATCCATAAGTGAAACGTAGGACTCATACGCCTTCACGCACGCATCCTTGAGCTCCGCATCGATCGGATCGGGATCATAGGGCGGATAAACGTTCTTTCCGAAATACTTCTTGTCCATATCAAGCGTGCGCTTTACAAGGTTTCCGAGATTGTTTACAAGATCGGTGTTATATCTCTTGATCACCGCTTCATACGTGATAGAACCGTCGTTTGCATAGGGCATTTCACTCATCGCGTAATAGCGCACCGCATCTACCGAGAATTCATCTGCAAGCTCGTCGGCATAGATGACGTTGCCCTTTGATTTGGACATCTTGTCCATTCCGAAGTTGAACCAAGGATGACCGAACACCTGCTTGGGAAGAGGAATATCAAGAGCCATAAGGAAAATGGGCCAATAGATAGTGTGGAAGCGAAGGATATCCTTTCCGATCACGTGAACGTCACAGGGCCACCATTTTTTGAACTCGTCACTCTGCTCCTCAAAGGATTTGTCGGGATCAAAGCCTATTGCCGTAATATAGTTTGAAAGTGCGTCAAGCCAAACGTAGGTGACGTGCTTTTTATCAAAATCAACGGGAACGCCCCAAGAAAAGGAAGTACGCGAAACGCAAAGGTCCTGAAGACCACCCTCCACCTTAAGGAAGTTGTTGATCATTTCCTTTTTTCTTGACTCGGGCTGAATGAATTCGGGGTTATCCTCAATGTGCTTGATGAGTCTTGGCGCATATTTGCTCATCTTGAAGAAATATGCCTCCTCCTCTGCTCTCTGCACGTCACGGCCACAGTCGGGACATTTTCCGCCCTCTGCCTGCGTTTCCGTGAAGAAGGACTCACAGGGCGTGCAATACCAGCCCTCATACTTGCCCTTGTATATATCTCCCTGATCGTAGAAGCGCTTGAACATCTTCTGAACTGCGCGCTCGTGGTAATCGTCGGTAGTTCTGATAAAGTAATCGTATGAGGTATTCATCTTATCCCATACACCCTTTATCTCCCCTGCAACTCCGTCAACGTACTGCTTCGGAGAAATACCGGATTCCTTTGCAAGGTCCTCGATCTTCTGTCCGTGCTCGTCCGTGCCCGTGCAGAAAAAAACGTCATAGCCACGCGCTCTCTTATAGCGAGCGAGAACGTCGGTCATAATTACCTCGTAAGTGTTTCCGAAGTGGGGCTTGCGCGATGCGTATGCTATCGCGGTAGTCACGTAAAATTTTGGTTTTTCAGTCATAATAAACTCCTTCTCCTTCGCGAATGGGCGAAGGGATATATGTATTTTTTGCTTTAATTGATCTGATTTTTTACTTCCAAAGACGGTGTATCTCATCCACCACAAGGCGAGTCGCAAACTCAATGGAATCCGCCTCAATGGTGCAAGCCGCCGCCTTCGCGTGTCCGCCGCCGCCAAACTTCTTGGCAACAGTACTCACGTCGAAGCCACAGGACGAACGAAGCGATATTCTGAATGAACGGTACGCAGTGGATTGACGAACGCTCATTGCGATCTTTACACCGTCTACTGCGCGCGCAACGTCGACAAGGGTCTCAAGATGCTCGTCCTCAAGCTCAAGGCTCTGCTTGAGAGAAAACGGAAAAAGCACCGCCGCGATCTTCCTGTTATTGTAGAATTGAATATTTTGAATACCTGCCGCCTCTGCCGCAAGCATTTTTTCGCTTTTACAGTCAAAAAGTCTGTGGTTGATCTCCGCCGCGTCCACACCTGCATCAAGAAGACGTGCCGCACAAAGATGAGTATGGGGAGAAACGTTTGAATACTTAAAGCACCCCGTGTCGCTTGAAAGCGCAGCGTAAATAAGATCGTATGCGTCACGCGGTATCTTCTCAAGCTCACCAAGCTCAACAAGCCTCTCCGCTATCTCGTAAACGATCTCGCCCGCCGCCGCATAATCGGGGCGAACGTAGCTGTCTGCATATCTCGTGCCGCTTTCGTGGTGATCGATCATAAGGTCGACTCTGTTTTCAAACAGCGATTGAAGTGAGCCAAGCTGACTCGGGCTTGCCGTGTCAACGGTAATGACTCTTTCAAATTCGAAGCTCTTGTCAAGACTTTCAAATCTTGCGCTTCTCTGATGCTTTTCTGTCAGAAAAGCAAGGCGCGAGGGTATCTCGTTTTCGCAAACGCAAATCGCCCGCGATCCCATTGCCTCAAGAACGAGCTTGAGCGCGAATGCCGAGCCTATCGCATCCGCATCGGGACGCACGTGGAATATGATCAGGGTATCCATCCTCTCTTTAACGAGAGCGCATACCTCGTCAAGCTTAAGCTGTCTGAATTCCCGCATTACTCTTCACCGTTGCCTTCTTCTTCAAAGTCCTCGGAAAAGGTGATACTGTTAAGAAGCTTTGAAATATGCGCACCGTGCGCAACGCTGTCATCAAGTATGAATGTGAGCTCGGGGGTGATCCTTAAATTAAGCCTCTGCGCTATTTGCGAACGAACGTATCCCGCGCAGGACTTAAGTCCCTTTGCAAGCTCCTTTTTGTCGCCTCGAAGCGCACTGTAGTATATCTTTGCATATTTGAGGTCGGGCGTAACGTCGACCGCCGTCACGGAAACGAAAGCATCCTTTACGCGCGGATCCTTTACGTCACGAAGGATAGCAGCAAGCTCCTTCTGAACCTCGTCATTTATTCTTCCTCTGCGATAATTTGCCATTTTTTCACCGTCCTTTTCGGTTTTTTACATAATAATTCATATTAGTATAACATAAATAAATCAAATTATCAAGAGAGGACGCCACTTTTTTGAAAAAGTTTTCAAATTTTGATTTAGTGGAGAGTTACTTTGCTTAAAAAGGGTCGCTTTTCGAGAAAAGCTCCGCAAAAGCT
>CALGCW010000221.1 GCA_937884385.1 uncultured Clostridia bacterium | reverse complement strand
GCAACACTTGGGACTACGGCCCTATCGGTGTTGAAGTTAAAAACAACATCAAGCGCGCTTGGTGGAAAAAATTCGTTCAAGAAAACAAGTATAACGTCGGTCTTGACGCAGCAATTCTTATGAACCCTCAAACTTGGGTCGCTTCAGGTCACCTGGCAGGATTTTCCGATCCCATGATGGACTGCCGTGAATGTCACGAAAGATTCCGCGCTGACAAGCTTATTGAGGATTGGTGTGCTGAAACAGGTCACACGCTTGAAAAGCCCATCGATGCGTTCTCACAGGCAGAGCTCAAGGCTTTCGTTGAGGACAATAATATTCCTTGTCCTACTTGTAAGAAGCATAACTTTACTGATATCCGTCAGTTCAATCTTATGTTTAAGACCTTTCAGGGTGTAACGGAGGATTCCAAGAACACAGTTTATCTTCGACCCGAAACTGCACAGGGTATTTTTACTAACTTTGTTAACGTACAGAGAACTACACGTAAGAAGCTGCCATTTGGTATAGGTCAGATAGGTAAGTCATTCAGAAACGAGATCACTCCCGGAAACTTTATTTTCCGAGTAAGAGAATTTGAGCAGATGGAGCTTGAATTCTTCTGCAAGCCCGGCACTGATCTTGAATGGTTCGCATATTGGAGAAACTTCTGCCACCAGTGGTTGCTTGATATCGGTCTCAAGGACGAAAATCTCAGACTTCGCGACCACGATCCCGAGGAGCTTTGCTTCTATTCCAAGGCAACAACTGACTTTGAATTCTTGTTCCCATTCGGTTGGGGCGAGCTTTGGGGTGTTGCTGACAGAACTGATTACGACCTTACACAGCATCAAAATGAATCCAAAAAGGATCTCACATACTTTGATCCCGAGACAAACGAAAGATATACACCCTACGTTATCGAGCCTTCTCTCGGTGTTGAAAGAAGCGTGCTCGCGGTACTTTGCGATGCATATGATGAAGAAGTTATCGATGCAGAGAAGAATGATGTCAGAACAGTGCTTCGCATTCATCCCGCGCTTGCTCCTATAAAGGCGGCTGTTCTTCCTTTGTCCAAGAAGCTTTCTGACAAGGCTGACGAGGTTTACTGTGAGCTTTCGAAATACTTTAACGTTGACTTTGACGAAACAGGCTCTATCGGTAAGAGATATAGACGCCAAGATGAAATTGGCACACCCCTTTGCATTACTTATGACTTTGAGTCCGAGAATGACGGTTGCGTGACTATCAGAGATAGAGACACCATGGACCAGATAAGACTTCCTATTGCTGACCTTAAAGCATATATCGAAGAAAAAGTACGTTTTTAATTATTAAAAAGGAGAAAAGATAATGGGTTCTAACAGAAAAAAGAATTATCCTTTGTATGAGACTACGGTTTTCAAGGATTTCAGAATAATGACTGAGAATGTTGCAAAGAAGTATCCTGACCGAGTTGCTTATTCATTTAAGGAAAATCCTCACAAGAGTGAAGTTACAAAGAAAACATTTGCAGAAACAAGAGAGTATATCATTGCTATGGGCACAGGTCTCGTAGCTGAAGGCGTAAGAGAAAAGCACGTAGCCATAGTCGGTGAGGCTTCATATAATTGGGTTACATCGTATTATGCAACGATGTCCATAGGCGCAGTTACGGTTCCGATCGATAAAGAGCTTCCTGCAGATGATATCAGAAGCATTATTGAAACCGCTGAATGTGATTTTGTTATCTACAGCTCTGTCATCGACAATAAAATGGTTAAGATCAAGGAAGACCTTAACATTCATCCCGTCTTCATCTGTATGAATAATGAAACTATCGTTGAGGATGCTAAAATCCTTGAGGATATAGTTCATAACGGTCAGAAGCTTTATGAGGGTGGAGATAATACGTATTTCGATTATGATCTTGACCCAGACAAGCTTGCAAGCATCGTATTCACATCAGGTACGACGGGCAAGGGAAAGGGCGTAATGCTTACTCAGACCAATATCGTTTCAGATATGACTCAGGGTATGTACAACTTCCAGATAACTCCCAAGACACTTTGCGTATTGCCTCCTCACCACACGTTTGGTTCTACCGTTAACTTCGTTGGTCACTATGCACAGGGTGCTGAGGTTTATATTTCAGCAGGACTTAAATACATACTCAGCGAGCTTAAGGAGCAGCAGCCCAGCCATCTTATTCTCGTTCCTCTCTTTGTTGAAACCTTCTACAAGAGAATTTGGGCAACTGCTGAGAAGCAAGGTAAGGATAAGCTTCTCAGAACCATGATCAAAGCAAGCAACGGCATGCGCAAGGTCGGAATCGATATGCGCAGAAAGCTTTTCGCAAGCGTTACAAGTGCTTTTGGCGGTAAGCTTGAGATGATCATCTGCGGCGGTGCTGCACTTAATCAAGATATCATTGACACATTCGAAGGAATTGGTATTACCATTCTCAACGGATACGGTATTACTGAGTGTGCGCCTCTTATCTCCTGCAACAGAAACGAATACAGAAAGGCAGGAAGCGTAGGAACTCCTATTATCGGTGAGCTTGTTAAGATTGCTGATCCCGACGAGAACGGAGAAGGTGAGATTTGCGTAAAGGGTCCCAACGTAATGATGGGATACTATAAAAATGCTGAAGCAACTGCTGCGGCGTTCGACGAGGAAGGATACTTCAAGACGGGTGACTACGGCAGACTTGACGAGGAAGGTTGGATCTATATCACAGGCCGTCTCAAGAACCTCATCATTCTTTCCAACGGTAAAAACGTATATCCTGAGGAGATCGAAACAGAGATCTCAAGAATTTACGGTGTAAATGAAGTAGTTGTTTATGAGGGACTTAATGCTGACGGCTCAAGCAAGGACTGCATCGTTGCGGAGATCTACCCCGACTTTGACGGTCTTAAGGCTCACGGAATTGAGGATGCGCAGAAGTACTTCAAGGACAATGTAAACGATATCAATAAAAAAGCTGCACCTTATAAGAAGGTACAGATAGTTAAGATCAGAAATGAGGAATTCGAGAAGAACACCTCAAAGAAGATCGTCAGATTTAAGATCAACAGAGTCATAGACTAATACAAAAGACCTGCAAGCAATTGCAGGTCTTTTTTAATCCTTGAATGAATCGGCATAATCGGTTGCAAGCTTATCGCATCGCTCGTTATACGAGTGTCCGGCATGACCTTTTACCCAAACATATTTAATATTGTGTTTTTCAACAAGCTTTAATAGCTTTTCCCATAGATCGGGATTCAGAGCAGGAGATTTATCTGCCTTTTTCCAACCCTTGTCTCTCCAGCCGATAGCCCAGCCTTTTTCGAGGGCATCGATCATATATTTAGAGTCGGAATACAGTGTGACCTCACATTTCTCCTTGAGAGCAGATAGAGCCTTGATTGCAGCAGTTAGTTCCATTCGGTTGTTCGTAGTAGAACGCTCACCGCCCGAAAGCTCCTTTTCAACCTTTCCGTAAACAAGGATAGCGCCCCAACCGCCCTTGCCCGGATTCCCTCTGCAGGCGCCGTCTGTATATATATCAACGTGTTTCATAACATTCTCCGTTCTTTTCATTCACTTCATATTAACACAAAAAACGGATAAAGTCAATATTTTTATGGTTTTATTGTTGACATTAATAATTATTTGAGTTAAAATATAAGGTAGTACATTTTTAAGTAAAAGGAGATAAAAAATGAAAATAGACATATATTCAGGCTTTTTAGGCGCAGGAAAAACTACGCTTATTAAAAAGATGATAGCAGAGGCTCACAAAGGCGAAAAGCTTATGCTGATTGAAAATGAGTTTGGTCAGATAGGTATTGACGGGGGCTTTTTAAAGGAATCCGGCATAAATATTACTGAAATGAATTCCGGTTGTATTTGCTGTAGCCTTGTCGGTGATTTTTCAAAGGCACTTAAGGAAGCTATTGATACTTATCACCCAGATAGGATCATTATTGAGCCCTCCGGAGTAGGAAAGCTCTCTGACGTTGTTAAGGCAACGGAAAAGGTTTTGAACGAAACTGTTTTCTTGAACGGTACAACCGCGGTAGTTGACGTTAACAGGTGCAAGATATATATGAAAAACTTCGGTGAGTTCTTCAATGATCAGATAATAGAAGCGAAGTGCATCGTTCTCAGTCACACTTCATCTTCTACCGAAAAGAAGATAACTGAATGCATTGCACTTTTGAGAGAAAAGAATCCTTCCGCAACGATCATTACAACTGATTGGGACAATCTCTCGGGTGAGCAGATCCTCAATGCTATTGAGAACGCTTCAACTATTGATAAAGCAATTGAAGATTTGAAACACGAGCATCATCACCACGAGCACGGTGACGATTGCGACTGCGGTTGCCACGATCACGAGCATCACCACCATCACGAGCATCACCACCATCACGAGCACGGTGACGATTGCGATTCCCACGATCACGAGCATCACCACCATCATCACCACGCGGACGAGGTGTTTGAATCCTGGGGTGTTGAAACAGCTAAAAAATTCACTGTTGACGAGATAGAAAGAATTCTTGATGAAATAGAAGATGAAAAAGAATACGGTCTCGTGCTTCGCGCCAAAGGTATAGTTGACTCTACCGATGGAGAATGGATCTACTTCGACTACATCCCGGGCGCAATCGACGTGCGTCGCGGTTGTGCCGACGTTAATGGAAAGGTATGTGTAATAGGCTCACACATCAATGAAGACAAGATCAGAGAATTATTCAATATTTAGGAGAAAAGATGAAACAACAAGTTCCGGTTTACTTATTCGTAGGCTTCCTTGAGGGAGGCAAAACTCATATGATACAGGAGTCTATGGAGGATGAAAGATTCAATTCGGGTGAAAAGACCCTTCTTATATGCTGTGAGGAAGGTCTTGACGAATACGATCCTTCTCGCTTTTGGGGCAAAAATGTCTATATAGAAACCATTGAAAACGAAGAGAGTATAACGCTCGATTATTTAAAAGGCTTAACAAGCAAACACATTATCGATCGCATAGTCATCGAATATAACGGAATGTGGCAGCTTGATACTCTGTTTATGAATATGCCCGAAAGCTGGATAATCTATCAATGCGTTATGGCGGCGGATTGCGCTACCTTTGAGCTATATAATACAAATATGCGCGCGCTTATGTTTGATAAACTGTCCGCTTGCGAGATGGTTGTATTGAACAGAGCGAGCGAAACCGTTGACAGAGAAGCATTTCACAAGATAGTTCGAGGTGCAAATCCGCGAGCAGAGATAGTTTATGATTTTCCCGATGGCAGAATCGAGTACGACGACATAGAAGATGAGCTTCCTTTTGACGTCGATGCACCTATTATTGAGATCGATGACAGAGACTTTGCTATCTGGTATCGAGATATAGGTGAGGAGCTTGACAAGTATCACGGAAAGACGGTCAAATTCAAAGGTCTTATAGCAAGAGATCCGAGCCTTGGGTCAAAATCCGTCATCATTGGAAGACACGTTATGACCTGCTGCGCCGACGATATCGCCTTTGGCGGACTAGTATGCGTATTCAAGAAGGATTCAACTCTTAAAACAGGGGATTGGGTGCTTCTGACCGCAAAGATAAAGGTTGAAAATCATCAAATGTACAACAGAAAGGGTCCCGTGCTTTATGCAGAATCAACGGCATTTGCCGTAAAGCCTAACCCCGAGCTTGCAACCTTTTATTAATTTCCTTTTTTGGAATTTATGTATTGACATTTTAAATAATATCTGTTATAATTAAATAGTATTAATTCCGCTTTTGGAAACAGGAGAGTCTATGAGAAACCTATGGAAAAGAATTAAAAGCTTGTTCTATAGTTATGCAAAGCCAATGAAGGAAACTGCTATCTTTATTGGTTTTGTTGTGTTGCTTATGGCTCTTTTTGTTTTAATTGTAAATATCAATATAGTTTCGATAACGGAAGATGATATCTTTACAGCAGAGGAGCTTCAAAGCAACTTGAACAGCTATGACTGTGTGCTGATTTTAGGCGCAGGCGTGCGAAGTGACGGCTCGCCGACGCCTATGCTGAATGACCGATTGATAACCGGATATCAAGCATCCGTCAACAGCAATACAAGCGTCATATTTATAAGCGGTGACAGCGAAAACTCTGATTATACGGAAACCGTAACGATGAAAAACGTTCTTATAGAGATGGGCGTAAGTGAGAATAATATAATTAGCGACGGATACGGTCTTTCTACCTATGAAAGCATTTGGCGCGCAAAGAATATCTATGGCTTTGATAAAATACTTATCGTAAGTCAAAAATATCATTTGCACAGGGCGATATTTATAGCGGAAAAGCTCGGAATGGATGCGGACGGTGTTGATGCCGCACTTCAAGGCTATGCAAAGCAACCGATTTATGATGCGCGCGAGGCACTTGCGCGGCTTAAAGATATGCTGTATATTGCTATGATGCCCCAACCGAACTATACACAAAAGTGGCAGGAGGGAGCTTATGAATAAATTCAAGCTTGTATCCTCATATCAACCTACCGGCGACCAACCGCAAGCTATAGAAAAGCTTACGGATGGTGTTCTTCGCGGAGATAGGATGCAGACCTTGCTCGGTGTGACGGGCTCGGGAAAGACCTTCACAATGGCAAACGTTATCGCCAATGTAAACAGACCCACGGTCGTGCTTGCGCACAACAAGACGCTTGCCGCACAGCTCTGCTCTGAATTCCGAGAGTTTTTTCCCGAAAATGCCGTGGAATATTTTGTTTCGTATTATGATTACTATCAACCCGAGGCTTATATCCCCGGAAAGGATATTTATATCGAAAAGGATGCTATGATCAATGATGAGATCGATATGCTTCGACACAGCGCAACGTCATCGCTCTTTGAAAGAAGGGACGTGATCATCGTTGCTTCGGTTTCTTGCATATATTCTCTTGGTGATCCGGAGGAGTATAAAAACCTCGTTCTTGCTCTTCGCCCAGGCATGGAGATGAGCCGTGAGGAGCTCATACGCAAGCTGATCTCAATCAGCTATGATCGAAATGATATAAATTTTGTCAGAGATAACTTCAGAGCTCGCGGAGATACAGTTGAGATATTTCCTGCTTCAAGCGGTGATAAAGCTATACGAGTCGAATTCTTTGGTGATGAGATAGATCGCATCAGCGAAATTCATACAGTCACAGGTGAGGTGCTCAGATCATTATCCTACGTTCCGATATATCCTGCAACTCACTATGCGGTCTCAGATGAAAAAAGAGAAGCTGCTATCAATGAAATAATGCAGGAAATGAACGAGCGAGTAGAATTCTTTCAAAGCCAGAATAAGTATCTCGAAGCACAGAGAATAAGCGAAAGAGTTAAATACGATATGGAGATGCTTCGTGAGGTAGGCTTCTGCAGCGGAGTTGAAAATTACTCAAGAGTTCTTTCGGGGCGCCCTGAAGGAAGCACTCCTTACACATTGCTCGACTATCTTCCCGATGACTATCTGCTTTTTGTTGACGAGTCACACGTTTCCTTACCGCAAGTAAGAGGAATGAGTGGGGGTGACACTGCTAGAAAGAAAAATCTGATAGATTTCGGCTTCAGATTGCCCTCTGCTTATGATAACAGACCTCTTCGCTTTGAAGAATTTGAAGATAAGATAAACCAAGCCATCTTTGTTAGCGCTACGCCTGCGGATTATGAAAAGGAAAACTCGACGCAGATCGTTGAACAGATCATTCGTCCAACCGGACTTGTTGACCCAGAGATTGATGTCAGACCCATAGAGGGGCAGGTAGACGATCTTATGGGTGAAATAAAAGTAAGAGTAGCAAAGAACGAGAGAGTTCTTGTGACAACTCTTACAAAGCAAATGGCAGAAGACTTGACCGAATATCTTGAAAATAACGGTATCAAGGTCAGATATATACATTTTAACGTTGATACTATGGAAAGGATGGAGATTATCCGAGACCTTCGTCTCGGAAAATTCGACGTTCTTGTTGGTATAAACCTTCTTCGTGAGGGTCTTGACATACCCGAGGTATCTCTCGTTGCCATACTTGATGCTGATAAGGAAGGATTCTTGCGCGCAGAGACCTCGCTCATTCAGACTGTTGGACGAGCTGCTCGAAATGCAGAGGGCAAGGTTATAATGTATGCAGACAAGATCACGGGCTCTATGGAAAGAGCAATATCGGAAACTAACAGACGCCGACAGATACAAACGGAATACAACCGCGCGAACGGTATTACTCCCAAAACTATAGTCAAAGGCGTGCGTGATCTTATTGAAATCGGCATGTCCGATGATGATTCGTCATCAAAGAAAAAGAAATCCAAATCCGCAAAAATGACCAAGAAGGAAAAAGACGACTTGATCGAAAAGCTGACTAAAGAAATGAAGGAAGCTGCCCGTCATCTTGAATTTGAAAAGGCAGCATTTTTGCGCGACAGGATATCTGAAATTCGTAATAAAAAATAAGGTAGACAATATGGTAAAAAATATAATAGTAAAGGGTGCGAGAGTCAACAATCTTAAAAATATAGACGTTTCCATTCCGAGAGACAAGCTTGTTATTCTAACGGGACTCTCGGGATCGGGTAAGACTTCTCTTGCATTTGATACGATCTATGCAGAGGGACACAGGCAATTCGTTGAATCTCTTTCTTCGTATGCTCGTATGTTCCTTGGTCAAATGGATAAGCCTGATATCGATTTCATTGAGGGGCTTTCTCCCGCTATATCAATAGACCAGAAAACAACATCAAAGAATCCGCGTTCCACAGTCGGTACGGTCACTGAGATATATGATTATTTGCGCTTGCTTTATGCACGAATAGGCATTCCTCACTGCCCATATTGCGGCAAGGAGATCCGAAGACAGAGCGTAGACCAAATAATCGACAAGATCATGACCTTGCCAGAGGGAACACGTTTTCTCGTTCTATCTCCCATCGTAAGAGGACAAAAGGGAAGGCACGAAAAGATATTTGCTGATGCCAAGAAGAGCGGTTACGTTCGCGTACGTGTAGACGGTAATATGTATGAGCTTGATGAGCAGATCTCATTAGACAAGAATAAAAAGCACAGCATAGAAATCGTTGTGGACAGACTTATTATGAGGGATAATATACGAACGAGACTGTCTGATTCAGTTGAGAGCGCACTGTCCGCTTCGGACGGTTATCTCACAATAGCCACAGTTCCGCGCAACGGCGAGGAAGCGCAGGAGATCAATTTCTCACAATCATACGCCTGTGATGAGCACGGTTTTTCCATTGGCGAGCTTGAGCCGAGAATGTTTTCGTTCAATAATCCCACCGGAGCTTGCCCCAAGTGCTTCGGTCTCGGTACGTTGAGGAAGCTGTCTTTAGATAAGATAATCCCCGACAAGTCACTCTCACTCCACAATGGAGCTATAGCCGTCAACGGCTTTAAATCTCTTGAAGAAGAGAGCTGGAACGGACCTTTATTTATTGCTGTAGGTGAAAAACACGGCTTCGACCTTGATACTCCCCTAGAGGACTTCAGCGACGATGCTATGAAGGTATTGCTCTACGGTAGCGGAGACGATACCTACGATATAGTAAGGTATTTTGGCGGTGAGGCGCATAAGCAGAAGGCTAAATTTGACGGTATAGTTCGTATAATAGAGCAGAGAATGAGTATGCAGAATAACAATGACTATTATGACGAATTTATTGAAGATGCGCCATGTCCCGAATGCAACGGTCGCAGGCTTACACCCGCTGTTTTATCAGTAACAGTAAATGATTTGCCGATCGATAGGTTTTGTGATATGCAGATCAAGAATGAGCTTGATTTTGTCAATGATCTCAAGCTTAGTACTTCAGAAGAAGAGATTGCAAGAGAAATATTGAAGGAGATCAGAGCAAGACTCAGCTTTTTGACGAGCGTGGGACTTGAGTATCTCACTCTTTCGAGAAAATCCGGATCACTTTCGGGAGGCGAAGCACAGCGTATACGATTGGCTACCCAAATTGGATCTTCGCTTGTCGGGGTTCTTTATATTCTTGATGAGCCAAGCATTGGCTTGCATCAGCGTGACAACTCGAAGCTCATAGCAACGCTTAAAAAGCTTCGTGATATGGGAAATACTGTAATAGTCGTTGAACACGATGAAGAAACGATGCTTGAATCGGATTATATTATCGATATAGGTCCAGGAGCAGGTATCCACGGCGGCGAGGTAGTCGTTGCGGGTACACCCGAGCAGGTAATGAATCATCCAAAATCCATTACAGGCGCTTATCTTTCACGCAGAAGATCCATCCCCGTGCCCAAAGAAAGGCGAAAGGGAAACGGGCATCATCTTCAAATACTCGGCGCAAGAGAACACAATCTGAAGGGAATAGACGTTTCTATACCGCTTGGAACGCTAACCGTTGTAAGCGGCGTATCCGGTTCGGGTAAATCTTCACTCGTCAACGGTATACTGTACCCCAAATTAGCTACAAAGCTTAACCGTGCCTTTTATCAAGTTCCAGGAAAGCACGATAGCATTAAGGGATATGAAAACCTTGATAAGGTAATATGCATTGACCAAAGCCCCATTGGAAGAACTCCGCGTTCAAATCCTGCGACATACACGGGTCTTTTCACAGATATAAGAAATCTTTTTGCACAAACGACCGATGCAAAAGCAAGAGGCTACTCCTCGGGTCGATTTTCATTCAACGTCAAGGGAGGCAGATGCGAAGCTTGTGAAGGTGACGGAGTAAAATGCATTGAGATGCATTTTCTTCCCGACGTTTACGTCACTTGCGACGTTTGCAAAGGTAAGAGATATAACCGTGACACACTTGAGGTCAAGTTTAAGGGTAAGAATATTTCTGACGTTCTTGAGATGACTATTGAAGAAGGACTTGAATTCTTTGACGGCCTTCCAAAGATACGTAAGAAGCTCGAAACGCTCTTTGATGTTGGACTCGGCTATATTAAAATAGGTCAGTCCTCGACCACTCTTTCAGGCGGTGAGGCTCAAAGAGTAAAGCTTGCAACTGAGCTTTCCAAAAGAAGTACAGGAAAAACAATATACATTCTTGATGAGCCTACGACGGGCCTTCATACCGAGGACGTATCTAAGCTCCTTAGTATACTGCAAAGGCTTGTGGACGGTGGAAATACCGTTTTGGTTATTGAGCATAATCTTGATGTTATTAAGAGTGCTGATTACATTATCGACCTCGGACCTGAGGGGGGAGACGGCGGGGGTACAATCGTTGCGCAGGGTACACCCGAGGAAGTTTCAAATAATCCCAAGAGTCATACCGGTCTATATCTGAAAAAAATACTTTAAATAAAAAGGCAATATCTTTTTTGATATTGCCTTATCTTTTTATTTCGTTATGGTTTTTTCGATCTCGGAATAGAAGGCTTCCGTATCCGCTTCATTTAAGAAGGAGTAAATTACGTAATTACCATAGACTTTCACGGTTGCACAGTCGATTTTTTCGATCTCCTCGGGGAAATAATTCATTGATCTGTATGATTCCTGCTGATTCTCAACAAAGGCTTTGATAATCGCTTCCAGATCCTTTGCGTGTCCTTCCTCAACACGGAAAATACCAAATTCATTGATGTTTTTAGATGCTTTAGCCTTGATCACAGAATAATCCTTAAGGTAGGAAAGCTCCTGATCGGTAAACTTCAGTATTACGTCATCATCAAGCAATTTTACTCCACCGCTTGTTTCAAAGCTTGCTTTTCCTATCATCGCAAGATCATCTGTAGAAACGGAATCAATATACTCGGTTTTACCGCCCAAAGCAACAATAGCAATAATAATTGCCAAAGCAAGGACGATTCCTATAATTATCAAAATTGTGTTTCTTTTCATAATAGCTCCTTATTCGTAGATAGAATGAGTTCTAATGTACTCCAGAATAGCAATATATGCTGAAGAATTCATATGAATACCGTCGTTTTCACCGTATTCGGTTTTTTGAGCGCCTTGCGCATCCTTTAAGATTGACTGTGTATCCAAATACTTAATTCCGCAATCACTTGCTATTTCTCTAACCCAAGAATTGATCTTATCAATAATCGAGTTCGTTATGCGATTATTATCGCTGTATTCCTTTGTGACGGGGAATACGGATTGTAAAATTATAACCGTATCGGGTGACTCTTGCTTGATTCCATTGATCAATTTTTTATAATAGGTGGTATATTCAAGCTTGGAATAATCCGCAGCACCATTAACGCCGAGCGTAATAATTACTATTTCTGCATTTGCATTTTTAAGAGCTTCTGTAATAGTCAATCCATCCTCTGTCACGATAATATCCAAAATATCACTCTGAAGCCAAAGAGTTCGTTCCTCGGGTGGAACGAGCAAATGACTCTTATCAACACCGCCCTTGAAAAAGTGGTAGGTTGTAGAATCCCCAACAAAGAAAATCTTGTCTATATACTCTTCGCCTGCATCTTCCGTCAGAGGAAGTTCAACGTCTACATCGGGATTGACCGTAGGTCTATCCGGATTTGTGGTGGTTTGAGGCAATGGCTCCGGCAAAACCGATAACGCAATCAAGCCGCAAACACATATCGAAAAGAGCACGATCGTGATTACAGTCAATATTCTATATACTTTCATAAATAACCTTTCAGTTCATATAAACTACCTTTATATTATACCACAAATAATCCGCTTTTTCAATAGTTAAGAAGATTTTCGACGCATTTTTTTGCAATGAGGCTAATATCTTTACTAGAGGTGATAAATTTGACTTCGCTGACAGATTATATTGGAAATACTCCTTTGATAAGGCTAACAGAATTTGAAAAACGTATCGGCAGCAGATCGAGGATATATGCAAAATTAGAAAAGTACAATCCGTTCGGTTCGATAAAGGATAGGGCTGCATACCAAATATTAAAAGATGCAGGTGAATTCATAGAATTTGATCGTGACACTTGTGTAATTGAAGCTACCTCGGGAAATATGGGCATATCGCTATCTGCGATCTGTGCTATAATGGGATACAAGTGTAAGATCATTATGCCCAAAAACGTATCAGATGCGAGAAAAAAGCTGATAAAGCATTACGGCGCAGAGCTGATCTTATGCGATGCAAACGGAGGAATGAGTGAGGCTACGAAAATATCGGAGCTGCTCTCCAAAGAGGATCACAATATATATTGGTGCAAACAGTTTTTCAACAAATCCAACATTAAAGCGCACTATATCTCAACAGCTCCCGAAATAGAACGTCAGCTTGGAAGTGTACCGGACGCGATATTTTCCGGCATCGGTACGGGTGGCACAATAATGGGATTGGCGGAATTCTTTAAAGCAAAGGGAAGTATGATACTTGGAGTTGAACCAAAATCATCTCCCGTTATCACACAAAAAAGGTTAGGAAAGCACAAAATACAGGGAATCGGAGCAAACTTATATCCACCACTGGTGAATATTTCCTTAATAGACGACATATTGTTGGTTAGTGATAATAAGGCAAAGCGACAGTCCGTTGATATAGCCAGGTATGATGGGATAGCCGTAGGAATATCTTCGGGTGCAGTGTTAGATGCTTGTGAGCAGTACGTGAAGATACACAATCCGCAAAACAAGAATATAGTTCTGATATTTCCCGACGGTTATGAGAGATACGTATAAAAATACCGACGTCAATTGACGTCGGTATAAAATTTTTGAGCAAATTGTACTGCAGCCATTGCATCTTTTCCATATGCGTCTGCACCGATATCATCGGCATACTCTTGAGTCAACACTGCTCCTCCAACCATAACTTTTGTCTCGGGTGAACGCTCGTGTAAAAGTTTTACTGTCTCCTGCATAGCGGGAAGAGTGGTTGTCATTAGTGCAGAAAGCGCAACAAGCTTGCAATCGTATCTGATCACAGCATCAAGTATTCGTTCGGGTGCGACGTTTTTGCCAAGATCAATTACGTCAAATCCGTAGCTTTCAAGCATCAGCTTAACGATATTCTTACCAATATCGTGAATATCGCCAAGGACAGTCGCAATGATTATCTTTTTACCGTTTTCAGTACTGAATTTAGCATTCTCCTTAATAAGAGAAAAGACCTTGCTTGATGCCTCTGCGCTCTTTAAAAGCTGCGGTAAATATATCTCGTTTTTATCGAATTTTTCACCAACGATATTTAAGGCAGGAATTATCTCCCGTTCGATTAGGTCGAAAGCTGAATACTTGGTTAAGCTATCTGCAGTAATCCGCAGAGCAGCATCGATCAAGCCCTTTATTATCGCATCGGAAAGATTAGTTGAGTCGTGCTCCGAAGCTCTGTCAGAAATATCGTTCACAAAACATATATCTTCTATAGACATTTTGCCGGATAAAATATCGTCATATGAATTATAAACTCTCATCATAGAGTCGGACATTGGGTTCATAATGGCGCATTTCAAGCCGCTTTGAATAGCCTTTGCAAAGAACGAAGCGTTTATACTGTCTCTATCCGGCATACCAAAAGAAACGTTGGACACGCCCAAAACGGTGTTGAGCCCAAGCTCATTGAGCATTTTCACAGCATCCAGCGTTATCTGTGCATTATTCGGGTCAGTTGCTACAGTCAACGTAAGAGGATCAAAAATAAGATCGTGTTCCGATATTCCATATTCCTGTGCCTTTGCAATTATTCGTTTAGCTATAAGGACTCTTTCCTCTGCGGTATTGGGAATACCGTTTTTATCGAGTGTAAGTGCAACAACTACACCGCCATATTTCTTGACAAGGGGAAACACCGCATCCATACTCTCTTGATCACCATTGACAGAATTTATTAAAGGCTTGCCGTTATAGCATCTCATCGCGCGCTCAAGTGTTACGGGATCGCTTGTGTCAAGCTGAAGGGGAAGCGAACAAACACTTTGGATTGCAAATACTGATTTTTCCATCATCAAAGGCTCATTTATACCCGGTAGTCCTACGTTTACATCGAGAATATGAGCACCGCGCTCCTCTTGCTCAATCGCCATATTCACGATATAATCCATATTACTTTCAACAAGGCTTTTTTTCATCCTTGGCTTGCCTGTAGGATTGATACGCTCACCGATAAGCAATGGCTTTTCTCCGATGAGTACGGAATGTGTAAATGAAGAAACGCAGGTAATATTTCTGTTTTCAATCTTGTTAAGCGGTATTGCTTTTGTTTTACTTACTGTGCGGTAAATATATTCGGGCTCCGTACCGCAGCATCCACCGAGAATATTTGCGCCGCTTTTCGCAAGCAAAACAGAATAGTCTGCAAATGCTTCAGCTTCGAGTGAATACGTTGTATTTCCGTTATCCACTGTTGGGAGACCCGCATTAGGATTGGCAATCACAGGAAGGGAAGAAGCCTTATAAATCCTTTCTATCAAAGGTATCATTTTGTCAGGTCCGAGAGAGCAATTTATTCCAAGCGCAGAGACACCGAGACCTTCAAGCATTGCAACCATCGCTTCGGGAGAAGCACCTGTCAGAGTGGTCCCTCTTTCATCGTAAACGTTCGTCACGAAAATGGGAAGATCGCAATTTTCTTTAGCGGCGACTACGGCTGCCTTGGTTTCATATGAATCCGTCATAGTCTCAATCAAAATAAGATCTACGCCCTCCGCAGCGGCAACTTTGATACCTTTTGCGAATATCTCCACTGCATCTTCAAAGGGCATATTGCCAATGGGCTCAAGAAAGACGCCCAAGGGTCCGATATCATATGCAACGAACACCTCATTACTGTCACGGGCAGCTGATTTGGCGCATTTTATTCCTGCTTTGATAAGCTCATTATAATCATCTCTTTTATATGAATTTGCGCCAAAGGTATTCGTAGTGATTATATTTGCACCTGCGTCGATGTATTGCCTGTGTATATCAGTAATTATCTGCGGATGTGTGACATTCCATACTTCCGGAGCTTCGCCCGATGTTAGCCCTCTCTTTTGAAGCATCGTTCCCATTCCGCCATCGAAGTACAGTCTTTTTTTGCTTATTAAATCAATCAATTTGCTCATATACATCCTTCTTTATACCGATTATTGCGGTTATTGATTTTGCGGGGATCATCAAGAAACTATCCGTCAATGCGATACCTACAGTATTGTGAGCATCGAGGCTGTCTAGAAATGCAGGTTGAACTTCAATTGAAAAATCTGCATATCCAGGGCTGAATCGCCTTGTCATAGCTTTGTTTTTGCTAATGTTTGCGCAAACATAGTCCGCAAAGCTCTCAACAGCGGCGGATGCTATTGCATCAAGCAAAAAGGCATCCGTATCACTCAAATAGTGTTTTTTTGATATAAGTCGATCAACGTCAAGTCCGGAGCTTAGGGCAATTAAGATTGCTCGTTCGCATCCTTCGAGCACCTTTGAGAGAGAACTGCTTTTTATATTGATAAATCCAAGATCGACAACGTCATCATCGATCCTTATGGGAAATTCTGTGTAAGCATACTTATAATGTGCCGCCTTATTATGTTCTTGAATCAATTTCTCAAGCGATTCCACACAATATTTTGAGCCTATTCTTGCCTCAAGCTCAATTGGGTTGATTTGAAATTCGTCGGGCGATGCTTTACCCACGATCACATCATTATGCTTCACGTAAGTATACCTCTGAGATTATTTTGTATTGCCGCTGATACGTCACTTTTATTCATAGAGTATATATGTACGGCGCGGCAGCCTTTATCTGCAAGATCTTGTGCCTGTTTACAGGTATATTCTATACCAGCTTTTTTAAAGGATACGGGATCGTCCTGATATTTCATCAATTCATCAAGTAATGCACGCGGGATTTCACTGCCCGACAAAGTAAAGATTCTTGTAAATTGGCTGATACTTGTCACAGGCATAAGTCCTGCTATAACAGGAACGTTAATTCCTGCATTTCCTCTTCTTTCAAGAAATCTGTAAAAAACGTCATTTTCGAAAAACATTTGAGTTGTCAGAAAGTCACAACCGTGATCAACCTTATTTTTAAGATAGAATATGTCTTTTTCTATAGTCTCACTTTCGGGATGTCCCTCCGGATAGCAGGCTCCTCCGACGCAAAAGTCATAATGCGTTTTAATATCATCAATAAGCTCATATGCGTATTTATAATCCATAGACATAGATCCAGGCATACTTGGCAAATCACCGCGGAGCGCCAGTATGTTTTCAACGCCAAGCTTATTCAGCTCATAAAGCTTCGTAAGTATTTCTTCCTTTGTAGAAGAGACACAGGAAAGGTGCGCAAGAGGAGTAATTCCGTAGGAAGCTATCTCCTTAGCTATCTGCGCCGTATACACGCTCGTACCGCCGCCTGCTCCGTAAGTCACACTCATATATGAGGGTGAAAGCATTGCTATTTCTTTCACGGCTCTCGAAACGGTTTCGTATTTATCTGTAGTTTTAGGAGGGAAAACCTCAAAAGACAGGGAACTCTTTCCCAATTTTATTATTTCAGTTATCTTCATAATGAGCTCCTTTGATATACTTGATCTATTATAACACAAGCATAAAGAATAATCAACATTTTTGAATCACATATATATGCTTTTTATCTTCTCAACGTTTTCCTCGCAATACTCGATCTCCTCGGAATACGTTCGTGCTATATCGTTAATGTTGCTTGGTACAGACAATGCTCCAATTACAAGCGTAGAAAACATACAAAAGCATAGGGAGTTGCGAAAGTCATCTAAAGTAATGCTTTCGGAACAATAGCGGTAAACAAAGTATGCAAGAATTCTTTCAAGCTTTGGGGCAAGCGAGGGATCGACCTCAATTTTACACGGTCGTGTCAAAAGAGACTTATCAGCCTCGTACAAATACTCCAAATCCTGCATTACAGCGCGATCTCTTACAATATCGACGCTGATCGCAAACTGATTGCAAAGTCGTGTGATCTTTTCATTAAAAGAAATGCTATCGTCCTTCAGTATTTTAAATACAACGGCTCTGTCCAAGGTTGCATCATAATCGCTTGCAACAATTTCCGCATCAAAATCATCAATACCAATCAATACATCGTATTCATCGGAATCAAGAATCAATCTGCAGGCTTCTTCGCAAGCCATTCCGAGTCCGATCTCTTTTCCGTGATTAGTGTAGTTGTAGAATCTTGGATGCTGGCGGCAGATGTCACACAGGTATTTCTCACCGGCGTTCAGTATGATCTTGCACAAGCCGCATTCATTTAAATGAGGACAGCGTTCGTCTTCAGTTAATGTAAAGTGCGGCTCGTCACCGGTGGAAACGTATGAATACGTATCTTTTAAATAGGGAATATCAGTATTGCGATATTTTTCATAAGTATCTGCATCAATATCTATCTCCCAACCAATACAACAAGAATGCGTGCATTTATCAGCGATGCAAACAAAATCAAAATAATACTTAGGAGCGAGCACCTTCATAGTTATCCTCCGAGAATTTAGCTTTCGACTAAATGATGTTGCGTGAGTTGCCGCAAATAAAGTTATGCTTTAGCGGCAGAAATGAAAAAATCCAAGTCTTGCGACTTGGATTTTTTGTGATACCACTACAAAATAGATCCATACAAGGCTATCGTACAAAAACAGTCCGTATTGCTTGCCGTAAGAGTGCAATTATCCCTTGGCGTGTTTGAAGCCGCTGACCGCTATCTACCAGGGCGATGCTCCATCCATGTAGGCTTTATCCAACAATCAGCTCTCCGTCTAAAATGGTATTCATATCAATAACACTACTGTCTGCATTGTAAATCTCATACTCAAACGGAAATCCGTCTTTTGCATATAAAGCAAATACAGTTGGAATGCTTCCGCCTTTTCTTAGGGTTTGAATTATGATTATATCTGACATGCCTGAATAGCCATCCTGAATATTAGGAGTGCGGAACTCAATGATCTTATAGTACGGTGAATAATTACGAACAATATGCTCGGCAGCTAAAGAATTTATGTAATTAATCGTTTCAGTTTTGCATTCGAAGTCTTGCTGTAAGATAAAATCGAGCAGTCTTTTTTCTTCTATCGAGAAATTGTCGTTGGTAATCATGAGTTCACCGCCTTTTCGTTGTTACATTATATCACAAATCCGTGAACATGTCAACCGTTTCGCACAAATCACGCGTGAGGATGCGGAAACTAATTAATGAAGCATCGCCTTGCGGCGATATGAAGCACTCGCTTTCGCTCGCATGAAGTGGCGGCTTTGCCGCCGTGAAGCGAAGCGCACAGTAACCTTTCCGTGTGCCGAAGGCACGCTTCATAGGGCGAAGCCCTGCTTCATTCTTCATGCACCGCAGGCGCGCTTCATTGAAAAAAGCCATCCGCTTACGCGAATGGCTTTTTTCTTGGCAGGGGCAGGAGGATTCGAACCCGCGACCCACGGTTTTGGAGACCGGTACTCTACCAGCTGAGCTATACCCCTGTATATTGCCGCATATCAACGACTTTGCTATTATATCATAGATTTTTTAAAAAATCAAGAGGTTTTTTCAATATTTTTTTATTTTTTAGTATAAAAAACAAACCCATCCTTTTAGAATGGGCTTGAACTCATTTTTTAGTCTTGATTCTTGTTTGCCTATACATCTTTTTCATCTTCTTCTGCGAACGAAGATACCAAAAGGTCATAAGCAAAATAAAAGTTATTAAAGTAATCGCAAATGCACGGGAAAGTATATAGTCCCTCATTACATCCAGGATAAAGAGAAATTCGTTTTTTTGAAGTTCCTCCTTAACGATCAAAGGAACTTTAGCTAATATTTTGCCGTCATCGGAAACAACAAAATACCCTACCTGCTCACCTACGTTTAACGGTGCCTCAAGATACTCCTGATCAATACTCACGGAATAGGTCAGATCATTATGTATATCCAGGTCGTTTGGAAGGAAAAGCTGTATATCTTCCTGCAAATACACATCGACAGTACTCGTAGATACAGTATATTTGACGGGATACGAACCTACAGAGATTTTAGATGAAACAACGTTTTTAACCGAATAGTCGTTCAGCGCGTGGTAAAGAAGCTTTTTCGAATATATCTCTGCATAATTATTAGCATCATCGGGATCTTTGTTTTTTACATTCATTACGACAACGATAAGGGATATGCCGTTTCTGCTATAATACAGCACCGTGCAATCTCCGTCTCCGGAGCCTGTGTTGAAGCTCGACAGACCTTTATATGAAGCAAGCAGAGAAGACCTGTTATTGATAGTGGTACGCTCGCAGGTTGCGACACTTGAGACGCGGTATGACTTGGTTGCACATATGGTGACGTACTCATCGTTAGCAGACATATATTCCGCTAAAATAGCTATATCACGAACGGTCGTGTACATACCGGATGCGTTGATACCCGTAACGTTGAGGTATTTGGTTGACGTCATTCCAAGCTCTGCGGCTTTTTCGTTCATTTTATCCACAAAACCTTGCAGATCACCCGATACTGTATAAGCTAAAACCTGTGCTGCGTCGTTATACCCACCGCAGATGCACGCATAAAGAAGATCTTCTACCGTCAATCTGTTGCCGGCTTCAAGGCCCATAGACCTTCCTGCAACACCTTTCAACATCTCTTCAGTCACCATAATGAGCTCACTCTTATTAAGATTAGATTCGAGTGCAATACAAGCAGTCATTATTTTTACAGTAGAGGACGGAGATATCGATGCTTCAAGATTATCGGAAGCCATAACGATGTCGTTCTCAACGTTGTAGAGGTAATATCCCGATGGCTCTGCTTCATCGGTTGAAAGTTCAAACGCAAAAGAGGAAACAGAAAAAAGTGAGAGCAATATCGCTATCAGAATAATCATTGTAATTATCTTTATTCGCATTTCCTCTCACCTCTTTTTCGTTATTTACTTTTGTATTCTCTTGCAATTTCGATATCGGCATTTATACGAGCCTTGAGCTCGTCAATTGAGTTAAAGGTCATCTCGTCTCTTATACGTGACAGAAATTCAATTTTAACAGTCTTATCATAGCAATCATCAGTATAACCGATAATATGAGTTTCGACATTTTGCGTACCGTTATCGTCAACTGTAGGGCGTATTCCAACGTTCGTCACAGCTCTGTATCTTACACCGTCAAGTGTGCAGTCTGTCACGTAAATACCGTTTTTTATGATCAAGCTTTTGCTTACAACGTTTTGATTGACTGTTGGAATACCGAGCTTTCTTCCAAGCTTTTTCCCGTGTACTATGGTCTCGTATATTGAATAATTACTTCCAAGTAAAGTGTTTGCCTTTTCAATAAAGCCATTTGCCAACAGATTGCGGATATACGTTGAAGAAACGATCTCAGAGTCGACAGTAAGCAAGGGAAGAACTGTGGTTTTTTTAGACATAAGATCGGTTAACAAGGCAGAATTACCGGAAGCCTTTTTTCCAAATCTGAAATTCTCCCCGCAGACCGCGTGCACGCATTTACACTCGCGGATCAAAATATCTGCAACAAACTCGCTTGGAGAAAGACCCTGCATTTCGCTGAATTCTGCAATGATAGCATAATCAAGTCCAAGCTCGGCAAAAATATCAAGCTTTTCAGTTATAGAAAAAATCTCTTTTACAGATTTATAGAAATTAGAGTCAAAAAACCATGCACAAGTTACTATATCGGGGTACGTATGCTTTAATATTTCATATTCCTCTAAAACTGCATCAACAAGTCGACGGTGTCCAATATGAACACCGTCAAAATTTCCGATACATAATACGGACGGATGCAAAAGGACCGATTCTTCGATCCCCGTTTTTAAATTAATAAATTTCATTTTACAGTCCCAGATAGTTTTTAAGCAACGTAGCAAGCAGCTCATCTCTGTCAAGCTTACGGATAAGTGCACGTGCGTTGTTATGGTTAGTAATATACGTGGGGTCCTCGGATATAATATACCCAACGATCTGATTTATGGGATTATATCCTCTCTCGCTCAAAGCATTATAAATCTCTTGGAGTATCCTTCTAGTTTGTTCTTCACGCTCGTTCGGTACTCTAAACATTTGAGTTTCTGTGTCTCTTCTTGCCATTTTTTGAACTCCTTTGCTTTTTGTGGGGTATATCCGTATATATTATATAATACTTTTTCGTTTTTTTCAATAGTGTAAACACATTTTTTTGAAAATTATAATGCAAAATCACGAAAAATGTATAAAATTAAAAATTATTCATAATTTTTTGCATAAAAAAGGTTATATTTATTGACTTTTGCTTAATTTTGTATTACAATATTAAAGTTAATATCACTAATATGTAGAAGGGATGTACAGTATGACAAGAAAAGAACAACGTGAAGCGGTTTTTCAATTACTTTTTGAAAGAGAATTCAGAAAAGATGAATCCGCTGAAGAGATATTCGCTCTCTCAAGCGATAACAGAGAGATCGACGTACTTAAGGATAAATACATCAAAAATACGTATTTTGGTGTGGTTGAAAATGAAGAGAGAATCGACGATCTTATTACGGATGCCTCTACCGGTTGGAAGGTATCAAGACTTTCAAACGCAACGCGCTCAGCAATTCGCCTTTGCACATATGAGATGCTGTTCTGCGATGATATACCAAATACCGTTGCAATTAACGAGGCTCTTGAATTAGTAAAAAAATTCGACGATCCCAAGTCCCGTTCATTTACTAACGGAGTTCTCAACAATATCAAAAACAAGATCGAATCAAGCAATGAATAAAAACGCCGTTTATCTCGGTATAGATACAAGTAATTATACCACGTCAGTATCCGTTTGTGATACTGATGGAAGAGTTATCTTGAACTCAAAGCACATCCTTGACGTCAAGGAAGGAGAGAGAGGCCTGCGACAAAGTGACGCGGTGTTTGCGCATTTGAAAAATTTTCCCGGTCTTTCAGCCGATCTCGCAAACGCTTTAAAGGACTCCGATATCGTTGCAGTTGGCGTATCAAGGTCCCCACGTGATGAGGAGGGATCGTATATGCCTTGCTTTATGTCGGGCAGAGCTGTCGCTTCAATTGTAGCCGCGACGCACGACGCCGAACTTTATGAGTTTTCACATCAGTCAGGCCATATAATGGCAGCACTTTATTCTTGCGGAAATGCACAGGAGCTTATCAAAAACGATTTTGCTGCTTTCCACGTTTCCGGTGGTACTACTGAGGTCCTCTATGTAAAGCCCACAAGTGACGGGTTTAACGTTAGGATCATCGGCAACACAGCCGACATAAGTGCCGGACAAGCCATCGACAGAGCAGGAGTTATGATGGGGCTTAGATTTCCTTGCGGCAAAGAGCTTGAAAAGCTGGCTCTTATGAACGATAAGAAGCTACCAAAGCCAAAATTATCGGTCAAAAACGGCATTTGCAATTTATCAGGACTTGAAAATATCGCAGAGAAGATTTATAGAGAGACCGGGGATAAACCGTACGTTGCCGCATACGTCCTGAATTTTATTGCTCAGACCTTGCTCAAAATCACCGAAGAAGTAAGAGAAAAGTATCCCGATATTCCCATAGTATATGCAGGCGGAGTAATGAGCAACGCTTTTCTTAAAGAAACTCTTGGAGCATTTAAAGAAACTTACTTTGCTACGCCCGAGTTTTCTTCCGACAATGCAGCAGGAATCGCTTTATTAACAAGGAAATTACACATTAACAAATAAATACAGAAAGGAGATCTTATGGACAATTCAAAAATGATACTGAGCGTTTCGCAAGTAAACGAATATATCCGCGCGGTAGTTTCGAACGATGACGTGTTGTCAATGATCATTGTCCGCGGAGAGATCTCCAACCTTACGTTTCACCGCTCGGGCCATATATACTTTACCATGAAGGATGAAGAAAGCGTGCTGAAAGCGGTAATGTTCCGTTCCAGTGCCGGAAAGGTAAAATTTGCCCTTAAAGAGGGAATGAGCGTAATCGTTTACGGTCGAATATCGGTATATGCGCCCTCCGGACAGTATCAGTTATATGCTGAGGACATCCAACCCGATGGAATCGGTGCTTTATACGTTGCGTATGAGCAGATCAAGCAAAAGCTTTCAAGTGAGGGATTATTCGATCCCTCTCGAAAAAAACCTCTTCCAAAATATCCGACTACTGTTGGGATCATCACTTCGCCCACGGGTGCCGCCATTCACGATATGATCAACGTAATGGGGCGCAGATTTCCGCTTACAAAATTGCTTTTGTATCCTGCTTTAGTTCAAGGGGACGGAGCCGCTGAGACACTTATTTCGGGAATCCATTATTTCAACGATGCAAAATCTTGCGACGTTATTATTATCGGCAGGGGCGGAGGCTCTATGGAAGACCTTTGGGCTTTCAATGATATAAATCTTGCTTATGCAATTGCTGCGTCACGCATTCCCGTCATATCAGCTGTAGGTCACGAAAGCGATTTTACTATATGTGACTTCGTTGCAGACCTTCGTGCTCCAACACCGTCTGCTGCAGCAGAGCTTGCAGTGCCAAATGTACTAAACGTTCGCAATAGTATAGCTCAAAGCATGACCCTAGCGCACAGTCTTTTGATGACCAGGCTTGATAAAGAGCGCAAGCGTCTTGAGATGCTTTCAAGCGCTCGCGTGCTCTTATCCAAAGAAGCATTACTTGACGAATATAAAATGAGCATCAATCTGCTTTCCGACAAGCTTGATGCAAATATTGACAAAATTATTACACATAAAGATAACGCCTTCAACGTCTTATCCGCTAAGCTAAGCGCGATAAGTCCTCTCAATACTCTATCGCGCGGTTACGCAATAGTCCAGGACGGATGCGGCAGAGCATTGTCATCAGTTTATGGCATATCGTCCAATGATGAGATATCCATATCATTTTCAGATGGGCGCGCAAACGCCACCATTACTTCAATCGAGTATTCAAAAGGAGACAATAATGGCACAGAATAATATGAATTTTGAATCCGCAACCGCAAGGCTTGAAGAGATCGTCAAGCTTCTTGAAAAGGGAAATACTTCATTGGATGAGTCCCTGAAATTATACGAAGAAGGAGTTCATCTCGTAAGATTTTGCAACAACGCGTTGGATGAAGCAGAGAAAAAGATAAAAATGCTCGTTATCGATACAAACGGTGAGATCGTAGAAAAGGATTTTACAGAGGATAACGATCAATGAAAGATATCAAGCAAAGACTACTTGAAAATACAGAACTCATTGAAAGTGCACTTTCAGAGTACTACTCGTTTGACACCGTTTATTCGCAAGAGCTTATAGACGTTCAAAGATACTCATTGCTCAATGGAGGTAAACGAATAAGAGCTTTTCTTATCCTTCAATGCTGTGAGATCCTTGGCGGAAGTACAAAAGCTGCTTTACCGTATGCCTGCGCCATGGAGATGATGCACGCATCGTCACTAGTGCACGATGATCTGCCTTGTATGGATAATGATGATTACAGACGCGGCAAGCCATCCGCGCACAAACAGTTTAATGAGGCTCTTGCAGTTCTCGCGGGAGACGCATTGATGACAAGCGCATTTGAGACCATCGTAAATAACACTTATTTGCCCGCAAGCATCAACGCAAAGGCGGTGCAGATTCTCGCATCGCACTCCGGCTCTAGCGGCATGCTGGCAGGACAGGCTATAGATACTGAAGCGTCGTTAAAAAGATTTGATTTTCCAACCCTTCTGAAGGTACACAGCTTAAAAACAGCGCGCTTGGTTTGTGCATCCGTTAAGCTCGGTTGCCTTGCTGCGGGTCTTGACGAGCAGGACGAAAGATATTCATCCTTGATCGAATATGCCGAAAACGTTGGCTTGGCATTTCAAATAGTTGATGATATACTTGACTATGAAGCGGGAAAGAGAGAGCTTAATTCCTTTTTATCGTTTATGTCTTTAGAAGAAGCAAAGATCCATTCAAAGCAGTTAACGCAAAAAGCTATCGATAGGATCCGTACATTTGACAACGGAACTCTTGAAGATCTGGCGAATTATCTTATTTTGAGAACGAAATAATATGAGAGCAGACTTATATATTTTCACACAGGGGCATACCAAAAGCAGACAAGCATCCAAAGCGCTGATAGAGGAAGGCAACGTCCTTATTGACGGTATCAGGATCTCAAAGCCTTCTCTTAACGTCGATGAGACTCTTACGCACATTGTAGAGATACTCAACAAGCCAAGATTTGTAAGCCGCGGAGGAGAGAAGCTTGAGGGAGCGCTCGCATCGTTTGGCATTGACGTAAAAGGTAAAAATTGTATTGATATAGGTGCGTCAACCGGAGGCTTTACTGATTGCCTTATCATTCACGGTGCTAAATGTGTATATGCGATAGATTCAGGGCACAGCCAGCTTGATCCCAAGCTCGCAGAAGATCCCAGAGTCGTTTCAATTGAAAAATATAACGCACGCTATTTGACCCCACAGGATTTCCCGTTCAGCTTTGATATAGCGGTTATGGACGTATCCTTCATATCGCAAACGCTGATTCACAAGGGGATCGAAGAAATTTTAAGAGAAGACGGACTTCTTGTCACATTGATCAAACCGCAATTTGAATGTGGCAAAAATGCGCTTAATTCTAATGGAATAATCAAGAAAGCCGCATTTCACATTCAAGCAATCAACAGAATAATTGACAGCGCGTTGATATCCGGCTTTTCTTGCCTTGATATTATGCGCTCTCCGATAGAGGGTGGCGACGGCAACGTTGAATTCTTGGCTTTGCTGCAAAAAGCAACCACACCTCACAATTTCATCACGGACAACAAAATAAAAACAATAGTAAGTCAAAAATAAATGACCCGTCCTACGATAATGTAAACAGAAGACCCCGCATATCATAGGACGCAGGAGGAAAGTATGAAAAACATTGCTATAGTAACCAATTTTAATATTTCAGAAAAGGCAAATGCCGCACTTAAGGTTGCCAACTATCTTTTACAATTCGGATGCAAGATACTTGTTTCTCAGTATAGCAAGGATAAAGTCCTGGCTATGAAAAAATACAAGGGAAACATCTATTTCTTGCCAATCGAAAAGCTTTATGATGAGGCTGATCTTGTGATTGCACTAGGCGGTGACGGAACTATTCTCGATTGTGCTAAAAAAATGGCAAAGCGAGGCAAGCCCATACTCGGAATAAATCTCGGTCATCTCGGTTATATGGCAGAGCTTGAGATGGACGAGCTCGATTCTTTATCAAAAATCATTGAAGGCAATTATACCATTGATGAAAGAAGTATGATGGATATACAGGTAAAGGACAAAGAGGGAAACACCAAGTATCTGTCGTCCGCACTGAACGATGCTGTTATCTCAAACGGCTCCGTTTCCAAAATCATAAATCTTGAATTATACGCAGAAGACAGTCTCATAACCTCATACAGAGCAGACGGACTGATCATCTCGACCCCCACAGGCTCGACTGCATATGCAATGAGTGCAGGAGGTTCTATAGCAGATCCCAAGGTAAAATGCAGAATGGTCACACCGATTTGTCCGCACTCATTCATTGCAAGACAATTGATATTTTCCGATGAGACCACTTTGCGCGTAAAAAACGTTTCAGTCAGAGAAAAATCACTTTTCCTGACAATTGACGGTAAGACTAACTGCGAGATCTTCCGTGACGAGATCGTTACCGTGACCAAAAGCAATCTTACAGTTAAGCTTGTGAGAATCAAAGAATGCTCATTCTATGACATTCTGAACCAAAAAATGAAGCATAATTATTAATTCCAGTATTGTAAGGAGTATACCAAATGAAAAAGGATCGCCAAGCGAAGATAAAAGAGTTAATAAAGGAATATAGAATAGACACGCAGGACGAGCTTATAAGAAGGCTCAAGGAAAGCGGATTTTCTGCCACCCAGGCAACCATGTCAAGGGATATTAGAGAATTAAATCTTACTAAAGTATCCGACGAGCAGAACGGCTATTACTATACCATGCCGGGCAATATAAATGACATTAATAAGCTGAATGCATCTCTTATGCATTTGATCGTTTCCGTTAATTGCGCTATGAACATAGTCGTTATCAAAACACACGCAGGTATGGCGCAAGCCGTTGCCACAGATATAGATAATATCAAATCCGAGGACATCTTAGGTTGCGTTGCAGGTGATGATACCATATTTATCGTCACCACTACTCCCGATTTCGCACAGGTAATAGGTACAAAAATAAAGGAAATGATTTCCGAGGTCAAAAGATGATAACCTCCTTATACATCAAAAATATTGCCATAGTCAAGGAAATTAATATTGATTTTTCCGTAGGATTTTCCGTGTTGACCGGGGAGACCGGCGCGGGAAAGTCAGTAATTATAGACTCGATAGGTATTCTTCTCGGTTCACGTCCGATAAAGGGTAAGATACGAAACGGAGAGAAAGAGGCGATCATTCGTGCTTGCTTTGAGGATATTCCTCATGTATTTGCAAGCATGCTTACCGAGCTCGGTTTTGAAATTGATGGCGGATTGATGTTTCAGAGAAGTTTCAACATCGAAGGTAAAAGCGTATACAAGCTGAACGGGCAAACGGTAACACAAGCTCTGGCTAAAGAAATCGCCTCACATCTGATCACCATACACGGTCAACACGATAATCAAAAGCTTATGCAAAAAAGCGAGCATCTTGAGATTTTAGACAGATATGCAGATATCACTGATATCAAATCCGATTATCAAATCGCCTTTCAAAAATATATGTTTCTATCTGACAAGTTGAAATCGTTAAAGGGAAATGCTTTGGAAAAAGCAAGATTATATGACATTTATCAGTTTCAAGCTAAGGAGATAGATAGTGTTCAGCCTCGTGTTGGGGAAGAAGAAAAGCTCCTTGCCGAGGAACGGAGACTTGAAAATCTTGAAAAGATACAAAAGCATTCGAAATTCACGTATCATCTTATCAAAGGCTCTGAAAAAGGTATTATATCCTTGATCGACAAGGCAAATTCTTCAATGACTCATCTTGCCGCAGTAATTGAAGAAGCGGGCACTCTTTCCGAAAGGCTGCTTCAGGTTCAATATGAGCTTGAGGATATTGCAGATACGGTTCAGGAATGGGGAGACAGTGATGATACTTCAGCCGAAAAGAAGCTTGACAAGATAGGTGAACGCTTAAATGCCATAAGCAAGCTGAAGAAAAAGTACGGAAATACAATTGAAGATATTTTGGAGTTTCGCAAGCAGCTTTCCGACTCCATCGAAGCAATGGATAATTCAGATGACCTCATAAAAGAAACCGAATCAGAGCTTGCAAAAGCAAAAGAGCTGATAGACACCAAAGCATATCATCTGACACAATCAAGAAAAAAAGCCGCTTTTGAATTGCAAAACGCAATTATGAAGGAGCTTTCTTTCCTTGAAATGCCAAAGGTCAACTTTATTATTGATATCAAAAAGCTGCCTGAGCCCGGAGCTAACGGAAGTGATGATATTGAGTTTTTGATATCCGCAAACAGCGGTCAGGAGCCAATGCCAATGATAAAGATTGCTTCTGGAGGTGAGCTTTCAAGAATTATGCTCGCCATTAAGAGCATACTCCTTGACAAGGACGGTGTAGGCTCGGTGATCTTCGATGAGATCGATACAGGCATATCCGGCAAAACAGCCCGCAAGGTCGGTATCAAATTAAAGCAAATATCCAAACACGTTCAGGTCATCTGTGTAACACACTCTGCACAAATAGCATCGCTCTCAAGCAGTCATTATCTTATATACAAGCACGATGTAAACGCATCCACTCAGACTGACCTGAAAACACTTGACACCACAGGTAGGATAAACGAGATCGCACGTATTCTTGGCGGTTTAAATATCACTGACAACCAGCTTGTTGCCGCAAAAGAAATGATAGAAGAGGGAATAAAACTGTAAATAGATATACAAACAGTAAAGAAAGGTAAACATATGCAAAACTACAAGAAGTTATTATCAAAAAAAATACTCAAAAAAATAAATGAAAGCTTTGGTGAGGTTCAAATCAATGAATCTGATATTTTGTCAATGCTTGAATATCCGCCTGACAATACTATGGGCGATATTGCTCTCCCTTGCTTTAAACTTTCCCGTTCTTTAAGACGCTCTCCTGTACAGATCGCTCAGACCATAGCTGACGGTCTTGCGGATGCGGATATTGCAAAGGCAGAAGCTGTAAACGGATATCTCAATATCGCGATCAGTGACGATTATCTTGCTCACGTCGTTTCTGAAGAGATCCTTTATAAGGGTAATAAATACGGTTCTGCAAGCATCGGAGAGGGAAAAACAGTCGTTTTGGACTATTCATCTCCCAACGTTGCAAAGCCCTTCCATATCGGACATCTCGGTACTACGGTTATAGGGCACTCGCTCAAAAAGCTTCACGAATTTGTTGGCTACAATTGTGTCGGAATAAACTATCTCGGTGACTGGGGAACTCAGTTTGGAAAAATGATAGTTGCCTACAAAAAGTGGGGCGACAGAGATGCTATCATAGAAGGTGGAATAGATAAGCTTGTTGAGCTGTACGTTAAATTCCACCACGCTGCCGAAGAGGATAACGCGCTCGAAGATGAAGCAAGAGCAGAATTCCACAAGCTTGAGCTTGGCGATGAAGAAAACATAGCCCTTTGGAAATGGTTCATTGAGATCAGTATTGCAGAATACAAAAAGACGTATGCCCAGCTCGGAATTGAATTTGACAGCTATAAGGGCGAAAGCTTTTACACGGACAAGATGCCCGCGCAGGTTCAGAAGCTCCGCGAGATGGGTCTTCTTAAGATAGACGACGGTGCATCCATCGTTGATCTTGAAACATACAATATGCCTCCTTGCCTCATTTTAAAGCGTGACGGTTCAACTCTTTATCCCACACGTGATATTGCTGCGGCAGTATACAGAAAGCAGACGTATGATTTTGATAAAGCAATCTACGTCACAAGTGCAGGTCAAAGCCTTCACTTTGCTCAGTGGTTCAAGGTAGTAGAGCTTATGCAGTATGATTGGTACGACAAGCTTGTTCACGTTCCTTACGGTACGGTAAGCATCAACGGCGCAAAGCTTGCCACAAGAACCGGAAACGTTATACTTTTGAAGGATCTGTTCGCGCAAGCTATTGAAAAGGTATCTGATATAATGGATGAGAAGAACCCCGACCTTGAGAATAAAGACGAGGTAGCGGAAGCTGTTGGCGTAGGTGCTATAGTTTTCTATTACCTCTCAAGCAACAGAATAAGAGACATCAACTTTGTCCTTGAGGATGCGCTCTCATTTGACGGAAATACAGGTCCCTACGTTCAGTACACCTATGCAAGAAGCTGTTCCTTGATCGACAAGGCAAAAGCAATAGACACGAACGGAAGCATTAAACTTACCTGTGACGACGAAAGAGAGCTTGTAAAGGCTTTGGCTCGTTTCCCCGAGAAGGTATTCGAAGCTATCGAAGCATACGAGCCTTCGGTAATTACAAGATATATTCTTGACGTTGCAACGGCATTCAACAGATTCTATCACAACTGCCAGATCCTTTCGGTAAGCGATAGTGATGTATTGTCAACGAGAATTGCGCTCACAAAGGCAGCAAACCTTGTGCTTGGCAATGCATTTGAGCTTATTTGCTTGAAAAAGACTGAAAAAATCTAAAAGATTATTGACAATTGATTGATATAGTGGTAAAATAATTGAGTTAATTTTATTCAGGAGATAAATTATGTCAGGACATAGTAAATGGAACAATATTAAACACAAAAAAGAGAAGACCGATGCTCAAAAGGCTAAAATTTTTACTAAGATCGGCAAGGAGATCACAGTAGCAGTTAAGGCAGGCGGCGGTGACCCAACTGTAAACGCGAAGCTTAGGGATCTTATCGCCAAGGCTAAATCCAATAACGTACCCAACGATAATATTGAGCGTACTATCAAAAAGGCTCTTGGTGAAACCAACACTGTTTACGAAGAGATCGTTTATGAGGGCTACGGACCTGCAGGTATTGCAGTTATTGTTGAAGCCTCTACAGATAACCGCAACAGAACCGCCGGTGACGTCAGATCCTATTTTTCAAAATTCAAGGGAAATCTCGGACAGACAGGCTGCGTAAGCTACCTTTTCACGGAGCAGGGTGTTATCATCATCCTCAAGGAGAACGTAAGTGACGAAGATGCTCTTATGGAAGCCGCTCTTGAAGCAGGTGCTTCCGACTTTTCAAGCGATGGGGATGTATTTGAAATCTATACAGAGCCCGATGATCTTTATGCTGTAAACGACGCACTTGTTGATGCTGGATACGAAATCGAATCCTGCGAAAAGGATAAGATCGCATCTAATTACGTAACGCTCGACAATCCCGATGACATCAAGTATATGAATCTTTTACTTGAAAATCTCGAAGATCACGATGACGTTATGAACGTTTACCATAACTGGGAAAACTGTGATGAATAACATAATTTGGTAATTCCAACTCTCTCAAAGGCAAAACTGCTTTTGAGAGAGTTTTTTTGACTAAAAAATGCTATTTTTTCTTGATTTTTGCGGAAAAATTTTATAAAAACATTTGTATTTTTTCAATATATATGTTATAATGTTTAGAGAATGCCTATTTATATCTTCTTTTAGTCAAGAAGTGTTAACGTTATACAGAGGAGATTGCCTATGGAATATATTAAAGCCATTTTACAACAGATTCTTCATCTCTTTAAAATGCACGTGCTTTTCAGATTAGAGCACATTGAAGGAAAGGATATTTTGGATATATTGATTTTGTCCTTTATCTTCTACTTCGTATTTAAATTCATAATTGACAGAAGAGCAGCGAGACTTGCGCTCGGAATGATATTCTTATTGATGATCATCGTTTTAAGCTGGTGGTTCGATCTTAGGGCAATGAGCTTTATTTTCCGCAACTTTACACAGGCGGGAATCATCGCAATCATAATAATGTTCCAGCCGGAGTTGCGTTCTGCGCTTGAAAAGCTTGGAAATGCACCTATATCAAACATCAAGCATATTTCCAACGACACGCGAAGCGCATCTTACATAAATCAATCCATAGAGATTATTACCCAAACAGTATGTGATCTCTCTATGGAAAAAACAGGAGCGCTAATAGTCATTGAAAGGTCTACCAAGCTTGGTGAGCATATAAAGACCGGAACTATGATAAACGCACAGCTAAGTGCTCAGCTTCTAAAAAATATTTTTTATAATAAGGCTCCGCTTCACGACGGAGCAGTTATTCTCAGAAATTACAGAGTATATTCTGCAGGATGCTTCTTACCCCTCTCGCTTCAAGAGAATATCGATGAAAACATAGGTACAAGACACCGCGCCGGATTGGGAATAACTGAAGAAAGTGACGCCATCGTTATCATCGTTTCCGAAGAAACAGGCAGAATCTCTATCGCATACGACGGAAATCTCAAGCAAAATTATAGCTATAAGTCTTTGAAATCAGAGCTCGAGCAACACTTGCTCCCAACTGAAAACAAAGGTACTTCAAATAAGAAATCAACAAGGGGGAAAAACAAATGAGAATCAAGTTCAGTAAGAATTCTGACACAGAAGTCGAATACACTACAGCCAGCGAAGTGAATGCCCCCAAAAAATTCAGAATTTTAAACGTTTTTATATTCATTTTTTGCTTGGCATTGGCATTTGTATTTTGGTGCTACGCACTTTATGTTGAAGACCCGATCATTGAAAAGAATATTACCGTAAACTTTATACTTATTAATGCAGAATCAGGCGAGTACTTAGATACACAATCCAAGAATATCACCGTTTACGGCGAGCAATCCATTTTAGGAAATGTCAATAGCATCAACGTAAAGATCGACAGAAAAGAGTTTGCTAAATACGATACAAAAACATTGGTAAACTTGCAGTATCCCAAAAAAATCTCAAGCAAAACGCAGCAGTTATATTTAACACTTCATACAAAGAATGACTAAATTACTGATAAACAATATCAAGCTGACTCTCGGAGAAAGTGTTGATAAGGCTTTTGCACAGGCAAAAAAAGCGTTAGCACGCGAGGGAATGCGTGCAAGTGATTTTACGTTTTCCATTCACAGAAAATCAGTTGACGCAAGAGATAAGAATAATATTCGTTTGGTATACAGTGTAATAGCAGAAACGCCCTACGATGTTGAACTTCTTGAGTCAAGTCAGTTTAAAAAAATAGAAAACGAAACCTTAATCGTTGAGTGTGGCAATGAGCTTTTGAACGAGAGACCCGTTGTTGTCGGTATGGGCCCCGCAGGACTCTTTTGTGCTTTACTTCTTGCGGAAAACGGATACAGACCGATTATTATAGACCGCGGAGACGACGTTCAAAGCAGAACTAAAGCACTTGAACTCTTTATTAAAACAGGTAAGCTTGATACAGAATCTAACGTTCAGTTCGGCGCGGGAGGAGCAGGTACATTCTCCGATGGAAAGTTGACCACAAGAATCAATGACAACCGATGCTCTTACGTTCTTTCGAGATTTATAGAATTCGGCGCGCCTAACGATATCTCCACCAAAACTAAGCCTCATATCGGAACTGACATATTGACTACCGTAGTAGATAATATCCTCAAAAGAATTGAGGAGCTTGGCGGAACAGTCGTTTACCGATGCCGTATGGATGATATAACTCCATTGTCGGACAGTATCAGGATATCTACAACCAAGGGCGAGCTTTCTGCAGGAGTATTGGTGCTTGCTCTCGGTCACAGCGCAAGAGATACATACAGAATGCTTATGAAACGCAATTTTGTGATCGCTCCAAAGCCTTTTTCGATCGGAGTAAGAGTTGAGCATCTGCAAAAAGATATTGACTTTGCATTATATGGGAAATATGCCGGTCATAATGATCTTGGAGTTGGAGAATATAATCTTTCCGATACTACAAAGGAAAGAGGCGTATATACCTTTTGTATGTGCCCGGGTGGTGAGGTCGTTCCTGCTACATCCCAGGAGCTTGGTGTTTGCGTAAACGGTATGAGCAGATATGCTCGTGACGGAAAAAATGCGAATTGTGCCGTAAATGTTTCGGTTTTCACTTCGGACTACGGTGACGATCCGCTACGTGCGATCGAATTTCAAGAGAATATAGAGAGAAAAGCCTTTATTGCAGGCGGTGGTGATTACTTTGCTCCAATTCAGCTTATGGGGGATTTTCTCAATGACCGCTCATCAGCGGAGCCTTCAAGAATTCTACCCACCTATGCCAACGGTACTCGAACACGAGTCTCCAGGCTCTCAACCGTGCTTCCGGAATTTGTTAACACGCGCTTAAAGGAAGGATTTACATCCTTTGACAAAAAGATCAAAGGCTTTGCAGTAAGCGACGCCGTATTAACAGGTGTAGAAACACGCACATCTGCACCAATCAGAATATTGAGAAACGATAAATTCACGGCAATCTCAAATCCGCTGATCTATCCTTGCGGAGAAGGTGCTGGATATGCAGGCGGAATAATGAGCTCCGCAATTGACGGCATAAAGATCGCCTTGGAAATAATGAAAAAATACAAAAATTAGAAGTAAAGGAGGTAATTATGAAAAGCAGAAAAACTGTTTGGTCTGTAAAATTTAACGATACACCGGAAAGCAGACAAGCTATCTCAGAAATATGCAACAAACACGATCTGTCCCCAATATGCGCCTCCTTGCTTTATAACAGAGGATTGAAAACGTCCGAAGATGTAGCAAAGTTTTTAAACCTTGAAGACGTTTCGATGTACTCAGCCCTTTTACTTAAGGATATTGTCCCCGCAGTTGAACGCATCAAAAAAGCTATAGATAACGGAGAAAGAATTGCTATTTACGGCGATTATGACGTAGACGGCGTTACTTCGGTGACGATGCTTTATCTGTATTTAAAAGCACTTGATGCAGATGTGGGTTATTATATCCCTAATAGAGTGGGAGAGGGATACGGTCTCTCAAAGGAGGGAATTGAGCATCTTTCCACTTTGGGAGTAAGCTTGATAATTACCGTAGATACGGGCATTACCGCTATAGAGGAAACTGAATTTGCAAAAGAGTTGGGTATAGATATCGTTATTACTGACCATCACGAATGTCAGGAATGCATTCCAAACGCAGTTGCGGTCATTAACCCACACAGAGATGATTGCCAATATCCGTTCAAGAATTTAGCTGGAGTCGGAGTTATTTTTAAAGTAATTTGCGCCTTCGAAACACTCTTCTTTTTTGATAAAGAACACGAAGCAGATGCTGTCAAGTCGATCTATTACAGATTTGCCGACCTTGCCGCAATAGGCACAATCGCGGACGTTATGCCCATCATTGACGAGAATAGAATCATCGTCAAATTTGGTCTTGAAATGATCAAAAACACAAATCGACTCGGGCTGAAAGCACTTATAGAGGCTGCTGCTCTTGGAGGAAATCCCAATGTTCGCCCGGTGGGCACTGACAATAGGACAAAGAATGCAAAACCCAGGAAAATCAATTCTACGTTTATTGGTTTTACTATTGCACCCAGGATAAATGCTGCAGGTCGAATCAGCAGCGCATCTAAAGCGGTTGAATTATTGCTCGCAGATGATTGGGACATAGCCCAGGCTCTTGCACTTGAGCTTTGCGAGATCAACTATACAAGGCAGATTGAAGAGAACAGAATTGCCGAATCAGCCTATCAAAAGATAGAAAACGAGCTTGATCTTAACGAGCAACGTGTCATTGTTATCGCAGACGATGAGTGGCTTCAAGGAGTTGTTGGTATAGTTTCATCAAGAGTGACCGAAAAATACGGGCTTCCGTCAATACTCATATCCTTTGACGGCTCTTCCATCGGACCTCAAAGCGGATTGGACGTAGGAAAGGGATCGGGAAGAAGCATTCGAGGCTTTAACCTTGTTGAAGCTCTTTCATATTCTAAAGATACACTTGTTAAGTTTGGCGGTCACGAGTTGGCTGCCGGTATGTCTGTCAGACGCAAGGACGTCGATGCTTTCCGAGATAAGATTAATGAATTTGCAAAGCAAACTCTTAAGGAAGAGGATCTTTACTATAAAATAGAGGCAGATTTTCAAGTCAGAATTCACGATCTTACACTTTCATTAGCTAATGAGATGTCTCTGCTTGAGCCATTCGGCAACATGAATCCCGCACCTAATTTCGTCATCAAAGAATTAAAGGTTTTGAGAGCTTATCTTATAGGATCGGGAAATCACACAAAATTCGTCTTTGAAAAGGACGGTAAAACAATAAACGCCGTTATGTTTAACCGTTCTCATTTAACAATGAACATAAAAGAGAACGATGTAATCGACGCTCTCTTCACACTTGATATCAACAAGTATCAAAACGTTGAAAGTGTTCAGATGATCATTCAGGATATCAAACTTTCGGATGATTACATTGATTACTTTAAAAAAGAAAACGAACTGTACGCTTCCATTAGGAGTGGCGGTCCATTTCATACATCTGACGGTATTGTTCCGATAAGAGAAGACTTTGCCGCTGTATACTCCATGCTTAGAAAAGAGTTCCGTATTGGCAATGATATGATGACGGAAGTAGAGATATATCATAAGATTCAGTCAGTATCCAACGGTAAAATGAGACTTGCAAAGATCAAACTCATTATGGATATTATGAATGAATTGAAGATATGCAGAATTGAAGAGATCAGCAGCGGTATATACCAATATGATATTTATTTTAATGCTGAAAAAACAAATATCGAAAAATCCTCAATTTTGAAGAGTATAAAAAACCAATCTATTAAGAATTAACGGAGATAGGTATGTCCACTACACACGAAGGTATCACAAAACTGATTACCATGCTTAAAGCAACCGGTAAGAGATATGATATCGAAAAAATAGAAAAAGCATATGAATACGCCCGGATACTTCACGACGGTCAATTTCGCGCAAGCGGTGAGGAGTATATATCTCACCCTATTGCTGTTGCAGAAATAGTTGCAGGTCTTGAGCTTGATACAGATTCAATTTGCGCGGCATTACTTCACGATACAGTTGAAGACTGTGCCGACAAGACTAATCTCAAGGAGATAGAAAAACTCTTCGGACAAGACGTTGCAATGCTGGTCGATGGACTCACAAAGATCGTTACACTTAAAGTGGAGGATAAAGAAGAAGCACACATTGAAACGCTCAGAAAAATGCTTCTTGCGATGTCTAAGGACGTGCGCGTAATCTTCATAAAGCTTTGCGATAGACTTCACAACATGCGTACTCTTGACGCAAAACCCGATGCCAAAAGAAGGATAACTGCGCTTGAAACAATGCAGGTATATGCTCCATTGGCCCACAGACTCGGTATGCAGAAGATCAAGCAGGAGCTTGAGAACCTCGGATTGAGATATATTGACCCGATCGGCTACGAAGAAGTCAAATCAAATATTGAGAGGAAGTACGGTCAAAGCCTTCACTTTATTGAAGATGTGCGATTGATGGTTGATAACAAGCTTCGCGAAAACGGAATCAAGTTTACACTTGAGGGAAGAATCAAGACCGCGTACAGTATATACAAAAAAATGTATAATCAGAACAAGAGCTTTGACGAGATCTTTGACTTCTACGCTCTCAGAATAATCGTCGACACGGAGCTCGATTGCTATACCTCCCTTGGTCTCATTCACGAAATGTTTAATTCCGTACCCGGAAGATTTAAAGATTATATTTCAACTCCCAAGCCGAATATGTACCGTTCGCTCCATACAACCGTTATAGGAAAATACGGTATTCCTTTTGAAGTACAGATCAGAACCTGGGAGATGCACCACATAGCAGAATACGGTGTAGCTGCGCATTGGAAGTACAAATCGGGCGAGCGTTCAAAAGAAGAGATAGACAAAAAGCTTGAATGGATATCCAAGCTTCTCGAAACAGAGGACGAGACACGAGATCCCGAGGAATTCATACAAGCGCTCAAAATTGATATTTTCCACGACGAAACGTTTGTATTTACTCCCAAAGGAGACGTTATGGCTCTCCCACAAGGCGCTACGGTCATTGACTTTGCATATGCTATCCACAGCGCCGTAGGTCACAAAATGATAGGCGCTAAGATCAACGGTATGATAGTTCCTATCGACCGCGTTCTGCAAAACGGAGAGATCGTTGAGATATTGACGTCCTCATCATCAAAAGGGCCCAGCCGCGACTGGCTTAAGATCGTTGCAACAAGTGACGCAAGAAATAGGATACGTCAATGGTTCAAAAAGGAAAAACGAGCTGATAATATCCTCCTCGGTCGCTCAATGGTCGAAGGTGAGATCAAAAAAGCCGGTCTTATAGTTAATGAAGCCATCCGAACGGAGGCTGTTGAGAACGTTGCCGTACGAAGCGGGTTTTCAAGTGCCGACGATCTATATAACACCATCGGTTACGGCGGTCTGGCTGTTTCCAAGGTACGCAATAAAATTGTAGAAGAGATCAACAAGATCATTGCTCCCGTTGATCCAACACCAATAGTCACGGAAGAAAGTATAATTACCGCAAAACCCAAAAAGATCAAGTCCAACAGCGGAATTATCGTCGACGGTGAATGCGGATGCAGCGTTAAATTTGCAAAGTGTTGTAATCCTTTGCCAGGTGATGCAGTTATTGGATTTATTACCAAGGGTTACGGTATTTCCATTCATAAATGTGACTGTCCCAACGTTATTAATGGTAAAAAGAATCCCGAGCACGCTGACCGTTGGGTAAGCGCATCCTGGGATGAGGATACCAATGCGAAGAGAAGCCTGTTTGAAGCTAATCTTCAAATGAGAGTTGATGATAGAATCGGTATGCTCGCTGACATCTCTGTAGCACTTGCCGATATGAGAGTGGATATTTTGCAGATCAACGTGCAAACCACATCCGGCGGTTCTCTCGTTTATTTGAAGATCGGCTGTAAGAATACCGATCACTATAATTCTATAGTTTCAAGATTGCGTTCGATACCCGGCATATATGACGTATCAAGAGGCTTTCTATATTAGTAAAGGAATAAACTATGATAGCAGTAATTCAACGAGTTAAAGAAGCAAGCGTATCTATTAGCGGTCAAATATACGGCAGCTGCAATCAGGGTCTTATGATACTCCTCGGTGTTGCTAAAGGTGATACCGAAAAGGATGCACAGTTGCTTGCCGCAAAGATCTCAAAGCTTCGTATATTTTGTGATGAAAACGGAAAGATGAACCTTTCTGTTAAGGATATTGACGGGGAAGCTCTCGTTGTATCTCAATTCACCTTATTAGCCAATTATAAAAAGGGAAACAGATCCGATTATTTCGGTGCTGCAGAGCCCACTACAGCTAATCCGCTATACGAGTATTTTGTTGAATTAATGAGAAAAGAAGTAAAGCACGTCGGTACGGGAGTATTCGGTGCCGATATGCATGTAGTTATTCATAACGACGGTCCCGTCACAATAGTGATGGATTCCAATGAACTTAAATAAACAGGAGATAAACAATGAAGTTAACCGTGACCGGAGATATCAACGCTTTCTACGTTCAAACACTTTGCATGATATTCTTCCCGGGAGAGAAATTTGAACAAAATCCTATAATTACTGAAGAGACACCCATAATGCACGTTTCTGTCACGAACAGTGAATCTGCGTCTTTTGCCACCGCTACGTTGACATATATGGGTAAAACGGTAACCGCAGAAAAATCCATTGATTTTGTTCCCGAAAGGACAAAGCAGAGAAGCGCAAAAATTGCCGCAGGAAACGTTGTTCTTGCTGTAGGAAGTGAAATACTTGGATACCGTCCCTCCTGGGGCATATTGACCGGAGTCAGACCATCCAAGGTAGCAATGGAAATGCTGTTGAACGGAAATAGCAAGACAAAGGTAAGAAAGATACTTAATAACGACTATTACGTAATTCCCAAAAAAGCATCTCTTGCAACTGATATTGCTCGAAGGGAGCAAAAGCTCATCGCCACGCCAGACATTAAGGATTGCAGTATCTACATTTCAATTCCTTTCTGTCCCTCTCGATGCTCCTATTGCTCATTCGTATCCTATACAACACCTAAGCTTTTATCTTTGATTCCCGAGTATCTCGAAAAGCTCACTGAGGATCTTTCAAGGCTCCTGAATACAGTAAATGAATTAAAGCTTAACTTAAAAACTATATATATCGGCGGAGGAACGCCTACCATCTTAACATCGGATCAGCTTGAAGAGCTCCTGTCTCTGATTGCATCCAAGATCGATGTTAACGCTCTTGAAGAATTTACCCTTGAGGGCGGCAGACCCGATACAATTACTGCAGAAAAGCTTGCTGTTGCAAAGAAATACGGTATTACTAGAATAAGCGTAAATCCTCAGTCACTCAATGAGCAGGTAATCAAGTCAATAGGCAGAAGTCATAGTATTGAAGAGTTCTATAGCGCCTTTGAAATCGCTCGTGAATCGGGCATCAAGTGCATAAACACCGATTTGATCGCGGGATTGCCCGGTGACAATTTTAAGTATTTCTCGTCAACATTTGATAAGATCATAGCCCTTGAACCGGAAAATATAACCGTACATACGTTCTGCGTCAAAAAAGCGTCGGACATTCTTGCCAAGAATAAAGACATTTATTCAATTCGAGGCGGTGACGCGGGCAAGTGCGTCGATTATTCCCAGCTTCGAGCACAAGCCGCAGGATATATTCCGTATTATATGTACAGGCAGAAAAACACTGTTGGCAATTTTGAAAACGTCGGCTTTGCGCAAGAAGGATATGAGGGTCTATACAACGTCTATATGATGGAAGAGGTTCATTCCATCTTGGCTGTTGGTGCAGGAGCTGTGACAAAGCTTGTAGAATACTATCCTGCAAATATCGCCTCTACCAAAATAATGAGGTTTTTCAACCCCAAATACCCATATGAATACCTAAGCAATAATTCATCGTCTAAAACAGATGAAGAAATCAGGAAATTCTACGCCTCTCACATATAAAAGGAGGAATATATGAAAATATTATTTGAAAAAGTAAGGATCCCCGAAGAATACGGATTTGAAGACAAGCATATATATGTTTTGACCGACAATAATCTAATTTCTTACGTTGGCTTGGAGCGCCCTGCTGACTATGATAGAGTAATCGACGGAAATGGAAATCTTTTGATCCCCGGTTTTTATAATTCCCATTGTCACGCAGCTATGGTTATGTTCCGTGGATACGGTGAGGATCTGCCTCTTGCCCGTTGGCTCAATGAAAAAATCTATCCCGCAGAGGAGCGTCTCAATTCCGAGAATGTTTACGTAGGTGCAAAATATGCGATTGCCGAGATGCTTAAAAACGGTATCGTCTCTTTCTCTGATATGTATATGTTTGTAAACTCCGTGTGTGAAGCGGTAATTGAAACCGGTATTAAAGCAAATCTTTCCCGTTCTCTTGTTTCGTTTGGCGATGCGGCGACGATCAAGGGCGACTGGAGATTTGCAGAATCCATCGAGTGGATAGAGCGTTATAACAACGCAAATAATGGCAGATTGATTATGGATATGTCTCTTCACGCAGAATATACGAATCAAGAGAGGTATATTCGCGAGGTAGCTGAATATACTAAATCTAAAGGTCTCAGAATGCAGCTTCACGCTTCTGAAAGCGAAAGCGAGCATATTGCGTGCATAGAAAAACACGGCAAAACTCCAATTGAGTTCTTTCTCGACACAGGTGTCCTTGCCTCGCCCACCACACTTGCTCACTGCGTGTACGTAACGGATAATGATATGGATATCATCAGAGAACACGGTGCATTTGTTTCGCATAACGCTACCAGCAACCTCAAGCTTGGCAGTGGTGTTGCTCGACTTCCTAAAATGCTTGAAAAGGGACTTTGCGTATCTCTTGGAACGGACGGTGCCGCTTCAAATAATACCCTTGATATTATGAGAGAGTATCAACTTGCATCCATTCTGCATAAGGGGGTAAACCGTGATGCGGAAGCAACCCTTGCTTCTCAAATGCTTGATATTGCTACTCTTAACGGAGCAAAAAGTCAGGGAAGAGATGACTGTGGAAAAATCAAAGTCGGAAACCGTGCGGATCTTGTACTGATAGACCTTAATGCTATAAACAATAAGCCTTGCTTTGATACATATTGTACACTCTCTTACAGCGCAAATTCCTCTAACGTGCTTATGACAATGGTTGACGGTGAGATACTTTATCAAAACGGTGAGTACACAACAATAGACATTGAAAAGCTGAACAGGGAATTTGACAATATCTGCAAGCATTATTTTGATTAATACTTAATGGAGGGGCGAGAGCATGCCAACGTTAGAGAAAAAAACCAAGGGTTATGGAAAGCAGTTTTTCTCCGGCGTAGCAGTTCTCGCTATTTCCACTTTTATTGTTAAGATCATCGGTATGTTCTATAAGATTCCGATGATGGAATATCTCGGAGCAGAGGGAATGGGGTACTTTAATTCTGCATATGAGATTTATTCACTCTTCTTCGTTATATCAACAACAGGTATCCCCGTTGCAATATCTATGTTGATATCTCAAAATTACTCTCACGGCAATGTCGGTAATGCTGAAAAAGTTTACAAGACCTCGGTCATAGCTCTCGGCGCCTTGGGTTTGATAGGTACTGCTGTGCTGTGTGTCTTTCATAAACAGCTATCACTTTTGATTAAAAGCGATAAGGCATCATTTTCAATTTTTGCGATATCGCCCGCTTTGTTTATGATATGCATAACAAGTGCGATCAGAGGTTATTTTCAGGGGAAGCAGATAATGATTCCCACGGCTGTTTCTCAAATCATAGAAGCCTTGGGAAAGCTCGTTTTAGGACTTGGCTTTGCGATATACGCAATTAACAAAGGTTACTCCATCCATATTGCTGCCGCTTTTGCGGTATTCGGCTTAACGATAGGTATTGGGCTTTCATTGCTTTATTTAATACTATTTAAGCTTTTTCATAAACCAACGCTACTAAACAAGCCCTCCGAAAGGGTTCAGAAAACTAACCGGATACTGCGCGATATTTTCAGTATTGCCGTTCCTATTACATTAAGCTCAACGATATTGAGCCTTTCAAAAGTAATAGATATGAGTTTGATCCTCATACGCCTTGCTGACATCGGATACAGTCAGAAAAGCGCGAATGCAATATTCGGTGCGTACAGTACTATGGCAGTTTCCGTTTACAATCTTCCCGCCACATTGATTTCTGCGATCGCACTTCCATTAATACCGATGCTGACCAATGCCATCGAAACTTCAAACGCAGAAAAGGAAATCAAAGTCACTTCCTCTGCCATAAAGTTGACAGCCATCATTGCCATACCATCGGGTCTTGGCATTTCAGTCTTCAGCAAGCAAATTCTTTCGCTATTGTTTTCTTCACAAACGAATGAAATTGAGTATACGTCACCTTTGCTTTCCTTGCTTGGTCTATCCGTCTTTATGTCAGCTATGATAACAGTTACCAATGCTATTCTCCAAGCACATAAAGAAGTCAACAAACCCATAATAAGTATGCTCGTGGGCGTAGCTGTCAAGGTAATACTCGCATTCATTTTGATAGGCATACCTGAAATCAGCGTTTACGGTGCTCCAATCAGCACTTTGATATCAACTATCACGATCGTATCAATAAACCTTTATTTTATTCTTCAAAGATCGCCAAGGATCGACAAAGTATACACTTTGTTTGTAAAGCCACTGGTAGCTTCACTCATTTCAATATCTACCGGCGCCTTCACCTATGTTATCCTTAGCGCCGTGATGTACTCCAGGTGGTTGATGATCCCCATTCTCGCCGAAATAGTGCTTATTTATCTTTTGAGCATTATTAAGCTGAAAACTATCAGCGGCGATGAGATCCTGATGCTTCCTGCAGGCGAAAAAATAAATAGAATATTAATCAAATCAAAACTAATTTAGAATAGGACACAATTATGAATAAAAATATTGAAGTTGAAAAATTACTATCACAATCATCATATAATTTTGAGGATCTTTGCACGATTCTCGCCATACTTAGAGGAGAGGGAGGTTGTCCCTGGGATGCAGAGCAAACTCACACAAGTATTAGAAAAAATTTCATCGAAGAAACATATGAGGTAATAGAAGCAATCGATACCGAGAATTTTGATCTTTTACGTGAGGAGCTTGGCGATGTAATGCTTCAGGTCGTATTCCACGCACAGATGGAAAAGGAAGCGGGCAGATTTGATATTAATGATGTAGCTAACGATGTTTGCGTTAAGCTAATCCATCGCCACCCACATATATTTGGAGATATTAAAGCAAATACTGCGGATGAAGTGTTGAGCAACTGGGAAGCAATAAAAAATGTGGAGAAAAAGAGGGAATCGATGTATGATCGCTTAAGCAGTATCCCATCTATGACGCCCGCATTAATGCGTGCTCAAAAGCTCTCTAAAAAATCCGGGGAGTACGTTTCAATTGACGATTCCGAGCTGATTTCAAGAGCACAAGCTTTGCTCAGTTCGATGGAAAGCACCTCCGAATCAAACTCGGAAATGTTGGTTGGTGAGCTTTTGTTTACAGTATCTGCGCTTTGCTATAAGAAAGATGTTGATGCCGAAGAGGCTCTTTATAAGTATTCAAATAGCTTTGTGGAAAAATACAATAAATGATTTTCGTAGAATTTGAACAAATTTCAGCAATATTGTTTGTTTACTAATAACAAAAGCAAAAAATTATGTTCAAATTATATAAAAAAAGCACAAAAAATCACATAAAAAATGCAAAAAAGTCTTGCAAAATCAAGCTTTCTGTGATATCATATTATTGTAGTGTTAGAAATAACACAAATTATGAAAGGTTAGGACTAAATTATGAACAAAGTACAATTGGTTGAAGCAGTTGCCGCTGCTGGCAAGCTCACAAAGAAAGACGCAGAAGTTGCAGTTAAGGCTGTTACAGATTCTATCGTAGCTGCTCTTAAGAATGGTGAAAAGGTTCAGCTCGTTGGCTTCGGTACATTCGAAGTTAAAGCTCGCGGCGAGAGAAAGGGTAGAAACCCCAAGACAGGCGAGGAAATCGTTATTCCTGCTTCCAAGCACCCCACATTCACAGCTGGTAAGGCATTTAAGGATGCAGTAAACTAATTTTTTGTTTATTGATTATGGGCGGTTAACCGCCCATAATTTATTGCGGTACATATTATGAGACTTGATAAATTTTTAAAAGTATCCAGAATAATTAAAAGAAGGACTGTCGCTAACGATGCCTGTGATAATGCTCATGTCACTGTCAACGGTAGACCTGCAAAGGCTTCATACGATGTAAAATCAGGCGATATTCTTGAAGTAACGTTTGGTACGCGAACACTTAAAGTAGAAGTGCTCGACGTCAAGGATCACGTGCTTAAGGATGAAGCCACAAGCCTTTATAAAGTAATAGACTGATTCATAAAACTAATACCTCTGACATATTTTAGACTATAATGTGTTGGAGGTTTTTTATGTTAGAGAGTAAACCGTCGGTTAATAAAGTATCGCAGGATCTTATTTTGCGTTCAAGAGAATGTTTAAGCATTACCGGTGTAAAAGAAATAATAAGCTTTGATGAAAATAGCGTTAATCTTAAAACTGTTCACGGTGATCTTTCTATTGATGGGGAAAATATTCATATCACTGTTCTAAACGTTGAAAAGGGCGAGGTAGAAATGCGAGGGAAGATAAATGCTATTAACTACTATGACTCTCTGGATTACGAGAAATCATCATTTCTTTCGAGGTTATTCAAATAATGCACTTGATCGTATCCGATATTTTTCGACAATCATTAGTTATAATAGTTATCGGTGGAATGCAGTCAATTGCATATGATGCATTGCTTTTCTTTAGTGAAAGCTTCTTTTCCTCACATCCCAAAACAAAGAGAAGTATTCGTACAATTATGGATATAGCTATTTTACTAAGCTTAACGCTAACAATAATCCTTGTCATTTTTTACGCCAACAGAGGCATATTCCGTGTAGTGTACCCATTTTTTATTTTTCTCGGATATGCAGCTTTCAGATTCCTCTTCAGACGAACCGTAAAGATAGCGGTAAATATAGTTTGCAAAATAGTATCAATAATAGTCATACCAATACGAAGTCTGATGAAGATTGTCAAAAAAATAATTGTGTATATCTGCCGTTTTTTTATTATGCCTATTGCAAAACTCAAATTAAAGATGTATAATAATATTGAAGTTAGTCAAAGAAAGGAAGGAGAAAATGAAAAAAAAGGAAAAATCTATACCAATTAACAAGCTCCCTTCTTTTCTTGTAAAGCTATTCGTTGCTTTCTTGCTCGTCATTGCCTTGATATCTTTTTTAAACAAGATGATAGAATACCGTGAAATAGAAGCCGAAAACAAAAGATTACGTGAAATAGTAGAGAATAGGTCTATAGAAATAGATGAACTCGAATATCTTCTTAACTCGGATATCAACAAGGAATACAAAGAACGAATGGCAAGATTTTTGGGGTTCTGCTACCCTGATGAGACTGTCTATTATTTTGAATAAAGGAAAGGATAAAAATATGAATGACGTAATTATTATAGGCGGAGGACCTGCGGGTCTGTCTGCCGCAATATATGCAAAGCGTGCAGGGCTATCAGCAATAATTATTGATAAGGGTCCCTCTGAATGCCAGTTAACAAAAGCTGTTGAAATAGAAAACTATCTTGGATTTACTGCGATCAGCGGAGTTGACTTATACAATAATTTCCGAGAACACGTCAAGTCGCAGGGTATTTCTATAATAAAAAAAGCCGTTGTTTCCATCGAAAAAACAGAAAACTGCTTTAAAGTATATACAAAGAAGGATATATTTGAATCAAGATACGTTATTATTGCAACCGGAAGATCTCATAAGCATCTCGGCATCGACGGCGAAGAAGAACTTGTCGGGACAGGTGTATCGTACTGTGCAACCTGTGACGGATTCTTTTTTAAGGATAAAACTGTTGCGATCGTTGGCGGTGGGGATAGTGCCTTGACACAAGCGATCTACCTTGCAGGTATATGCAGCAAAGTTTTTCTTATACACAGACGCGATTCATTCAGAGCAGCCAATTATCTTGTCGAGCGAGTTAAGAATAATCCCGATATTGAGCTTATTTTGAATTCCACCGTCATCCGATTTCTTGCTGATCATTCGCTTAATGGAATTGAGGTTCTCACGGGCGGTGACATCCAAAAAATTGATTGTGAAGGATTATTTGTAGCCGTTGGCGAACAGCCCAATATGAAGTTTTCAATAGACGGTCTTGAGCTCTCATATAACGGTCAAATTAAAACGGACAACTATTGCAAGACGAATATTGAAGGATTGTATGCTATAGGAGATATACGCGAGCGCGAAGTATATCAGGTAATTACGGCTGTCGCGGACGGTGCGCTCGTAATAGAAGGAATACTAAGAGAAGATAATTTCAATACGTAATATTTTCATATAAAAACTCATATATTTCTAAAAAAGCAAAGAGAGGGAAATATATGAGTTTTTTGTTTACTTTTAAAAAAATCCTATCAATAATCATTTTATTAGTCATTGTTCTATCCATATGTATTGCACCGATTTTAGCAAAAGCTGAGGAAGCAAAGAATGAAATTGGCATGGAATTTGAGTGCGAAAGTGCGGTATTAATGGAAGCAACCACAGGAACCGTACTATACCAAAAAAACCCGGACAAAGCACTGCCACCGGCATCTGTGACAAAAATCATGACCTTGCTTTTGGTGATGCAGGAAATAAATGACGGTAAACTCAAATATGACGATAAGGTCACCACAAGCGCATATGCCGCTTCTATGGGAGGGTCGCAGGTATTTTTAAAAGAAGGCGAAATTATGAGTGTAGAAGATATGCTAAAAAGCGTCGTTATTTCATCTGCAAACGATGCTGCCGTGGCTCTGGCAGAGCATATTTGCGGCTCAGAAGAAGCATTTGTTAAAAGAATGAATACAGAAGCTCAAAAACTTGGAATGACTAACACAAATTTTGAAAACACCAATGGCTTGGACGATACCGCCACCAGGCACGTCACAAGCGCAATAGATATTGCAATTATGTCACGCGAGCTAATAAAATATGACGACATACTGAAGTACAGTTCTACGTGGATGGACACGATACGCAACGGAGAATTCACATTAACTAATACCAACCGATTAGTTCGTTTCTATCAAGGAGCAACAGGTCTAAAGACAGGTTCGACATCGAAAGCAAAATTCTGCATAAGCGCAACTGCAAAACGCGGTAATATGCATCTTATTTGTGTCGTTATGGGAGCTCCAAGCAGCGACGTCAGAAACAGCATCGCAACCAAATTGCTGAATTGGGGATTTGCCAATTACGAATTACTTGACATTTCCTCAAAGCAGCTTTCTCCTATAAAAGTACTCGGTGGCACAGAAAGTTTTTGTCAAATAGAAGCCTGCAGTTTTTCCACAGTGTTAGAAAAGGGAAGTACAGAAAAGATAGAAAGTACCTATGTGCTTCCAAATACTGTTTCCGCGCCAATTGCGATCGGCGATGAAATAGGGTATGTAGAATACAAAGTAGGCAGCAAAGTTGTCGGAAAAGCACCCATAGTTTCTACGGTTAACATTGAAAGAATAGATTATTGGGCATTGTTCATTAAAATTTTGTCAAAATTCGTTATAAAATAAAAAAAACTATTGCTTTTTTTTCAAAAAAGTAGTAAAATAATTTTTAGTTGAATACAGAAGGGATACATAAATATGACACTCAAATTAAACGACAAATACTTAAAAAAGTTCATTGCTGAACACGAATATGAATGCATTGCACCTATGGTGACACTTGCTGATAAAATGCTCCGCGAAAAAACCGGTGCGGGTAATAAGTTCCTTGGTTGGATGGATCTTCCCGAAAACTACGATAAAGAGGAATTCGCTAGGATCAAGGATGCCGCAAAGAGAATTCAAAACGATTGTGACGCCTTTATCGTAATTGGTATAGGAGGATCTTATCTTGGTACAAAGGCAATTATTGAATTTCTTAGCGCAATCAACTACAATGAAGCTAAAGGAAACACCCCCTCAATTTATTATGCAGGATGTAACATCAGCGCGGCTTACCTCAATGAGCTTCTCTATATCTGTGAACACAAAAACGTTTGCATAAACGTGATTTCCAAATCAGGTACGACTACTGAGCCCGCGGTTGCTTTCAGAATACTCCGTGCATTCCTTGAAAAGAAATACGGCGTTGAAGAGGCTAACAGAAGAATTTACGTTACAACCGATAAGTCACGCGGTACGCTCAAATCCTTTGCTACACAGCAGGGATACGAAACTTTCGTTATTCCCGATGATATTGGCGGTAGATTTTCAGTTCTTACTGCAGTTGGTCTCCTTCCCGTTGCCGTTGCAGGCGTTGACATCGATTCGCTAATGCAGGGCGCGAATGCCGCAAGAGTTGCTTATTCTAACCCCGATCTTCATCAGAATGATGCGTATAAATATGCAGCAATGAGAAACATCCTTTATCGCAAGGGTAAGCACCTTGAGATCCTTGTAGGTTACGAGCCCTTTACAACCACTCTTCAGGAATGGTGGAAGCAGCTTTACGGTGAGAGCGAAGGAAAAGACGGCAAGGGCATTTTCCCCTCATCCTTGATTTTCTCAACAGATTTGCATTCTCTTGGTCAGTATATTCAGCAAGGCGAGAAAATGCTTTTTGAAACTGTTCTTTCAGTAAACGATACAAAAAGCAATTTTATAATTCCATACGATGAAGCAAACATTGACGGTCTTAACTTCCTTGCAGGAAAAGATCTCAATGAACTCAAGGCAACTGCTATGAGAGCAACACAGCTCGCTCATATCGACGGTGACGTTCCTAATATTCATATCGAGATTGAGGAAAGAAATGCTTACTGTCTCGGTTATCTTATCTACTTCTTTGAGCTTGCTTGTGCTATGTCAGGTTATCTTCTTGGAGTAAACCCCTTCGACCAACCCGGTGTTGAAGAGTACAAGAACAATATGTTTGCTATGCTTGGCAAGCCCGGTTATGAAGAGAGAAGAAAAGAATTGGAAAGCAGAAATATCTAATCTTTAAGAATTCTTTTAGATTTGTGCTATTTTTTAGTTAATTTTTTAAAAAAGCACTTGCAATTTATTGATACATAGTGTATAATTAATTTATAGAAGAAGTTTAATACTTCAATGAACTCTTGGAGGTAAATTAATTATGGTGAAATTGATACTTGGCGTTAAAGGTACAGGCAAAACAAAGGCTCTCATCGAGATGGTAAATGCGGCACAGCAGGCAACAAAGGGTTGTGTAGTTTGCATCGAAAAGGGAAACAAATTGCGCTACGACGTTAACAGCCAGATAAGACTTATAGATACTGTTGAATATTTGGTTACTGATGCTCAGTCACTTTTCGGCTTTGTAGCAGGTATTTTGGCAAGCAACTATGACGTTACCGATATCTTTATTGACTCCTGCCTCAAGATCTGCAATGAGGATGTTCCTGCATTCGAAAGATTCTTGCTTGAAGTCGAGGCTCTTGCACTCAAGAGCGATGTCAACGTTGTAATCACTTCTTCGATTGCTGCTGAAGATACAACAGATATTATGAGAAAATTCATCTAATATAATATATAGCTCAATCAAATTTGATTGAGCTATTTTTATTGACAAAGCTTATAAAAAATGCTATAATACTAATATAAACTTTACGATGGGGGATTGCTTATGAATAAAATAATCACGATCGGCCGTGAATTTGGAAGCGGCGGTAGAGAGTTTGGAAGAAGACTGGCAGAGGAGCTTGGCTTTGAATACTATGATAAGGAAATAATAACAGCTATCGCAGAAAAAACTTCTATGTCACAGGAATATGTGCAAGAGGTTCTTGAAGGAAAGCCTCACCATCTTTATCCTATAACCATAGGTCAGAGTATGTTCATTGCAGACACCTTTTATTTCAATCAAGAGCAATCAATATATCTTGCTCAAAGCGAGATCATCCGTGAACTTGCTCAAAAATCAAACTGTGTAATTGTTGGACGTTGCGCGGACTTTATTCTCAAGGATCTCAAGCCGTTCAGAATCTTCGTTTATGCAGATATGGATAGCAGGATCAAACGTTGTATTGAGCGCAATCCCGATTCGCAGAAGCATTTGACAGAAAAAGAGATTAAGAAGCAAATTCAATCAATCGATAAAAACAGAGCAAAATACTATGACTACTACACGGGTAATAAATGGGGAGACAAGAGCAATTACGATCTTTGCCTTAACACTACTGACGTAGTTATCAAAGAGGCTGTTCCTGTTATTGCAAAAATATTCTAATTTAATAAGCTTTAAGCCACTTTTAGTGATATTCATTAAAAGTGGTTTTTAGTTTTGACATTATTCGACTCTTATATTATAATAGAAGCATCCGTGCCTGCTACGGATAAATATTAAATAGGAGGACTAAATAATGTCTATCAAACACAAAATCCGAAAAGGATTTACACTTGTAGAATTGCTTGTGACGATTGCAATTCTTGCCGTTCTCGCCACCGTGTCGGTTGTGGGATATACGAGCTTTATCGAACGTGCCGCCGTATCCAATGATGAGGCATTGGTTGCACAGTTGAATCATTTTATGTTTGCGTATTCTATTGAGAATGATGCTATCAAAAATGATGCCGAGTTAAGTGATATGCTATATCACACCGAAATGGAAAGCATAACCGTACAGTCGGAAAAATACGGTTATACCATTGCATTCAATACCAAGGATCAACAGTTTGAATTACTTAAAACGCTAACTAATGATCATTTGGCGCTTCCTGATGAGTTTAGAGAGTTACAGCCTGACGTGCCTACTCCGGATGACTCGGAGTCAGGTGCAGAAACACCCTCTCCCGATGCGCCAACCAACCCAGAAGAACCGGTTGAGCCAAATCCGGGAGATGATGAATCAGACGATGAAAATGATGTAGTACAACCAATTATTACTGTCAACAGCAACTACATTGAATCTTCTGATAAACTCAACTATGTTGATGGAGAGTTAATAGTAAGTAATACAATCGTATTTGATGATAGTGGGTATGAAAAAGCTAAAAAAAGAAACATTGAAACTATTGCATTAAATCAATTGTTCACAATTGAAAATGGAAACTCCATTTCTTATGGTATTGATATAATACAAACAATAACCTACGCCAATTATGATTACGAAATATTTGAATATGACTCCATCAATCAAACTTTAAAATTCAACTTTATAGGAACGTACACAATTACCGTAAGGGTTGATAATGTAGAAATCTCCATAGTTGTGAGAGTAATAAATGATGACATTAAAAGAGCTGACCTGTATAATCAAAATGTGACAAAATCACAAATAAATAAAGGAGAGAACCAGCTTTATTATTTAGATTTCAAAGTATTTGACTTCATCGTTATAGACGATTACTTTTCTCAAGATGGGGCATTTGAAAAAAATAACTTTACAAATGAAAATTTAACCAAAGAAAATGCAAAACTGTTATTAGAAGATAAACGCTTATATATTACTTATAATAAAGAAGCGCTAACTCTCGCTGAAGATGGTATAAACAGCTACTTCACAATTGATAATATAACTGACTTATGTTCTTCTTTCCAAATAGATTGCCATTATCAAGGATACAATGGAGAATGGATATCTCAAACTTATCAGTTTTCATTATCTCCATCTGGACCATTCATTGAAGCAACCATTAGTGTTGTAAATTAACCCCTTTACTTTTTCAAAATATGTGATATAATAAATCAGTACAAATACAACAGCAGGTGAAATATGTATACATTACTGATATCAATCATATATTTAGCATTTATTAGTTTAGGGTTGCCCGACTCTCTTCTGGGGTCAGCTTGGCCCGTTATGCATACGGATATAGGCGTTCCGCTATCTTATATGGGAATTATCTCCACGGTTATTTCTATAGGAACTATAGTATCAAGCTTATTATCCGATAAGTTGACAAGAAAATTCAATACTGAAACGGTGACCGTTGTCAGCGTATTTATGACCGCATTTGCGTTGCTTGGTTTTTCATTTTCAAGCAACCTACTTATGCTCATTGCTTTCGCAATACCTTACGGTCTTGGAGCAGGCGCCATTGATGCCGCACTTAACAATTACGTAGCTTTGCATTACTCATCAAGACATATGAGCTGGCTGCACTGCTTTTGGGGCGTTGGCACGATAGTTAGCCCCTTCGTTATGAGTTACTCGTTAACAAACTCCAACTGGAACAACGGTTACCGCATAATTTCAATAATCCAATTAACAATTGGATTGATATTGCTGCTCTCTCTTAGGCTTTGGAAAACTAACAAATCCCAGACTATTCAAGAAGAGAATAGTAGCAATAGTATAAGTATCAAAGCCGCCCTCAAGATAAAGGGCGTTCCGCAGCTTTTGATCGCCTTCTTTGGATACTGCGCGGCAGAAGCGACGGCGATGGGATGGTCTTGTACTTATCTAGTTGAAGCCAAGGGAATGGAGGAAGAATTCGCAGCAGCATATGCATCACTGTTTTTTATAGGGATGACGGCGGGCAGATTTTTTGGCGGTTTTCTTATGGACAAGCTCGGTGATAAAAAGATGATCAATCTTGGCAGCGTGGTTATCCTTTTGGGCATTGCTCTTATGATAATTCCGATAGAAAATGAAGTTTTAGCGTTAGTTGGACTTGTTATAATTGGTCTTGGCTGTGCACCTATTTATCCTTGTATAATTCACTCAACGCCATATAATTTTGGCGAGGAGAACTCGGGTTCGATCATAGGAATTCAAATGGCAAGCGCATATTTGGGAACGACAGTAATCCCTCCAATATTTGGCTTTTTAGGAAAGGGAATTGGGTTTGATATTTTTCCCATCTATATTTTGATATTTGTTATTTTGATGTCATTGATGATAGAAATAACATTCCAAGCTACACAAAAGCAATAAAAAATTGGCTCTTCCATTTGGAAGAGCCTTTTTTAAAATTATGCTTGACTTTTCTCGCTTTATGCTCTATAATAAATATGCTACACAAAATCGAATATATAAACTGGGTTATGGTATATTTTTATTTTTAGGGATAATTATGCCTCTTTTTCGCATACTATTTTTGAATTTGGTAAAATTGCAAATTCCACCTATAGTATGTGATGCCATATCCCATTTATACGGTTTTGTGTAGCAGCAATCGGAGTTTGCATTTTCGGTGCATCAACTTCGGTTGGTGCACTTTTTATTTTCATCATTTATTTAAATGCCAATGATTTTTTAGTTGCAAAAATCGTAAACAGTCTTGATTTTTCGGGACTTAGGTGTTATTATTAAATGAAAAAACACATTTTAGCAAAGGAGGACACTAATATGAAGATCATCAGTGTAAAGAACCTCTCAAAGACGTTTAAAAAGCCTATTCGAGAAGAAGGCTTGAAGGGAATGATAAAAGGCTTGTTTTCTCGGCAATATGAGGAAGTAAGAGCCGTGGATCAAATTTCCTTTGATATTGAAGAAGGAGAGATCGTAGGATATATTGGGGCTAACGGTGCAGGAAAAAGCACAACTATCAAAATGATGTGCGGAATTCTTTATCCAACGGGAGGCTCTGTTACGGTAAACGGTATGTCTTTTGAAAATGATCGCCAAAAGATCAATAAAAATATGGGCGTTGTTTTCGGTCAAAAAACACAGCTTTGGTGGGATATCCCTCTCATTGAAACCTTTAAGATATTAAAAAGCATTTATGAGGTTCCGGACGAAGAATATAATGAACGCTTTGAATATCTTTGTGAGCTTCTCGATATGAAGCCGTTTTTGACGCAAACTGTCAGATCCCTCTCTCTCGGTCAAAGAATGAGAGCTGATTTTGCCGCTGCTCTTATACATTCCCCAAAGATAGTATATCTCGATGAACCAACGATCGGACTTGACGTTCTCGTTAAAGACAAAATCAGAAGTGCGATAAAGGAGCTCAACAAGAAATACAATATCACAGTTATTCTCACAACTCATGATATGAAGGATATTGAGGAGCTTTGTAATAGAATTATTATTATTGACAAGGGAAAAATCCTCTATGATGGAAGCCTCGCCAACATTAAGTATAGATTTGGCAACACTAAGACCATCATTATTCCGTCAAACGTTTCAATCGACGAGAGGGAATTGACAGAAAAGTTCAAGGGTATTACCCTTGAACAGCAAGATGATACTACCGCCATAAAGTTTTCTCTAAATAATACTGAGCTTGACGACGTATTGATCCATCTCATTAACACATACCACATCAAAGACTTCAAAATTGAAGATATCTCCATTGAGGATATTACTAAGCAACTATATGAAAGCCATTAAAAAGAAACTCAAATTATATCTCCCATTCTCTAAGGCGGGTATCAAGATTGAGCTTTCATACAAGGCACAAATAGTAATGTGGATAATCATATCATTCATACAGATATTTTTTGTACTGTTCCTATATCAAGCTATATACAGGAACTCCCCCGAGGGTATGAATGCTGTGATCAACGGCTTTACCTTCTACGATATGGTGCTTTATATGATAACTTCATTCTTTTTCTCGTTTGTAATGGGTTCCGGAGATACGAGTTATGATATTTGGACAGATATCAAAGAGGGTACGATTGCGAACACTCTTACCAAGCCCGTATCTTACAGATTGCGTCATTTATTTACTTATTTCGGAGTACTTGTTTTTGACTACGTTGTAATAATAATCCCATTTTTAACAATAGTTTATGCAATTTTCATTTCTCTCGGATTTCTGCAAATATCCGCAATGAGATTTATTTTGAACGTTTTGTTTTTCATAATCTTTAGTATCTTAGCAGGATTTATTAACAACGCGGTCAGTTATTTCGTGGGAATGCTTGTTTTCTACACCACACACTTGTTCGGACTGAATATGGCAAGAAATGCGTTGCAAGGATTTCTTGGCGGTCAAATGGTCCCTTTGGCGTACATGGGAACTCTCGGTGTCATATTCTCATACACACCGTTCGCCTTTATGAATTCCGTCCCCGTGCTTACAATAATGGGCAAGCTTTCCATCGATGAGATCTTGATTTATATTGGAATAGCTTTGTTATGGATTGCTCTAATTGAATTTGTAAACCATAGAATTTTCAGACACGCGCTGAGAAAGATCACCGTTCAAGGAGGTTAAAATATGAAGAGATATATTAACCTTTATTTCACTTATGCAAAGCTCTCTCTTATGAGCAAGCTTGTATACAAGGCTAATGTGATAATCGGTATCATTGCATTCCTATTTACAGAAGCAACGTCGCTGTTCACCTTGTACATTCTTGTAAACAGCGTCCCAAGCATCGACGGTTATAGTATATATCACATCGGCTTACTTTTTGGTATTACTAATATGGCGGTAGGTATTGACCATTTGCTTACGGATAGACTTTGGACAGTAGCTTACTGGGAAGTAAAAATGGGGAAGCTCGATCATATGTTTTTGCGCCCAATTCCCGTACTGTTTCAAGTCATAGCTTCCGAGGTCCAGCTCGAAGCGTTTGGAGAATTGATAGTTGCTACCGCACTGATTTGTCTATGCGGAAGTCAGCTGAACATTATCGGCGGCATAGGTGCCGTTTTAACGGTCATTTTAGGCATTTTGTGTGCCGCTGCCATAATTTCCTCGTTCAAGATTCTCGTCGCTGCTTTGGCGTTTAAATTCAAGCGTAGCGGCCCTCTTCTTCAGTTCATCTATAACTTTTCGGGATATACGAAATATCCGATGAAGATCTATCCGAGAATAATACAAGCTATATTAACGTTTATTATTCCGCTTGGACTTTGTTTATTCTTTCCGTTTGAGAATCTGTTCGCCAACCAGCACAATCCCGCGTTGCTTTGCATAGCAATGCTTGTATTTACAAGCGTATTTGCTACAATATGCGTTGCAGCTTGGAACAAGCTTGTAAAAAAGTACGAAAGCACCGGAACATAAATAATAACAGAACAACACAAAAAAGCCGCATCAAGCTGATGCGGCTTCTTTGGCGGAGAAGGTGGGATTTGAACCCACGCGACGCGTTAACGTCCTACGAGATTTCGAGTCACGCCTCTTCGGCCACTTGAGTACTTCTCCTTATTTTCAACGATACTATTATATCATATTATTTAAAAAAATCAAGAGAAAATGTAAGAATTTTTAGTTATTGATTGACATTTTTTATTTATTAATATATAATAAAAGTGTAGCATTACTGCAAATACTAATAATAGAAAGATCTTTATGAAAATTTTAGCTATTGGTGATATTGTCGGTAGCATATCTATCGACTATCTGTCAAATAACTTATCTGCGTTTGTTCGTGAAAACAAAATTGATTTTGTCATCGCTAACGGAGAAAATGCAACCGAAATAAAGGGCATATCAAAATCCGATGCTGAAGCACTCTACAACATTGGTATTGATTTTATAACTCTTGGCAATCACGCGTTCGGAAAAAAGGATATTTACGCTTTTCTCGATAATAATGACCATCGCATAATCAGACCCTGTAATTTTCCCGCCCAAGCACCCGGAAGCGGTTATAACATTGTTACAATTGACGGATATAAAGCGCTTATAATTAATGCGCTTGGAACAATGTATATGACCCCACTTAATTCACCTTTTGAAGTGATTGATAGAATACTTGAGAGGGAAACAGGGAACTACGATTTTTCAATTTTAGACGTTCACGCCGAAGCCACAAGTGAAAAACTTGCTATCGCGCATTATTTTGATGGCAGGATTACCGTTATTTTTGGCACTCATACTCATGTTCAGACGGCGGACGAGCAAATACTTCCAAAAGGAAGTGCGTATATTACCGACATTGGAATGACCGGTCCTATAAATAGTATATTGGGCACCAAAATTGATACAATAATAAATAAATTCACCTTGCAGACTCCCCAGTATTTTACCGTAGCTGAAGGAGATGTTAAAGGACACGGTGTAATATTTGATATTGATCCTCACTCTTCAACGGTAAAATCAATCCAAAGAGTGATGTTTTAGCTTATTGTTGATCTATCAAACCATCAAACCACTATTAACCAGAAAGGAGATACGTTATGACTCTTGTAATTCTTGCAGCCGGTATGGGTTCACGCTATGGCGGAATGAAGCAGATTGATCCTATGAATGACGATGGGGATTTCATCATTGATTTTTCCGTCTATGATGCCATAAAAGCCGGTTTTACAAAAGTGGTTTTTATTATTAAGGAAGAGAATCTTAAGGATTTCAGCGAAACCATAGGAAACAGAATTAACCGTCATATTGAGGTTGAATACGCCTTTCAAAGAATTACTGATGTTCCCGAATGGTTTATTCTTCCCGATGAGCGCACTAAGCCCTGGGGCACTACTCAAGCACTAATGAGTGTAGCTAATATAGTAAATGAACCTTTTGCCCTTATCAATTCAGACGATTTCTATGGAAGAGAGGCATTCGCTATAATTGCGGACCACCATAAACAAATTAAGGGAAACGAGACTATACCGCAGTTCTGTATGGCAGGATATAAGCTTAAGAATACAGTCACAGAGTACGGCGCTGTCAACCGCGGTGTTTGCAATATCAATGATTCGGGCAAGCTTATTAGTATAACCGAAACAAAAGAAATCGTGCCAATAGAGAATGGTAAAGCGGAATATCCAAACGGTGATATCAAATCACAGATCGATCTTGATACCGTTGTTTCAATGAACTGTTGGGGCTTTACTCCCGACATTTTCCCGTATCTTGAAACTGAATTCAACAGGTTTCTTAGAAATATAAACAATCCCTTAAAGGATGAATCATACCTGACGGACGTTGTTGACACTATGATCAAGCAACACGCATGCGACGTTGTGGTATATAATACTGATGCGTGCTGGCTTGGTGTGACGTACGCACAGGATAAGCCTGCGGTTATAGCAGGAATACAAAAACTAATAAATGAGGGTGTTTACCCCAAACATCTTTGGAAATAAGGAGAGAATAATTATGGCTATTTTAGTTACCGGCGGAGCCGGCTACATAGGATCACACACAGCTCTTGAGCTTATCAAAGCAGGACACGACGTAGTTATCGCAGACAGCCTTGTCACAGGGTATAAAAAGGCTATTCCAGAAAAAGCTCGTTTTTATGAGGGTGACATACGCGATTTTACGTTCCTTGACAATCTTTTCAAATCAGAAAAAATAGATGCCATCGTGCATTTTGCTGCTTTTTCGCTTGTTGGAGAAAGCGTTGTAAACCCTCTGAAGTATTATGAAAACAACATCTATGGAACGAAAGTTCTTCTTGATGCTATGGTAGCAAACGGCGTTAAGAAAATTGTATTTTCATCAACTGCAGCAACGTACGGCGAGCCCGAGAACATCCCGATTCTTGAAAGCGACAGAACTTGTCCCACAAATCCTTACGGTGAAACAAAGCTTGCTATGGAAAAAATGTTTAAGTGGACAAGCGAAGCACACGGAATGAACTTTGTTTCTCTTAGATACTTTAACGCCTGCGGTGCAGATGAATGTGGAAACATCGGCGAAGCTCACAATCCCGAGAGCCACCTCATCCCCTTAATCCTTCAAGTGCCTAACGGCAAAAGGGAAGCAATATCAATTTACGGCACGGATTACGATACTCCCGACGGAACCTGTATTAGAGACTACATTCACGTCACCGACCTTGCTTCAGCTCATATTCTTGCAGTTGAATACCTTCTTAACGGCGGATCAAGTGATATATTCAATCTTGGCAACGGAGTTGGCTATTCCGTAAGAGAAGTAATCGATACGGCAAGAAAAGTGACTGGACATCCTATTCCTGCAATTGAAACACCCCGACGCGCGGGTGACCCTGCGCGCCTCGTTGCGTCGAGCGAAAAGGCAAAGAGAGTGCTTGGTTGGAAGCCTGTTCACGATTCTCTTGAGGAGATAATCTCAAGCGCTTGGAATTGGCATAAGAATCATCCAAACGGATATAATGATTGATTAATTACCAAAACGGCAATATTAATTGCCGTTTTGATTTGTGGAGTTTACAATGAGTAGAATTGAAAAAGTTGAATTCACAAATATGTGTATGATCTACGACAAAAACAAAGTCGTAGTCATAGACAGGCAAAAGAAAGATTGGCCGGGAATTACGTTTCCCGGCGGCCACGTTGAGCTCGGAGAATCTTTCACAGATTCGGTGATCCGTGAAGTAAATGAGGAAACGGGGCTTACAATTATTTCGCCTCAACTATGCGGCATTAAGGATTGGTGCGAGAATGATTGTAGATATATCGTACTATTCTACAAAACGAACAAATTTTCGGGGAACTTGGAATCATCAGACGAAGGCAAGGTGTGGTGGGAAGCAATAGAAAACTTACCAAATCTTAAACTCTCCAATGATATGAACGATATGCTTCGCGTTTTTTTGGAGGATGACCTAAGCGAGTTTTTCTACTATCAAAAAGATAATAAATGGGTTTATGATCTAAAGTAATTGAGGTCTTGATTTATGGAAGAATTAATTATAATACGTCCGACGAATAAATACTCTACACAGATAATGGAGTATCGTCAGGAGTTTCTCGAAGCAGGTGATTCTATGGACGGGTGCGGACCTCTTCGTAGATTTGAAAACCCTGAGGAATATATTAGAGTTTGCGAGGAATATGAAGACCCCGATACAGTACCACCGCATTTAGTACCTGCCACGCAATTTCTTTTTATTCGAAAAAGCGACAATAGATTGATTGGAATGCTACAGGTAAGGCATAGTCTGAACGAGTATCTTGAGAATTATGCAGGACATATAGGTTATTCTGTAAGACCCAGCGAGAGGCGCAAAGGATATGCAAAAAATATGCTTAAAACAGCATTACCTTTTTGTCGCAAGCTTGGAATGGATAAGGTAATGATATCTTGCGTTGATGGCAATATTGCAAGTGAAAAAACCATTCTTGCAAACGGTGGCTTTTATGAATCCACAGCACACGAACCAAATACTAATAGAGATTTAAAAAGATTCTGGATACTATTATGATGAGAAAAATGGCTAAATGGATATTCTTTGATGTTGGATCAACCCTTGCAGATGAAACGCAGGCTTACGAGCATAGAATTCGAGATATGATTGCAGATACTGATATCACCCTTGAAGAGTATGATACAGTTCGTATTTCGCTTGCTCGCCAAGGATTTGATGGAAATTCGGAAGCGATAAAGCACTTTGGATTAACCAAGACCCCGTGGCATTCCGAAGATGAAGTTTTATATTCTGACGTAGAACCCACTTTGGAGTTCCTCAGTGCAAAAGGATATAAGCTTGGCATTATAGCAAACCAAAATCCTGGGACCGCAAATCGCTTGGAATCGTGGGGTGTGCGCCAATACTTTGATGTGATTGTATCATCTGCTGAAGTTGGTTACGCCAAGCCGGATATAAAGATATTCGAAATAGCGCTTGAGGCAGCGGGATGCACTGCTGATAATAGCATTATGGTCGGGGATCGGCTTGACAATGACATTATCCCGGCCAAGACAATTGGAATGAAAACCGTATGGATAAAGAATGGCCTTTCAAAACTGCAAGACCCAAAGCTTGGCGAAGGATATGCAGATCATCAGATTTATTCATTGCGTGAAATGACAAAGATACTATAAAATTATCAAGGAGAATATTTATGAGCATTAGAATAGAGCCTTTTGGTACATACCGTGAGCACGAGATTTTCAAGTATGTTCTCACAAATTCAAATGGTATGAGCGTTGCAATTTCAAATTTTGGGGCAACTATACTAAGCATTAATGTACCCGACAAAAACGGGGAATTTGCAGATGTAATTTGCGGCTACGGCAATCTTAAGTCTTACATTGAAGCAGACGGATATCAAGGTGCTATTATAGGACGTGTAGGTAATAGAATTTGCAAAGGCAAATTTACCCTCGACGGTGTCGATTACAATATGTATATTAACAACGGCCCTAATCATCTGCACGGTGGAAAAGAAGGTTTTGACAAAAAGATATGGCAGGTATTGTCGGTTTCTGACACTGCAGAGCCATCCGTTAAGCTTTTCTTGCTTTCTAAGGATGGTGATGAGGGATATCCCGGAAACCTCGCTGTAACGGTCACGTACACACTCAAAAATGACGGATCGCTCTCGATAAGGTATGAAGCGAACACCGACAAAAGAACCCTTATCAATCTTACAAATCACACGTACTTTAATCTTGGTGGCTATAGCTCCGGAAAGATATACGATCATGAGCTTTGGCTTGATGCGGATACTTATTTGCCGACTGATGAAAGCCTGATACCTACAGGTGAAATAAGAGGCGTTCAGGGAACTCCATTTGATTTCAGAATCCCCAAAGCTATAGGTAGAGATATTCATATGCACGACCGTGACCTTATTATAGCAGGTGGTTATGATCACTGCATTAACTTTGTCGGAGGAGAAACAGTACTTCCTAAGCTTCGCGCTAAAGTTGTCCACAAAAGCAGTGGAAGAGTTATGGAGATGTATACTAATCAACCCTGCGTACAGTTTTATTCTGGCAACTTCTTGACCAATGAGAAATATCCATTCAAAGACGGCATACCACAGAGCATACAGATGGCATTTTGCCTTGAAACACAGCATATGCCTGACTCTATAAATCACGAAGGCTTTACAAACGTAATATTAAATCCGAATGAAAAATACGACTATATAACAATATACAAGTTCTTAACAGAATAAAGAAAAAGCTGAACGTTCATCGTTCAGCTTTTATTCTGTCTATAAACCTCAAATGCCAACACAGTGGCCGCGGAAGATGCAGTCAATGAGCCTTTAAAAGATTTTCCATAGTCAATTCTCACGATAACATCTGACTTTGATAATACATCGCTTGATATACCGCGTTTTTCGCCACCCACGATAAGTAAAAGGGGCTTTTTGAGGTCAGCATCATATAGAGAAATCGAATCGCGTATACCGGCAGAGGCAACTCTATAACCCTTGGATTTGAATATATCTACAGCAGATGAGATCTCACATTCAAAAATATCAATAAGCTCTGAAGTACCGGCAGAGCTCTTGCAAATAAGCCCGTAAGAATTAGAAAATCTAAATGTTGGAACAATAATACCGTCAGCACCGGCTGCATATAAGGATCTTATCGCGTATGCAAAATTGAAGGGATCCTCAATACCGTCCAAAACAATATAGAATCCATCTTCTATAATGTTATCTGCTGATAATGAAGATATTTCAACCTTCGTACACAAAGCAACAAACCCACCGTGAGTTTTTCCTTGCGCAAGCTTGTCAATTTCTGAATGACTTATACCGGCCAAAGAAAAACCAAGTAGCTTTGATTCGGCTTCTAAAAACTTAAGCTCATTATATTTGCTTTTTTTCTTGTCAGCATTATAGTATACTGAAACAATTTTTCTTTTTGATTGAAAGTTTTCAATGGAGTGAATGATAGAACTAATACTAGTCATACCTTCAAAAATATCAAATTGAGAATAATCAAAATCAGAGTTATGCATAAATAATCCTTTAAAATTAATAAAAATAAAAAACAACGCATAGAATAAATTAGATTAATAATAAGAGTATGTGAGGATAAAGAATGTATATCTCAACAAATAAAGAACGTTGCGTTGTAATAGCAGCTTATTTAATAGAAAATAAAAGTACGGTCAGAGCAGTCGCTTCAAAGTTTGGAATAAGTAAAAGTACTGTACATAAAGATGTCACAGAAAACTTAAAAAAGAAGCACCCGACATTGTATGAACAAGTAAAAGAAGTCTTGGAAACGAACAAAAAAGAACGACATTTGCGTGGAGGTCAGGCAACCAAGGAAAAATACCAAAAAATGCGGATCGAAGCACATTAGGACCATTAAGACCTAAAAACGCTAATTTTGCTTCCCCCAATTATACAAAATTTGCATTTTGTATAATTGGATTATGTGAATTATATAGTTCTATTCTGCCCCCTAATTAATCAAAATCAATACTTCCAATGGCACTCTCCTTCTTTCATCTCCGAATAAAGCAAGTTGATTGGATGAGATATCTGGCTCTCGATGCCCTCTTTACGTAATATCTCTTGCATATCTTCAGCGTATATCATATCATCGAACAATCCGAATACAGTTGGTCCACTACCACTTACCATTGCAAATGCGCCATCATTCTCCATCATTAGTCTTTTGATTCTTTGCACACCACTATTCTCGTCGTATATTAAATCGAATACGTTATATAAATATGGGAACGCAAGCCTGCATCGCCTACTCATTAGATGTGACAGCACGCAATCATAATCTACTGCTGATGTGTGAAGTGCAAAATTATTATACTCTTCATCAAGTCTTCTATATGCATCCTTAGTTGAAAGCTTTTTATCAGCGCAAGCGGTTACTATGTAGTAATGCTGGATACCGTATATATCCAAATGGGGTATTCCTCTTCCGTAACATATTTGAGTTCCGCCGACTATGCAAAACGGTATATCCGACCCTATTTGAATCCCAATTTCGCAGAGTTCTTTCTCTGTAAACGGTTTATCAAACAGTTTATTCAATCCTCTTAATACTGCCGCAGCATCTGCACTTCCACCTCCAAGCCCGGAGGCAACAGGAATATTCTTAATTATTCTTATGTTGACCTTTTGAGCATTGGGGGTGTTGTATTTTTCATAAAATTTTTCTGCAGCTATGTATGCTAAATTCTGTTCAGGTGCAGTTCCTACTTCAATATTCTCACAAGTAATATTTATTCTGTTTTCATTGTTAAGCTCAAGGTATACCTCATCGTGCAGGCTTATCAATTGCATAATTGTAAGCAGGTCGTGAAATCCGTCATCAGTCTTTTTAAGTACGTCGAGAAAAATATTAATTTTGGCATAGGCTAATTCTTTGATTGCTTCCATAATATCCTCTTTGTGTGATCATATATTATAATATTATCATAAATTATACAAATTTTCAATAGAATAATTTTAATATCTATTGACTTAATTACATTTTTTATTTATAATTAGTATGTAATAATATTTAATAGAAAGGATGCTCACATATGAAGGAGTGGATTTCTACATATAAAAAAACTATAGTATCGACGCTCATAATAATGACCACCATCGTAGTGGGTATTTTGCTTATTTACTCGGTCATCACCGGGACATTTTCAGATGCTGTCCACGAATTCTTTGAAACCATCTCGCCTATTACTATTGGCTTTGTAATTGCATATCTTTCCAACCCAATTGTCATTTTTTTTGACAAACATATCTTTCATTGGATCGCAAACCCCAAAATCAAAAGATTTTTCTCAATATTATGCACATTCTTATTGATTTTGATATTCATTTCATTCTTAATCACAGTGCTTATCCCAAGTATATTTAGCACGTTGAGTTCGTTTTGGGATACGTACATAGTGCATTTTGACACTTCTCTTATTTCTTTAGCGGAACGCATAAATCTCCTAATGGACGACTTTGATTTTTTAGATACGGTTCAACGTATTGATCCCGATGCTCTCATCGTCTGGGTCAAAGAAAGATTCCCATGGATTGAGGATATTGCCAACGGAGATTTCTCTAGTATTGTCCCAGAGTCGCCCGACTTATCTACGCCCGGTTCATCCAATGATAGTTCGCCTTCATCAAGCGATAATATATTTAGTACAGAAAACCTTTGGATAATACTTGGTTATGCTTTCTCTTTTGGAACTTCGGTCGTTAATTTTATTAAGAACATTATGCTGGGCGTTTTCATTGCTTTTTATATGCTAATGTCAAAGGAAAAATGGAAAGCAATGTTAAGACGATTTTTAAACGTGTTTTTATCACCAAAGCATGTCAGATTAGTTATCAGATTTGGAAAACTTCTCGACCGTTCTTTTGGCGGGTTCATTGAGGGGCAATTGTTAGATGCTATAATCGTGGGAATTATGTCTTTTGTAATTTTCAATATTTTTGGTATACCGATTCCCCATCTTTTAGCTACGATAATTGCTATAACTAACATAATCCCCATACTTGGTCCTTTCTTAGGCGGCGTTCCTGCTGCATTTATTGTATTACTTACACACCCGGAAAAAACGATCCTATTTATCATACTAATTATTGTGATCCAGCAAATCGATGGCAATATTATATGTCCTCACATTCTCGGAGACAAGATCAATATTAGCTCTCTGACAACCTTGATCGCTATAATTACTATGGGCGGCTTATTTGGAATATTCGGTATGCTGATAGGTGTTCCTGTTTTTGCGGTAGGAGTTAATATTATTCAGAATTACACACTGAATACGCTTCGCAGAAAAGGATATGAAACCTCTCTCGATCATTATTATGTTGGAAAAGCTGAAGATATTTCCGAATCAAAGTCAGAATCATCTAATGTTTTTGTCAAAGCTTATAGACGAATATATCATGCATTTATAAAACTAAGTAAATATCTAAAAAAGTGTACAAATAAGAATAAGGAGAAATAATAATGTCTGAAATTACTTACACCACCAAAGGCACATGCTCTAAGCAAATCATCATAAATGTTGATGAAAACAACATAATTCAAAAAGTTTCATTCATAGGCGGTTGCTCCGGTAATACACAAGGAGTTTCTGCTCTTGTAGTCGGTATGGATGTTGATGAAGCTATCCGCAGACTCTCAGGCATTAAATGTGGACCCAGATCCACTTCATGTCCGGATCAGTTAGCAAATGCACTTATCCAACTCAAGAATCAATAAAAGCTAAGAAAGGATCGACACATGAGCATATATAAACAAGGGTATCAAAAGTGGTTGAATGCTTCTTCTCTTTCATACGATGAAAAAGAAGAGTTGCTTGCTTTATCTTGCGACGAGAATGAAATCAAAGAACGTTTCTATTCTTCTCTTGAATTCGGTACAGCAGGCCTGCGCGGAAAAATGCGAATGGGTACAAATGCCATGAACAGGTTTACCGTCGCTCAGGCGACACAGGGCCTTTCCAATCTGATTGTAAAGGAAGGCAGAGCTAATGACGGTGTTGTTATTGCATATGACTCCAGAAACAACTCCGAGCTCTTTGCACAGGTAGCTGCAAGTGTTTTGTCTGCGAACAATATAAAAACTTATATTTTTGATGAGTTAAGACCCACACCCGAGCTTTCGTTTGCTCTCAGAGAGTTAAACTGCGTAGCGGGCATTAATATTACCGCTTCCCATAACCCTAAAGAGTATAATGGATATAAAGCATACTGGGAAGACGGAGCGCAGCTTCCACCTGAGCACGCAAAGACAGTATCTTCAGAAATATCTAAAATTGATATTTTTGGTGATATTAAATACGAAGATTATGAATCCGCTGTCCATGATGGTAAAATTATCATTTTGGATCAGGAAATGGACGAAAAGTATCTTGCAGCTGTAATGGAGCAGTTGGTAAATCCCAATGCTATCAAAAATGTTGCTAGTGATCTCCATATAGTTTATTCTCCCCTACACGGCACAGGATACCGACTAATTCCTGATATACTCTCCCGTTGCGGCGTTGAACATCTCTATGTTGTTCCCGAGCAAATGGAAATCAACGGAGACTTTCCTTCAGTAGAAAAGCCTAATCCGGAATATCCCGAAGTATTTCAATTAGGTATTGAGATAGCAAACAACGTTGGAAGTACCTTGGTTATCGCAACAGACCCTGATGCCGACAGAGTTGGTGTTGTAACCAAGAGCAACACAGGAGATTTTGTCACCATTTCGGGCAACCAAATGGGTGCTTTATTGATCGACTACATCATTACTGCTTATGAAGAGACCGGTACTATGCCAAACAATCCATATGCAGTAAAAACGATTGTTTCCACCGAATTAGTTGCTAAGATTTGTGAAGAGCATGGCGTTAAGCTTCACAACGTACTTACAGGCTTTAAATTTATAGGTGAAGTCATCAAAAATTATGAGCTTGCGGGAGCTGACGCGGCTTATCTCTTCGGCTTTGAAGAAAGCTACGGCTACCTTAAAGGAACCTATGCGCGCGACAAGGATGCAGTAGTAGCGACAATGCTTATTTGCGAAATGACAGCTTTCTATCACGCAAAAGGAATGACGTTGTTTGATGCCTTGAACGGTCTGTACGAAAAATACGGCAAATATCTTGAGGCTAACCAAGAGTTATATATGCACGGAATAGACGGTAAAGAGAAAATGGCAAAGCTGATGGACACATTGAGAAACAACGCTCCTTCAAGCATTGCAGGAAAAGAAATCGTAGAAATAGGCGACTATTTATGTGCTACTATTACCAATAAGAGAACTAATGAAATTACATCGACCAATCTTCCCTCTTCAAATGTTATTTCCTTCAAAATGGATAACGGTGACGTTATCATAGCACGTCCTTCAGGAACCGAGCCAAAGATCAAATTCTATTATTTGCTCACCGGAAGCTCCGACGAAGAGATGAATGCTAATCTTGAAACTTACAAAGCTTTTATTAATATGTTTGTATAAATAAAAAAAGGCTCCGTAGTTAATCTACGGAGTCTTATTTACTTAAAAATTATGGGATATTGCTTTCCTTCTAAGGCATAGTTCAGTGTATTTACGATCAAATCAAAGTCAGCCACAAGAGAGTTCGGTTTGTTGCTTGGGTCATCTTGTCTCATAGGAACGAAAAATACATTTTTTCTGCACATTAATGTACCTATGTTTTTTAAATTTGCAGACAAAGCATCGTTGCTCGCTAACGCAATAATCAATGGATTATTATTACGCAAATGAGCTTTTGCCGCCATACAAACTGCAGTATCGGTAATACCGTTTGCTAGTTTAGCAAGCGTGTTGCCCGTACAAGGACAAATGATCATTGCATCCAGCTTAGTTTTGGGTCCCAGCGGTTCCGCACCGACAATTGTATGAACTATCGGTCGTTTAGCTAAATCAATAATTTGTTTTTGAATTTCTAAGGATTGACCAAAACGTGTATCCGTCGAGAAAGCGTTTTCACTCATAATAGGCAGGATGTCATATCCCGAGCTTATCAATTCTTTAATAATACTTAATGATTTCGATATTGTACAATATGATCCTGTAATCGCAAATCCTATCAAAGTTGTTCCTCCATTAATTCAATTATTGTTTGAGCAATCAGCTCACCCGCACTTTTAGGGGCATACCTTCCGGGAATTCTCAATTCCCTTCTATAATCTAAACGATGCTTTTGCACAAGCTTTTCGTCGATTCCAAACGGCGAGGATGCCAAATCTATTATTTGAGTTTTATTCGATATTTTTTTCGCAATTTGTTCAGATATTATCCAATAAGGTACTGTATTAAAAACCACTTCAAATTCACCAATATTATCAAATACCGCTTTTTCTGATTCTCCAATCGAAATGATATTGAAACCGATCAACTTGCTCCAATGCAGATCACTTGCTTTACGTGCTCCAATAGTGACCTCTGCACCTTGAGCGTGCAAAAGATATGCAAGAATCTTCCCTATCCGTCCAAATCCCAAAACCGCTGTATTAGCGCCATAAATGCTTCTCTCCAATCTTGTCTGAGCATAATATATCGCCCCCTCAGCAGTCAGCAATGCATTTTTTATTTGGAAAGATTCAGTCTTATAGTAATCAATGCATCTAAGACCGCATTGCTCAGCTAAGTCAATTATTTGTTGCGATACACTACCTGCTAAGACTATGCTTTTGGAGGCTAATCTTTTAAAAAGATCCTCCATTTTGACATTCTTCCCCTCCATATTAAGATGAACCCCATCCTTTGAAATAGGTAAAGGCAGAACTATCACATCCGCGCTTTTCAATACATTGTTAAACTCTTCATTCAAATCGAAGCAGGCATAATAAGCGCTTGAATAACTTTTCTCACGAAAATAATCGTTTACATATTTTTGGCGCATATCTCCCCCAAGAATAAGAATAGACATACTCCCCCTCCTTTTTAATTAGTATATTATAGTAATTTATTTATGACACAAAAAAACGCATTCGAACAACGAATGCGTTTTAATTATGGTTAGTTATTTTACTATATCAACCAACTGGTCGTACTCTTCAAGGCTTGTAATACCCGCGAGGACACGTTCTTTTGTATGGCTAAGAACTGTCGTCATATCACGTTCAACGATCTCGCCAACCTTTTCACTTGTAAAATCATCGGACATAATGATGTTTTTGATCTCATCATTAAGAATCATTATTTCAAATACGCCGATTCTTCCGAGATAACCTGTATTATTACAATAGAGACATCCAACAGGTTCAAAAATTTCTGCCGGCTCCTCAATATTAAGAATCTTCATTTCAAGGCTACTCGTCATTTTGGCACTCTTACACTTAGGACAGAGCTTTCTGACAAGACGCTGAGAAATCGCACCGAGAAGCGAGTCTGCTACAAGGTACTTTGGAATACCCATATTAACAAGTCTTGTAATAACACCTGCTGCGTCGTTCGTATGGATGGAGGAAAGAACCAAGTGACCGGTAATAGCTGCACGAGTAGCAATCTGCGCAGTTTCTTCGTCTCGAATCTCTCCTATCATTATTACATTCGGGTCCTGACGCAAGAAGCTACGAAGAGCGGCCGCGAATGTCAAATTAGCCTTAGGGTTAACCTGAACCTGGTTTATACCAACAATCTCATTCTCGACAGGGTCTTCAACCGTCATGATATTGGTATCTTCTTTAGCAAGGTAACGAAGGAACGTGTAAAGTGTGGTCGACTTACCGCTTCCCGTAGGTCCTGTAAGAAGAATAATGCCGTGAGGACGAGTGATCATATCCATAATAAGATCCTTCTGCTTATCAGAGAATCCTAATGATGAAATATCACTCGAACTAAAGGTACGGCTATAAATACGTATAACAATCTTTTCGCCGTGTATTGTAGGAACCGTGGACACACGGAAGTCATAAGAATTACCTTCTACATCAAGGCTGATCTTACCATCTTGAGGAACACGTCTCTCGGCGATGTTCAACTCCGACATGATCTTATATCTTGCCAAAATTGCAGGATAAATCTGCGGAGAAAGTGTTTCAACCTTTTGAAGCTTACCGTCAATTCTAAAACGAACGTAAACCTCTTTTGCAAAAGGCTCAACGTGAATGTCACTAGCGCCGCGAGTAATTGCATCGATCAATATAGAGTCGCAAAGCTTAATAACCGGAGCATCGATAGGCGCGTTAGGATCGGCTTCCTCTTTTATCTGGTCATTCTTTATGTATTCATTCATCACCTCTTCTTGCTGAATCTTATTGTTAGCATAGTCGAGGATTCTCTTCATTTGCTTAGGTGGGCTGATAACAAATTTAAGCTTTTTGACACCCTTAGTCATGAGCTCGCGGAACTCTTCTATTCTAAATGGGTTTGAGCAAAGAATCGTAAGTACGCCGTTTTTAAGCTCAAGCGGTACACCCTGGTGCTCAAGCAATAGATCTCTGGGGTACTTTTTTATAAATTCAAGATCCACCTCGGAAAGCTGGCAATACCTGTACTCATAACCAAGGTAATCAGCAAGTGCCATAAATATACGTTCTTCATCAATGATATTATCTTGAACCAAGACATTGTATATCGGCTTTTCCCCTTCGTCAGCAATCGTGCAATACTTTCTTGCGACATCTTCTGTAAGTATTTTAGAACTTATGAGATATTGTGTAAACAGTGTATTAAAAATCATAAGATATCTCCTTATACAGCGTTCATCATAGACATCATAGGAACAAGTACGGAAAGTATTACAAGACAAACAACACCACCAAGCATAATAATAGCAATGGGCTCGATAGCTGCAACAGCCTTTGCAATACTCGATTCAACCTGTTCATCAAAATAGTCACTGGTGGACTTAAGTACCTCTTCGATATTACCGCTCTTTTCGCCTACACTGATCATTTCGGTCATCATTGAGG
>CALGCW010000220.1 GCA_937884385.1 uncultured Clostridia bacterium | reverse complement strand
ACCACTCATAAGATGTTGAATATGTGTGTCCGAGAGCAGGAATTTCTTCCTGTGCTACTGTTGTTTCGCCACATACGGAGCACTTCTTACCTGCTGTAAGACCTGTTTCTGTACATGTTGCAGCTTTACCTGCAACTACTTCTTCCTTATGTCCAAGAGCAGGAATTGTCTCCTGTGCTACTGTCGTTACACCGCATACTGTGCACTTTTTACCTGCTGTAAGACCTGCTTCCGTACAAGTTGCAGCCTTGCCTGCAAGCGCTTCTTCCTTATGTCCAAGAGCAGGAATTTCTTCCTGTTCTACTGTTGTTACACCGCATACTGTGCACTTCTTACCGTCGGAGATACCTGTTTCCGTGCAGGTCGCTGCCTTGCCGGGAACTGTTTCTTCCTTATGTCCCTTTTCGGGGATAACCGTCTGTGCTACAAGAGTTTCTCCACAAACGGAGCAATGCTTTCCTTCTGTGCGTCCTGCAGTCGTACAGGTCGCATCTACTGCTTCATCAACAACCTCGGTATGACCGTTTGCGGGAATCACTTCCTGCGCAACAAGGATCTCACCGCATGCTGAGCAGTGCTTACCTTCGGTAAGACCTGTTTCGGTACAAGTGGGAGCCTTAGCAGCATCGATCACTTCAACGTGATTTGTGCAAAGATTTACTTTACAAACATCACATTCAAGGTCGCTGTTTTCATCCTTATGTCCTGTAGCAGGTATTGTCTCCTGTGCAACGAGGATCTCACCGCATACTGAGCAGTGCTTACCCTCTTTAAGACCCGTAGTGGTACATGTGGGATCCTTCGCAGAATCTACAACCTCTGTGTGTCCTAAAGGACGAATGATTTCCTGAGCAACAAGTACTTCGCCGCAAGAGGAGCAATGCTTACCTTCTGTATAGCCTTCTTCCGTACAAGTTGCATCCACAGCTTCATCAACTACTTCTGTATGAGGAAGCTTTTCAATTACTTCCTGAGCGACGAGTGTCTTGCCACAAACAGAGCACTTCTTACCTGCTGTAAGACCTGTTTCCTCACAAGTAGCATCCTTGCCTGCTACAGCTTCTTCAGTATGTCCGGTAGCAGCGGTGTAGCTGTCTACGTATACGTCATCACACTTAGAGCAAGTATGTGTAGTGTAGCCCTGCTCTTCGCAAGTGGGAGCAGTTACTACATCGGAATAAGAGTGCTTTGTAGCAGGAAGTGTTTCTACTACTTCATAGTCGCATCTGCTGCAAGAGGTCGTCTTGCTTCCTGCTTCCGTACAGGTAGGATCAACAGTAACTGTGCTGAGATCGTGACCCAAAGCGTCAACGTAATCACGTTTTTCAGAGTGACCGCATCTGCAGTTATAAGTTGTATAACCCTTTTCTGTACAAGTGGGAGCCGTTGTTTCTCCCTTAACGAAATCACAAACGTGTTCAAGCGCGGGGATCGTTTCGGTGACCTTATCTCCACAAGCACATTCCTTATATCTCAAGCCTGCAGCTTCTTCGGTAGCGGGTGTCTCAACTACCCACTCACCGTAATCGTGTCCCTTTGCGTCTACATATGTGTCTACGTAGCTATCTTTACAGTTAGCGCAAGTGTGAGTGGTGTAGCCGCGCTCTGTGCAAGTGGGCTCGGTCACTACTGCGCTGTAGGAGTGGTTTTTAGCGGGAACTTCCTCGGTGTAGGAATGTCCGCATCCTTCTGCCGTACACGTAAAGGTCTTAATACCCTTTTCCGTGCAGGTGGGTTCAGTTGTCACAACTCCTTCATTGTAGGAGTGTTTGAGAGCTTCACCCTCTGTTGCTCCACAAACGGAACAAGTCTTTGCAGATGTGCAGGTTGCATCGTTCCACTTGTGTCCGAGCGCGTCAACTGCTTCCTGTGCAACCTTATAGTCGCATCTTGAGCAGTGCTCGCCCGCTGTAAGACCTGCTTCGGTACAGGTGGGATCCTTTGCTTCGTCGATTACGAGGTCGTGTCCAAGCACTTCGCCGTAAGCTTCGCCGCATTTTTCGCACACTGCCTTAGAAGTACAGGTCGCTTGTCCGCCCGCGTGCTCACACGCAGGAAGGACGGGCTTAATGAGTCCTTCTAAAAATCCCTTGATGTCCGCACATCCAACGAGCGCGGAAAGGACAATGACAACCATTAAGCTCAACGCGAGAATTCTTAAGTGTTTCATAGCTTTCTCCTTTTTTAATAGCCGGTATTATCGCCCCGGCAAGCGATTTTTTTATGATCAATACGTCAAAAGCACTCGCCCTCACCAAGGTCTGTACTTTTTGACGATATCATCAAAATTGATGCGTCGATCTATCTCTGTATTTTTGTTGAGATAGTCGATAAGCTCTTCCATCTGCTCGTAGGTGATATTTATATCGCCGTCGCAAATGGTCACTCGCAGCGCTTTGGAATCTATCCAGAAGAGCTTCTTTTCAAAATCCTCTACGTCTATCGGTAATCCCTTTTCCTTAACGTATTGCTTGAATACGTCATTTTCGAACAGGATTCCTGCAGGCGTGTCGAGAGTGTAAATCGAGGGCACTTCTCTTTTTTCAAGCTCTGCGGGGGCGGAGATCTTTTCAAAGCCAACACCCACTAAACTGATCTTCGCTTCGTCGATTATTCTCTCGGTACTCAACGCAACGTAGACCTCGTATTCTCCATCCTCAAGCTCAAAGCTGTCGGTGGAGTCCCTGTAGGATTTTATGTCATCGATATCGACTTCAATTGTAGCTTCGACAGTCTCACCCGCACGGACGAATACCTTTTTGAACGCCTTCAGCTCCTTTTCGGGTCTGTATATGTCGGAGTTTTTCTTGCCGACATATATCTGAATAACGTCCTCACCGTCGATATTGCTTTCGTTGGTCACGTTAAGCGAGATAACTATCTTATCTCCCTGCACATCGTACTCAATGTCAGAATAACTGAAGCTTGAATAACTCAATCCGTATCCAAAAGGCAGGATAAAGCCGTTTTTATGCATATCGTAATATCTGTAGCCTACGTAAACATCATCGTAATAGTACGTATGGTAGATATCGCGCCTTGCATATTCGTCATTTATCGGATTTTGATCCAACGATGAAATCCAGGTTTCCGGCAATCTTCCGCTTGGGTTATGGATGCCGAAGAGATTGTTGAATATCGCTTCGCTCTGACCTTCTCCCGCAAGGTAGGTAATAAGCATAGAGCTTGATGCGTTGTATACATCCTCGACATTTACTACGCTTCCGCTTACCAAGACCGTCGCAAAGGTGCCGAACACCTCGCTAACCTCCCTCAAAACCTCAAGCTGTTGAGGTCTGAGCTCTATGGTGCTTCTGTCTATGCCCTCGGATTCGTCAGACTGGTACTGTCCCAAAAACAGCAGTACCTTGTCATATTTGTTTTGATACTTTTTAAGTTCTTCGACGGTTGTGCTTGAGCTTTCCTCGTCATAGCATTCGAGGAAATCATAGGAGATTCCCTTTTGATCGAGCACGTCAAGGAAGGTCGTGTCCTTATATGCATTGACCCATCCGCTTCCCTTTCCGACAAAGCGCGCGTGATTTGCAAAATATCCCAAAACCAATATTTTATCATTTGAGCTTACGGGCAAATAAGCCGCGTCATTTTTAACGAGAACTGCGGTTTTTTCCGCAACGCTTACTGCCTGACGGTGAAGCTCGTCAAGATCCAAGGCTTCAAGCTGCTTCGTATCTTTGAATTTTGAGATAGTTTTATATATCTCGTCATCCAATCTTATAAGATCATCATCGTCAAATGTCTTACCGTATCCCCTGTCCATAAAATCATAGCTCATTTTAGCAAGGGGCATTTCGATATTGAGTCCCGTTCTGAAGGTCTTGCCCTTGTCGCTTACAGCGCACCAGTCCGACATGATCAGTCCATCAAAATTGAATTCTTTTCTCAATTTCTTTTGGAGAAGATATTCGGATTCATTAACGTAGACTCCGTTTATTCTGTTGTATGAGGTCATTATCGCAGAGGGTGAGGAATACTTCAGGGTGTACTTGAACGCCCGAAGATATATCTCGTTAAGAGCCCTTAATGATACCTCACTGCTGTTAATGGTCCTTCCGTGCTCCTGCGAATTGCAAGCAAAATGCTTAACACACGCGCCCACATTATTGTCCTCAAGACCGTTGACGTACTGTGCGGCAAGGACACCCGTCAGATAGGGGTCCTCGGAGAAATATTCAAAGTTTCTTCCGCACATCACATATCTTTTGATGTTTATTCCCGGAGCCAGCAAAACGTTGGTCTTATGATGAAGGCACTCCTTGGCAATCAACTCGCCTGTTTCGTAGCAAGCGGCTCTGTCAAAGGATGCCGCAAGCGCACTCGGAGTGGGCATACACACTGTTTTTATTACCTCGTTTTGCTCAGTAAAGCCGTTTTTCAAGGGCTTTCTGAGTCCGCTTGGACCGTCATTCAGTATGATAACGTTTGATGGATCGCGATAGCTTGCTATCTCCCAAGCGGACAAGCCGGTTAAATACTTATACCTTTTATATCTTTCAATTCTATCCATTTGTTTGCTTTATCTACCGATCAACTCGTCAAGTGAAAAATAAGACTCTATACTTTCTTCAGCCTTTTCAACGATCGAGCCCTTTACGAAATAATTGTCCTCTGCTGTCTTGCTTCCGCCAACGCTTGAAATGTCATTGTAGTTAAAGCAAAGCTTTATAGAATCGGGGTCGGTAATACCGAGATCCTTGTAGCTGATATAGAGCTCCAATATGAGTCCTTCGGATGCTCCGCCGTTGGCAAGCCCCTGTGTCGTCACGTGGTACTTATAATCCTCTACCTTTTTGTTATACACTTTATTACCGTATTCAAGCTTGATATCTTCGCTGTTAAGGCTCAAACCGTTGCCGTAGATCCTCAAAAGATTTGCAGAACTTATACAAAGAGTTGTTCTCTTGTCGGCGGTGGAGTCTGTAAGGTAGATGATAAAGTCATCGTTATTTCCCTTCTGACCCATATCACCCTTCTTCCAGTTCTCGCCGTCGGTCCATATCTCGCTGTCATTGATCTCAGCAGCAATATAAAGTCCGTTTTCGCCCTTTATCAGATAAAGGTCTCCCAAGCCACCGGGCAAATCGTTCTTCTTTACGGAGCCGTATTCGGAGAGCTTGCCGTCAACGTATGCTACTTTATCGCTAACGTTGATATTGAGGCTGTACTCCTTAAGACCGTCACTCGTTTTGACCTTAAAATTTACCTCCTGCGCTCCGAGTCTGCTCGGATCGTAAGAGGAATACTCCTCTACCTTAACGTATCCGCTGTAATAATTATCAAAGGTCGCCTTTACGTATTGAGGCAAATCGACTTTCACACCGTATGGAACGTTAAGGACTTCTTCATCGATGCTTTCTATAACTCTCGTATCGTTATACGAAATGATCTCTGCGGCGATCCTGTTTCCAAGCACGTTATTACTCTGCGCGCCAAAATGCCAGGGCTCAAAGGTGTTAGTATAAAGATCTGACGTTTTGATAAGAGAAACATTTTTAAGCTCCGCGGCTACATTTGCCTGGATATCTCTTAATTCATTTGAATATTTCGCACTGTTTGTAAGTGCCTCTGTAATGACCACGGGCATATCGTCATCTTCAAAATAACTTCTGAAGTCGTTGATAAAGTGTGTAAGCGCTTTTTCGTAGATCTCCATATTATCGTCGAACTTAGCATCCTGCTCACCGTGAACGAATGCCATTCCGTCGATCACTACCTCATAGCCAAGCTCTTGAAGCTCGTTTATCGCCTTCTCTACCAACTGATACAAATTGTTCGTCAAGGGACCGGTTTGCCCGCCTTTGCCCGTTTCGCTCAATTGGTCAAGATTCAAATATGAAGAAATCTCGCTGTCATTTACAGCAGATTCCGAATACCAATGGTCGGTAAATGTCGAGCCGCTTGCGGTATACTTTACTATGACCGTCTTATAGTCCGCGTCATATTTGGGATATCTCGATGCAAGCGTCTGTCCCATTCCGAGCTCGGGACCGAATTCCGAAGGAAAATCGCCGTATCCGGGCTCTAACACGTCAATATAAAGCGAATCATCGATGCCGGGTATATTACCAAGCTCGCCCATAGGCAATCCATCCGCCAATATATCAACGTCGGGGTTCATCTCTCTGTCCTCTTCGCTAAGATCATCTACCAACGCTTTTCCGCGCGCGCCCGACTGACCTGCAAGAACAATGAGATGCACCTTGTTTTCGTCGTTTTCGGGATTATTATTGTCAATACATCCCACAAGAGGCAACAGTAAAAAACAAATCAATAAAATAGATATTAACTTTTTCATACCTACCTCCTTTATCTGCCGAGTATCACTATCTCATTCAAGGCAGCTACATCCTCGGTCTTAACGCAGATTATCACGTGATCTGCTTCAAAAATATTAGTAAATTCGATTGTAAAAGCGCTGTTAGGAAATGCGAACCTCGTGTCGTCATTTACGTATATGTCATAGCAGAACTGCGGATACTGCACCGCGTTTCCGTTGCCGAAATCGATATACTCGATCTCGTATACTACGTTTTCATAAAAAGCACTGTTATAGATTGCTATACCGCCTATCTCATAGATCTGATCGAACTTTAGCTCGATGAAGGAATATCCCTCACCCAAGGTGACCTCTTTTTCTGCCTCGCCTTTGATATTATAGCAATCAACTATGTAATTATCGTTGATCGCGCCTGCATTGGTCACGTTTTCGGACTTAACCTCTGCAAGAGGTGCAATATTCTTATATCCGCTGATATCCTCGGGAAGAGGTTGCACTGAATACGAGGGACCGTTGCAGAATGGAACTCCGTTTTCATCGAAATACAGATAATCAAAAGCGAAATATCTCTTTTCATATCCGTTATTCGTATCACGGTCCTGGTGAGCGTGATAGCCTATCATCGTCTGGTCTCCCACGTTAAAGAAGCAGTGGTGACCCGTGCCCGAAGCAAATCCTTTCCATTGATTATATATGGTGGAATTCGCTACGTTCGTTCCGGGATAACCCAAAAGCAGGTTAGTCCAATGACCGTTTGGCTGATAGGGCTTTTCAAAATTGCCAAGCGGAGAATCCGATACTGCATAGCAAACGTTATAATACTTATTCCAGCAGCCGTTAGCTGAATAGGTAAGATAGTACTTACCGTTTGACTTGATCATATAAGGAGCTTCCACGATGGGATGTCCGTCTCTGAACATCTCCCAGGTAAGAGGCTTAAGGATCGAGTTCTTGGAATTGAGAGCACCGGGCTCAACGAGTTCAACGTAAGTTGACCAATCTGCCTCGTAAGGGCTGTTCATCTTAACGCCGACGATATGCTGATTTTCGTTGCAGGCAACGCTGTAATACATATACATCTCATCATCGTCATCAACGAATATCGTAACGTCGAGAACTCCAAAATTCTGGTTTTTATCCAACAAGATAGGTTTTTCAAGACCGTTGACCTTATCGTTTACCAAGGGCTCATAAGGACCGAGGGGGTTATTGGCAACAACAACGCTGTTGCGGCGAATGCCACTCTTATCGTTTGCGCTGTAATACATATAGTAAACGCCATCAAAGCAATAAAGCTCAGGTGCATATATTTCCGCTTTATCAGCCTCCCAACCGTCGTAAGCCGCAGGGTCGTAAACTGCAAGATGTCTTTGATATGTCACGAAATCACTTGTGGAATAGCAATCGATCACGTTTCCGTCTCTATCGCTCGTCCCAACTATGTAATACCTGCCATCCTCGACAAAAACATGAGGGTCGGGCAACGGAACACTTTTGAGCTCGTTGACATACCACATAGAATCGTCAAACGTAAGGCCGCCGCCGTCAAAGGTCATTGTGTGGTCAACGTAGTCAACGCCTTCCTGCAGATTTGAGGTAACGGTCTTGGAATACCCTCCTCCGCAACCTGTTAAAGCTGTCATAAACATAGTCATTATCATTAATACAGATATAAACTTTCGCATTTTCAAACCTCCATATCCATCGCTACGGTCAAATTCTGTCGCCGCAGCTTTCGTCAAAGATAAGGATCTTATCCTTATTCAACGCAAGCTCTACGTCGGTGTGAGGCTTGATCAACATATTGGTCGATATCTTTGCTATAATATCGGCGTCAGCCCAATTAGAATGAACTAGAAGCTCACTTCCAAGCAACTCTACGATGCTCGCAGCAACTGTAAACTTATCCGTCTTATTGCCGTCAAATTCCGCATTCAATACGATATCCTCGGGTCTTATACCCACTCTGATTGCGTGTCTGCCGGACAAAGCCTTCTCACATTTTGAGAGAAGATTTACCGCTACCTCGTAAAGGTTATTAACGAACTCAACGTCCGTAGAATTAAGGTTGACTTTTGACTTGACCTTCTTCTTGTCCTTTTTGGGCTTTTGATAATAGAGAGTGTTATCAACAACGATCTCTTCCTTATTAAATACCTGTGCGTTATGAAGCATACCGATATCAGCAGAAGGTATCTTCTCGAACGTGAGCAAGGGTGCTCTGATCTTGAGAAACCACTTCTTATCAGCTTTATCCCACTGACCGCCGTTCTCTGCTTCAAATGCGGATACAAGAGTCTTTATCTCGCTTCCACACTCAAGACCGGAAGTGATCTCGAGCACTTCTTTGATCGTTTTTTCAATTTCAGAAGCGTCCGCACCGTCTTTGCTGAAAACAGCCTTGTCAAGAACCTTGAGTGCGTGCATCTTTTTGAAATCGTCGGTTGCGAGCATTCTCTTGAGCTCTTTTATCTTTGCTTCATAATAATCATTATGGCGCTGTACATAATCCTCTGAAAGCTGTATCTCGTATCCGTTTGAGAACACGAGCTTGCCGCCGTCGTATTCACTCTCAAAAATATTCATTGCGGGCGAGCCGATGAAGGTCGCTACAAAGATATTCTTGGGATTGCAGTATATCTCCTGAGGAGTACCTATCTGCTGTACCCAACCCTTGCTCATAACCACGATCTTGGTCGCCATGGTCATAGCCTCGGTCTGGTCGTGAGTGACATAAATAGTCGTCGCACCTATCTGCTCGTGAATTCTGACTATCTCGCTTCTCATCTGTACTCTGAGCTTAGCATCAAGGTTTGAAAGCGGCTCATCCATAAGGAAGAGCTTTGCGTTTCTTACTATCGCACGTCCGAGTGCGACACGCTGCATCTGACCGCCAGAGAGCTCTTTAGGTCTTCTGTCGAGATATGAGCCAAGATCAAGGATCTCCGCAGCCTCAAAAACCCTTGAACGGATCTCCTCGTTGCTCATCTTCACGTAATGATACTGGATCTCGCCATCCTTTACAAGACGGTATTCCCCATCAATATCATAGCCCTTCTGAGAAAGCTTTTTAAGCTCAGCTTCCTTTTTTTCTTTAGCGGTGTTTTTGATACTTTCGTACAAGGAAACACCCTTAACCTCTTTTTTAAGATCGGCTACACTGCTTATTTTGTATTTGCAAAGCAGTCTTGCAGCCTCATCACATATTTTCAATCTGGTTGCAACGTATTCTACAACCGTCCCAAAGTTGAGTACCTTGTTATTTGCACTGTTGAGAGCTTCAACGAGCTCCTCTGCCCTTCTGTCGATTACGTCTAATGCTTGATCCCAGGATTTTGCAACGATCGCCTCCATAGGTCTTTTGAACTTTCGTGCGCGAAGCGGGAATGCTATGTTGTCAAACACGGTCATCTGAGGATAGAGCGCGTAGTTCTGGAAAACCATTGAAATATCGCGATCCTTGCTGCTTGTATAGTTTGACAATACCTTATCGATGTAAAGGTAACCGCTTGTAATATCCTCAAGTCCCGCAACCATTCTGAGCGTCGTGGATTTACCGCATCCCGAAGGACCTACTAAAACTATAAAATCGTTTTCGGAAATATCGATATTGAAATCATAAACCGCTTGAACGCCGTTGGGGTATATCTTATTTATATCCTTTAAGGACACGAAGGCATCAACTTCACTGTTAGCAATTTTGTATCCGCTATTCTTAAGTATTTTTCCGGCATCCTTGGCAGAAACGCTTAAGCTTCCGTCCACTGCCGCCTTATTTGTATTAACCATTTGATCCACTCCTTATTATCCTTTAATTCCGCTGCTTGACATACCTTCAATGATCTTATCCTGAGCGATAATATACATTACCAAAACGGGCAACAAGCATATAACACCGCCCGCAAGAGCCGAACCGATAAGATTACTTGTCTTGGAGTTGTTGATGATATACGCCATACCGACCTGCAATGTCCACAGATCGTTATCCTTTGCTCCATAGAGCATCTGCGGCCAGATAAGGTCATTCCATCCTCCCATAAAGCCAAACAATCCCTGTACGAACAGTACGGTCTTGCCCAACGGAAGAACTATCTTGTAAAATATCTTCAAGTTGCTGTAGCCATCCATCTTCGCAGATTCTATCAGATCCTTGGGTATGGATTCAAAAAACGTTTTTATAAGATACATTCCGTAAACACCGCCAAGTCCGGGGATGATCAGCGCCAGGAGCGAACGGTTGAGTCCCATTGAATATACCATTGACTGATTACCTACTGACGTCGCAGCACCCGGAATAACCATCGATGCGATAATCACTGCAAACAAAACGTTGCGGTATTTGAAATCTATGAATGTAAAGGCATAAGCCGCAAGTGAAGCGACAAGCAAATAAAGCAACGTTCCGCCTATCGCACTGAAGCAGCTATTTAAGAACCACGTTCCTATTTTATAATCCTGGACCGAGTTTACCTGACCTATTCCCTCCGGAAGCTTACCGAGAAGAAGCATTTCATAGTTTTCTAATGTATATCCGCTGTGAGGATAGAATAATTCCTTCGGATACAGCATAGTATCCGCATAACCTCTCAGCGAGCCGAAAAACATAATAACGAACGGTGAGAGCCATACGATACAGAACAGCAACAAAAATACAAACGATGCTACCTTACCAATATTAACTTTTCTTTTTTCGGGAAACTGTTTCTTTTTAAGAAACCCGATATATTGTTCCGATGTTATCTGATTTTGTGCCATTTGTTATATGCCTCCGAAATTTTTGTGCCGGTTTTCTTTTCACGGGTAATGTACATTTGAATACCGGAAATAATTCCCGCGAACAATGCATATACCAAGCTTGCTGCGGCGCCAAGACCGTACAAGCTGGATTTAAACTGAAGGTTGTTCGCCACTATATCCTGAATAAAGTACATCAACGTGGAAGTTTTGCCGCCGGCGGGCATACTTGCAATTGCCGCTATTGACGGTCCGCCGCCAGAAAGCACGTAGTTCTGTCCGTAAAGTCCGAGATAGCCAAGTATCGTTGTGAACAAGCACAATACGAGCTGGGGCTTAATTCCCGGGATCGTCACGTTCAAGATCTTTCGCCAAGACGAGCAACCGTCCATATCAGCCGCCTCATAAAGATGCTTTGGTACGTTTTGGAGTCCCGCGCTGAGAATGATGAAGTTTCCGCCCCATCCTCCCCACAAGCACATAAAGAATATCGGGATCCACGCGTAAGCTATTTCTACCGTTTGTCCAAACAGTTCAAAGGAAAACCAAGTATCTATAAACCACATTATATCTATTCCGAAAAATTCAGCCAGAACACCGTGCTGCGACTTTGACATAAAGAGGAGCGTAAAGATCGTTCCTGCCGCAGTAAGCGGAACTATGGATGGCATATAGATAAGCGCTCTGAACAGCTTGAAGCCGGGTGGCTTTCTGTTAACTAATATGGCTAAAGCCAAGGGTAAAATAATTGCAATTGGAACCATTATCACCGAGAACATTATCGTATGGACGAAAGCAAGCCAGAAGCTATTGTATACACCGGGCATAAAGGATTGATCAAAGATCATCCTGAACCACGCAAATTCGTTGAATGATTCAACGCCCGGTTTTCCATACTGAAAGTTCGTCAGTGAAATATGAATTCCGTAAAACAGCGGTACCACGAAAAACACGATAAACGCTGCTAAATACGGCAACAGGAATAAGGCAGTCACTCCATACTTTTTGAAGAGCCCTATTCTTTTAGACCTTTGCTTAGCATATTCTTCTAAAACAACTGTCTTTTCCATAAATTGATCCTACTGCATTCCGAGATTCAACAAATTCAATGCTTCCTGTGTTGATTGAGCAGTTGCCTCCAGGGCTTGCTTTGCCTTGTCAACGGTACAACCGTCAACCGAGAGAAGCTGTGCCTGTACGTCACCTACCGCAGTAGTCAAGCCGGAGATAAGAGTCGTTGCAAACTTTGTACTTTCAAGAGCGATGATCTGCTCGGGATCACCCATTGCCTGAAGAGTCATGCTCTTGGACTCTGCTTCCTTATAGGATTCTGATTCGTATACGTTCTTCCAAGCGGGTACGTGACCTGCCTTGCACCATTCTGTGAGGTTGTAGTCGCCCTCATCGTTCTGTGCCTGTGTCAACCACTCTGCAAAGATCAAAGCTGCTGCTGCCTTCTGCATATTGGTGATCTTCTTTGTCAATGTGATAACGTGTCCGTTTCCATACCACTTTGAAGCGGTTGATGAAGGAGCGCTATCTGCTGCCATATAGTAAGGACGTGCAGCAATGTAAGGATTTTTATATACGGGATCGCTTGCATCCTCTTCAGTAACGCCAAGCTTACCTGCAGTTGACAACTGCTTATTGTTCCACCAGATATCATAAGTATTTGCTACCATCCAAGGACCTTCGGAGAACATTACTACCTGTCCTGTGGGGAAAGCTGCTTCCTTGTTGCCCGCGTCACCGTAAAGCTTTGCGTTGTAGCGCTCTACAAGGTCAGTAACGTACTGAGTGAAGCCCTCGTTCTTATGGAATGCTACCTTGCCGCTTTCGTCAAGGAGAGAACCGCCGTTAACGTAAAGAGCTGTGAGGTTATCACTTTCCTGTGAATGGAAGAATGCGGGATAGAAATTATCTACAGTAACAACTGCGTTTGCCGCAAGCTTGGAGTTTCCGTCCTTCAACTGATACCAGGAGTGGTCCTCGTCAAGGTTGATATTTCTTACCCAAAGCTCACCTGAGTCAGCCAATGCTCTGAGACCCTCAAGCAAGGTCTGGTATTCCTCGTAGGACTGGGGAACGAAACGGGTATTGCCATCAAAGCCCAAGCCGTTCTTCTTAATGATATCCTGTCTGATCTGTGTAAGATATCCGTGAGCATCTACGGGAACACCATAGTGCTTACCTTCGTGTATAGTTGTCTTTTCAATGTTGTCATATGCGTTTGCAAAGTCGATGCCAACGCCCGTCTGCTCGATGATCTCGTCGAGAGAGTGGAAATAGCCCTTGAGCGCATACTCAATATTCTTTTCGTTATGCATAAAGCAAATGTCGGGGAAATTGCCGTAATCGTTAGCATATGTACTGTCAAGCGCATTGTAATAATCGTAGTGTCCTACGGATGTCACTACTACCTCGATCATACCTGCGTATTCCTTGTTGAACTCCTTAACGAGATCCAACAGGGTATCCTGGTCGGGCTGACCGATAACGCTCCACATATGAAGCTGAACGTTTTCGAGGTACTCGGGAACGAATTCGCCGTTTTCATCTCTGGGAAGGTCGTCCACAAGAGCACCGTTATTTTTGTTGTCATTGTTATCATCGCATCCAACGATCATCGTCATAAGGATCGCAATGATCATCAAAAAACTGATAATTCTACAAAATTTCATATCAATTATCCTTTCGTTTAATACGGTCTTCCTTGATTAACCTCGCCGACTTCACCGTCATCCTGAAGGTGAATATCGACCACAAAATCATTGAAGATCAGATTTAATAAATTTTGTCTATTGTTAGTGAATAATCCGACTGCGCTTACCGCAATACCAATGAGCGATATAACGAGTATTATAAGTCCAAAGGATACACCGCTATCCACGCTCACAGGCACGAACATTGCCTCGTATCCCCCACTGAAGGGAGGAAACATATACAGGATAAACGCGATTGGGATAAGACCAAAGCTTTCAAGGAATGTTTTTATCACGATCACGTACCATTCGTTAGCTTTGCCGTGCGAGTTAATTACGCCAAGCCCAAACAGTCTGTAGGAGATAGTTCTCTCGTTTTTGAATAAAAACTTCGGTACAAGCAAAATAATCAAGCACGAAGCAAGTATCGATACGACCAATGTAATATTCGTGTATCTCGCTTGAGCCGAAAATGCTTGCATATAATTTCGGTAATGCGTTGAATAATACGGCTCGCTTTGAAGAACAAGCATCTCCGCCTCCTCAAGCATTGAAGAATAGGCATTGTAATAGGCCTCGTAATATGTCGCTCCCGTCTGACCGACGGTATCGGCGGAGTCGATAAACAGATAGTAAAACAGATAATACGCTACCTGCGTATTGAGAACGGGCATATCCGAGAGCTCCTCATTGAACGTGAACATAAACTCCGCGTCATTTCCGAAAGCCTTTTTATACACCTTAAACAGATCCTTCTCTGCCCCTGGTGCTATCTCGGGATGCTCCTTCAGATACCGTGTGTAAAAATACGCAACGTTGTCGTTTTCTCTCGAATGAACACCGTTTATTGTAACGTCGTGACCCGATTCAATGGTAAAATCGGGTCGCTGATCGTTTCCGAAGATCTCGTAAGAAAGGCAGATGGCTCTGTATACGTTTTTCAGCACCGTCACATCAGTTGTGACTCTTTGCCCGTCCACGTACTCGACCACGTGCGTCTCTTCAGTAAAGCTCTCGTAATAGGCGATCTCAGCGTTGAGATCGTTTTCTGCCGCTCGGTATGCTGCAGTTCCCTGCACTATCTGAAACAGTCCTGTAAAGATAAGCTCTGCAACCAAAGCTACTATTATGAGATCCGTTGCCCAGCAAGCGAAGCGCTTGCTCGTTTTTGCGGGAAACGATCTCCTTAAAGCTTCTGTATTAGATCTGAACAGGTTCACGGATTAGTCTTCCAAGAAATCGCAGTAGATGGGCTCTGCGGGAACCTTCTTAGCAACCTCTGTAGGATCGGACGTTGCAGAATAGTTTGCGAATGTAACGTCGCTGCTGAACTGATAGAAGCCAACGTTGCTTGCCATAGGCTGTCCGTTATCGTAAAGGATATCGAGCTCGGAGCTGAGCTGATAAGATCCCATATAATTGCCGTTTACGTAAATATGGAAGTTAGCTCCGTCACGTGCTACACCAAGCTTAAACGTGGAGCCGAACGTAACGGTAGCATCACCGGTATTCCAAGCATAATCGTGATGTCTTGCCAAGGAGTTCGTGATTCCGGACTCCCAAGCCCAGTGCTTACCCTGTGCTACCTCGCAAACGCCGAATTCGTTCCAATTGTTATTGTCTGCACCTGTGATAAGATTACCTGCCTCATCGTAAGTATCGTACAAGCCGATAGAAGCATTAAGGAAGAATGCTACCATTGTTTCAATTCCATCAGAGTTCTTGCCGGATGCTACGATACCGATCTTGGGCCATCTATCGCCGAAGTTTACACTGTTAACAGTGATGTCTGTTTCAACGTACCACTGTGTTGAATAAATGTCGGAAATGTAGTAGAAGTTCGTAATACCGGAGCTTGTTCTGAATGAGCCTGTCTTTGTTGCCTCATCCCATTCGTTAGTAAAATCATCCTCTGTGGGGATCATAGAAAGCTCTCTGTCAATAAACACTCTTGCTACGACTACCTCAAACGAGCAAGACATCGTAGCATCAATGTTTGATGTAACTGTAATGGTTGCAGTTCCGGGTGCTACCGCTTCTGCTCTCTTTGCATTGATCACAACTACGTCGGGGTTGCTGGATTCATAAGTGCAGGCTCTCTGAGCAGCACTCAAAGCAGACGTTCCCTTGATCTCGTAGAAGTTTGTGAGCAAGATCGATTCACCTATCTTCAATGTTGTGGATGTTTCTGTCGCTGTAAGCGACTCAATGATTTTTTGGGGACCTGTTGTGGTTTGCTCACAGCCTGTTATCATAAGACAAAGGATGCTTGCTAAAAGGCAAAAGGCCACTGCTGTAACTGTTCTTTTCATAATCACTCTGAATAGTCAATTGTACCTTTGATTATTCATTCTCCTATAATTTTTTTGAACGTGAGTACAACACGCTTGGATTGGGCATCTCAATATGAGATTCTAATTCCGAATAGTTCCGGAAAAAGCGTAAAATCGGCGCGCCCACCGCCTATTTTGAATAACCGTTCGCTAAAGGAACTCGCATTGCACCCTCACACTCTCTAAAGTCTTTGTCCAAAAGGTAGTAACCGAGTGCCGTTTATGTGTCATTTTACACTACGTGTAAGAGTAAAAAGTACACCGTTTCAGCCTGTATCCTTTTGCATATAGTTTCACATTTACATTTTATCATACACGAGGGGTAAAAAAAACCTTCTCAATTATTCAATGCGGGGTGAAATATTCTCCTTTTTGTTGCATTTTATATATTTTGTATAATAGTTAGTTTATATTTTGTGTAATATGCACAAAAAATGAATTTTTCGTGCTTTACAAACCCGATTTATTATGATAAAATACAATTGACAAACACCTATTAAAGGGGGAAAAATATGTACATTAGCTCTTGGGGAGAAGAGATCGTAGCGCACAATACATCCGGGAACGATTTCCTAACGGTGATCATGGCGGGGATAACTCATCCCAACCCAAATTACCGAATTATCCATAACGTGACCAACCAATTCCCTTACGATTACTATGTTTTTGAGTATGTCACCAAGGGTACAGGGTATATTGAAACACCCGAGGAAAAGTATACCGTAAGTGCCGGTGATTTCTATTTTTTGAATAAGCTCAGATATCACATCTACTATGCCGACCGCAAGGATCCGTATGAAAAGACCTTTATAGTTCTCAAGGGCGATTTCGTGGATTTTTTGGTTTCAAGCTACCATTTGAACGATAGCGTATACATCAAAAGATGTAACCTTAACAGCTTGATGGTGCATCTTATCAACCTTTTGAACCGAGACGGTCCTATCAACTATGACAAGCTCAGTATTGCAGTTATGGAGATGTTCCAGCAGGTATTCCCATCCCCGTATCAGGAAAAATCAACGGACCGTGTCCCCGAGATGATAAAAAACTATATCGACACCCATATCACAGATAAAATAACTCTTGAGGACATAAGCAACAGCCTGTTTATCAGTAAATCCCATATTGAAAGAGCTTTTAAGAAGGAATACGGGCAAACGCCTCTCGCTTACTGCACGCGGCAGAAGATAGAGCAGGTCGCGTCTATGCTCGTCACTACGAATTATTCCCTCTCACAGATAGCACAGCAATTCAGCTTTTCGGACGTTAAGTATATGTCAAAAAGCTTCAAAAGGATCAAAGGCAAAACACCCACGGAATACAAAAAGGAAAAGCTTTCGCAAAGTCCGATAAGCAAGTGATCCCACGTTGAACTACTCTCTGCAACGAAAAACAATTATGAAATTCTGATATAAAATGCAAAAAAACATAAAAAAATATAAAGAAAGGAATATTTATGAAAAAACAAACAACACTCGCGATCTTGGCAATTATGATCATTATCGCCATCTCAATTTCAGCTTGTGAGATACTTCCCACAACTACCACGACAACTACTACCCCATCAGGCAGCAGTTCGAGCACAAGTACGAGCACCAGTACAAGTACAAGTACAAGTACAAGCACAAGTACGAGCACAACTACAAGCACCGGTACAACTACCGTTACCGACAAGGATGATCCCGACGGTCCTGCAGAGATAACGGATATCGTTATTACGGGCGCAAAAACGGAATTTGCTTTTGCAGAGGATTTCAGCGCTGACGGCATTGAGGTAGTGGCACTTATGTCCAACGATACGGAAAGAGCTTTATCAGAAGAAGAATATACCGTCACAAGCGAGGATTTCAATTCTATGAAAACAGGCACGTATGAGGTACAGGTCAAGGTGACGGGTATCGACATCAGCAAGACCTATGAGGTAACGGTATCCCCCGCGGACAGACTTAAGGTCCTTATGATAGGAAACTCATTTGCAGATGACACCATCAACTACGCTTATGAGATCGCAAAGAGTGTCGGAATACCCGTAGAAAACATACTTGTAGCAGATATTTATATAGGCGGATGCGTCCTTGACACTCACTGGGCAAATGCTCAATCAAACGCACCTGCATATCGCTTCGGTTTGGAAAAAGAGGGCTGGTTCGACGGAACATCTTACACCAACTGGACTATGGAGCAGGCTATAAAATATGCGGATTGGGACTTCATCACATTCCAGCAGGGCAGCTCTGCCAGCGGTGACCCGAGCTCTTTCGGAAATCTTCAAAATTTGATGAACTACGTTTACGGTATTGCCACCGACGAGGAAAACAACCCCAATGCTAATCCCAACGTTAAGTTCGTATGGCATCAGACTTGGGCATATCAGCAAGGCACGACCGCAGCTCATTTCTCAAAATATAATTTTGATCAAATGACAATGTATAATGGAATTGTTTCTTGTATGAAAAACTTTGTTTTGAATAAGGATTTTGTTGCTATCATTCCTAACGGTACTGCTATCCAAAACGCACGAACCTCCACCATTGGTGACACCTTTAAGCGCGATGAGCATAACCACTTGACATACGGTGCAGGCAGATATATAGCTTCTATGAACCTTGTAAGCGTACTTACAGGCATAGATATGTCCGATCTCGCGTGGAAGCCAACTGACAGCGGATTTAATTATTCGTTGAGCGAAACGGAAATCAACATCTGCAAGGAAAGTGTTGCAAACGCGATCGCTAACCCATTTGAGGTCACAAAGTCGAAGTATCCCCCTGCTCCTACGAATCTTTCCGATATGTTTGAGGGTGAAGGCACCGAGCAAAATCCCTACCTCATCCAGAGTGCAGAGGATATGTGGGCGCTTTCCAACTTCACTAAGGGAAAGAGCTTTACAGATACTAATACATACTTCAAGCTTACAGCAGATATAGACCTTAGTGCAGATAACTGGAATCCTATTTGTTCCTCAAATGAAACCGGCTGGGTCGACCCCGCAAACAGCTTCAATGCTAATTTCGACGGTGCAGGACATACGATCACATTCCGCGGCAATTACACAGGTGACACTTGGGCAAAGGGCTTGTTCAGCGCGGTAGGCGGATACGTGCACGACCTTATTCTTCGCGGAGAGATCACGACCGAAATGGGACGTGTGGGCTCTCTTGCAAGTATGGCAAGGGCAGGCGCAAGAATTGAAAACGTCGTTTCTTACGTAAATATTACGGCAGGAAATAACCAGATTGGCGGTATTGTCGGATACATAGCAGAATTCGGTGTTAAGATCACAAATTGTGAAAACTACGGCACGATCACAGGCAGAGAGCTCGTTGGCGGTATCGTAGGCGGCTCTTGGACGGACGTTACGTATGAAAACTGCGCAAACCACGGTTCGATAACTGCAACCACAATAAACGTTGGCGGTATCGTTGCAGAAAAATTTGCGGCAGCAACTCTTACAAACTGTACAAACGACGGCACGGTTACCTCAGGAAGCAGCACAGCATCCTCGGACGTCGGCAACGCAAGCAACGGATACGCAGGAAATCTTTTTGGTCACGAATATAACTGATAAGGTCCTGTCTCCTAATAAATTTAAAGATCGCAAGGGTACTTCCCTTGCGAGCGCCTTTTTTATTCCTTTTTTACGTTAATCATCCACAAAAAAGAAAGCAAGCATCTCCCTGCTTGCTCCCTGTTTTTAAAGTAATATTTTTAATGCTTCGGCATATTTTTCATTCCTTGCGATATCCCATTCGGTAAGGGTGTCAAGGCGTGTCACGTCGCTGTTATGCCTAAGATCGGCAATCTTTACCGCACGCGCGATCTCGTTAGCTTTGATCCTCTTAACGTAGTCCATATAAGGTACTCCCTCTTCGTGAGTAAGTAAAGAGAGAGCCTCAAGCACGCTTTGAGAAAAGCCCATTTCCTTTAAATCGTCAAGGGTATAATCCGTATCCTCAACAACATCGTGCAAAAGCGCGCATACAGTAGTTTCCTCGTCGACCATCTGCTCCGCCAAATGAAACGGATGAAAAACGTAAGGAAGCCCCGTCTTGTCAACTTGATCCCTGTGCGCTTCAAAGCATAGCTTAAGCGCCTTTTTTGTGTTATCAGTATAAATCATACGCATTTCCTTTCATACGGTAAATCTATGTTAATTATATCGTCAAAAACAACTTTTGTCAACACAAAAAAAGAAGGCGCGCGATTGCTCGTTCACCTTCTGAAAAATTTATTCGGTTATTGCCGCGCGAGATGCTTTGACCTCGCCCGAAAAAGTGAAAAATTTTTGCTTCTTTGCGCCGCAGCGCACACTATCGGAGTTAATTATTTTGTTGTGGGTGTCGCACCGAGGTTATTTTCGTAGGACTCAACCATCTTCTTAACCATCTGGCCACCGATGGAACCTGCCTGACGGCTTGTAAGGTCACCGTTGTAACCGTTATTGTTAAGAGTTACGCCTACTTCGTCTGCCGTGCTATGTTGTAGTGAATTTTGACACCCAACAAACCCTTATATATCAAGGGTTCGCGCACATTAAGAAAACCCAAAAAATTTGAATTTTTTGGTTTTTTTGTATGCATGAAATAATTTAAGCACGCTCTTGGCATTCTTATTATTTTGATTTGATTATCTTATGTAGAATTTTATAGCTTCCAAAATCTTTTGTACATTAGGATCATTCTTATCCAAACTTTTGACCGAGATAATTTGCTGAGAGCCAAGAAAGTAGTTGAACGAGGACTTCAATTGACATTCATCTATGTTCATAGCAACAATAGTTTTTTCGGCACTAAATGCTATTCTTATTTCATTGTCTATATGTCTCGATGATTGCGCTCGTTCAGATAGTACCAAGAAAACGCAAGAAGCATTCACTACTGCATCATTAATTTCCTTAGAATACTCTGAACCCGCGGGTATATCATATAAATCCATCCAAGGTTTAATCCCGTTCTCAATAAAAAGGTGTCTCATCGCTTCTGCATAATTTTTATCTTCTCTTTTGTAGCTGATGAATACGTATTTATTTAATTCCGTACACCCTTTAAAGACATCTAATCCCATACTCTGTACGGAGTTTGGAATATCAGCACTTCGTAGAGAAATGCAATCCAAAAATGCACCTTCTCCAATACTCGTTACGGAGTTTGGGATCGTAATACTCGTAAGAGATTTACATTCCTTAAATGTCCATTCTTCAATTTTCCTCAATGAATTAGGAAGAGTAATACTTGTGAGCGAAGTACAACCCGAAAACGTATACCAACCCATGCTCTCTACGCTGTCAGGGATTGTTATGCTTGTGAGTGAGGTGCAACTGGCGAATGCACAACCACCAATACTCTTTACGCTATCAGGGATCGTTATGCTTGTGAGAGATTTACAACCATCGAATACGTTACTACCAATAACCTTTGTGCCGTCGCCAATAGTTACACTTGTGAGAGAGGTACAACCTGCGAATGTTTCATAATCAAGCGACTTCACGGATCCGGGGATATTTATGCTTGTTAGCGAGGTGCACTGATTGAATGCAAATCCACCAATGCGTTTCACGGAGTCGGGGATGGTCACGCTTGTAAGCGAGGTACAACTGTTGAATGCAGAGCCATCAATACTCTCTGCGCCGTCTGGAATCATCACGCTTGTAAGCGAGGTGCAACGATGAAATGCAAAACTACCAATACTCTTTACATTTTTGCCTATCGTCACACTTGTTAGCGAGGGGCATTTATAGAACGAATGATCCTCAATTCTCTCCACAGAATCAGGAATTACTATACTTGTAAGCGCTTCGCAATGTTTGAATGCCCATTCACCAATACTGGTCACAAAGTATGGAATTACAACCTTACCGCCTTTGCCAATATATTTTTTCAACACACCCCGTTCAATTATGAAGTCTCCTATTGTCGCGGGTTTAGGGAGTGGCATCCAGTGTGAAATCTCATCTAATTTGTAAACATAATCCTCCAATAGATCTAGATCTTCTGATATATGCCAGAAAATAATACCATCGTGCGTTTTTTCGAAATAACCATACATAACACAGTCGCCGCCTTTAGAAACCAAGACAGGCTCACTCGCTATAATGTTCCCTTCTATCGATTCAAAATAACGCTCACCTATTTTAGGGAGCTTTTCATTTATACTAATCCACTCCATGCTAACCTCTTCCGCGTAACCAAATTAAAACATGTAATATTTTGTATCATAACCATCAAAAAAGCTCCTCATAATATCGCCATCAGAATCATAAGGTTTACCATTTCCACTCCGTTTGTCACGATAAAAATTACCTACATAACGTTCACCATATCGAAAATAATATGTACCGTGGCTGTGTCTCTTTCCAAGAACAAAGCCTCCTTTGTATTTATCGCCATCTTTCCAATAGAATGTACACGAGCCGTGGGGATCATTATAGGAATCCATATCTCCTTCGTAATATCCGTTTGTGTATTCTCTTCTCATATTGGCTCCTTTCCCCGTAAACCTCGGCAGGTTTTATAAATTTATTATACTCCTATGTGGTTAGCTTGTCAAGATATTTCGAAAATGACAAAAAAGAAAGCGCGCGAACGGCCGCGCGCCTTCGAAAAACTTAATTGCTCCGCAATAAGTTTTTGCTTTTGTGCCAAGCATCTCGCTCGGCTCAACTCTCACCTTTTATTTTGTAGTGTTGTTTGCACCAAGAGAGTTTTCGTAGGATTCTACCATCTTCTTAACCATCTGGCCACCGATGGAACCTGCCTGACGGCTTGTAAGGTCACCGTTGTAACCGTTATTGTTAAGAGTTACGCCTACTTCGTTAGCTGCCTGCATCTTGAACTGCTCAAGAGCCTTTTTAGCTGACTTATTTGCCATGATAATCTCCATTCTGTCGACTTGCGACTGATTTGAGCCCTATTTTTTCGGGCAATCTATATTATCGAGAGGCTTCGCAGAAAATGCTCGTCTGCGACCTCTCGCACGATTTCACAAATTTCCGCTTCGCTTCTCTGCTATTATTTTGACCTGACGAAAAATAAATATAAGTGGAAAAATTTGTTTTTTTACGCAATATTTCATTTTGTTTCGCACCCACGCGTACGTACAAAAATATGTCCGCCGAAATACACCTTCAGCGGACAAATCTTTATTTATTCTTTCTGAAAAAACCCTTTTCGCTTGTGGCGGGCTGCTGCAAGCAGGCGTTTCTCAAATTATCCTTATTTCTTGCATACTGCTCTGCAAGCTCAAGCGTAATGCTTCCGTCCTGCACCAGTCTTTGAAGCGCAGTATCCATTGGAGTGCTGCCCACGTTTGCGTTAAGCGTGATAAAGCTGTCTATCTGGTGTGTTTTGCCCTCACGGATAAGATTTCTTATTGCGGTATTCACCACCATAACCTCGCACGCAAGCACTCTGCCCGTGCCGTCTGCCTTTGGAAGAAGCTTCTGCATCAAAACGTAATGAAGTGTATTTGAAAGCTGCATTCTGATCTGAGCCTGCGCGCCCTCGGGAAATACACCCACTATTCTGTCAAGCGTATCGGAGGCGGAATTTGTATGCAAGGTTGCAAGCACAAGATGACCCGTCTCTGCCGCAGTAAGCGCGGCTTCAATGGTTTCAAGGTCGCGCATCTCGCCAATCATAATAACGTCGGGGTCCTCGCGAAGCACTGAGCGCAAGCCGCTTGAAAAGCTCGCCGTGTCAACGCCGATCTCTCGCTGACTGACGATGCAAGAATCGGGCTCAAAAATATACTCTATAGGGTCCTCAAGCGTGATAATGTGGCCGTTGCGCGTGTGATTGATCCTATCAAGGATCGCGGCAAGTGTCGTGCTCTTGCCCGAGCCCGTCTCACCCGTGACAAGCACGATACCGTTCTTGATCGTCGGTATCTCCGAAGCACATGCGGGGAGTCCAAGCTCCTCAATGCTCGGAATTCGGTTATTAAAAAGCCTCAATGCAATAGAGAGCCTTCTGTTTTGGCGGTATACGTTTCCTCTGACTCTTATTCCACATGGGAAGGTAAAGCCAACGTCCGCTTCACCAATGCTCGCGACACGTTCATATCTGTCTCCAAGCAAATGTCTTGCCATCTGCTCAAGTGCCGCCTCGTCAAGCACCGCGCCGTCAAGCGGCACGATGGATCCGTCCACTCTGCACTTTGGATAAGAGCCGGAGGCGATATGTATATCCGACGCGTGCATATTCGCGGCAAGCTCTACAAGTAAATTTATATCCATAAGATCTTTCTCCTTGATATTTATGTTCTTATTATATCACATCTTGAACGAAATTGCAATACCCCCATGTTTTGGGGAATAATCGCCCGGGAAGAGTTAAATAATAAGAAAAAACGGAGTAAAAAATGATAAAGCTTTTACATTTCATAAGCGACACCAATATAGGCGGTGCGGGGCGGCTTCTGTGCAATCAGATAAAGAATATGTACGGAAGTGAGTTCGATATATGTGTAGCCCTACCGCAGGGAAGCAAGCTCGTCGGCGCGCTTTCCGAACTTTCCTGCAGCATAATCGAGTGCCAATACGGTGCAGACACCTCGTTTGATACAAGAGGTATAATAGAAAGCTACAGAATAATAAAGCAAGCCCGCCCCGATATAGTTCATTCGCACGCTTCCCTCTCCTCCCGCATTGCCGCTACCGCTTGCCGTGTACCGACGAGAATATTCACCCGTCATTGCTCGTTTCCATTAACAGGCATTGCAAAAAGCGCGATCGTCAAGACCTTGAACGGTGCCGCAAACTCCCTATTTTCCACCTCCATTCTTGCTGTGTCGGAGAGCGCGCGGCAGGACCTTATAGATACCGGCTGTGACTCAAGGCGGATAACCACTGTCATTAACGGTGTTGAGCCGATAAGGCTTATAAGCGAGCTTGAAAAAGAATGCCTGCGTAAAAGGCTTGGAATAGACGAAAGCCACTTCATTATAGGCATTTTTGCACGTCTTGAGCCTTATAAGGGTCACAGGACCCTGCTTGAAGCCGCCGCGATCTGCAAAAAGTACTATCCGCAGTTCCGTTTTCTTATTGTAGGCGACGGAAGTGAGAGAAATGAACTTAAAAACTACATTCAAAGCCTCGGAATTGCAGATACCGTTCATTTTACAGGCTTTTGCGATGACGTTGCTCCTCTTTTTAACCTTATCGATCTCAACGTCAACTGCTCCTACGGAACGGACACCTCAAGTCTTGCTCTGTCCGAAGGGATGAGCCTCGGCATCCCCGCCATTGCAAGCGACTACCCGGGAAATCTCTATATGGTAAAAAACGGGGTCAACGGGCTTATTTTTCCTCAAAACAACCCCCGCGCGCTCGCAATGGAAATCATAAGGATGTATCGTGATAAAGAGCTTTACGAAAACTGCAAGGCGGGAGCATATAAAAGGTACAAGGACGAGCTGAATGCCCGCGCTATGACGGAAAAAATGCTCGATTTTTACCGAAAAGAGTACAAAAAAGCTCACTGAAGGCAAAAAAATACGAGCCGCACGGCTCGTATTTTTTATGCGGAGCTTATGCTCCTTCTTTGATGGCTTTGATCTTTCTTACAACGTAGCTACCGCCGCCAAGAATACAGAACAGCAATCCAAATCCAAGGTCTCCGAAATATCCGGGACCGATTTCGGGATCTTCAAGATATACACCCGAGCCGATCACTGCATCGAGATATGTAATAGTATAGTCTATCTCGCCCTGCTCATACCATTCCTCGTGTGCCATCCAAATGTCGTATGCAAGGCAAAGATACCAAGCAAGCACTATTACAAGTAATGCAATAACAATGGAAATAACAATTCCCTTTACGCTCTCCTTTTTAGCGAAAAGGCTGTATCCCTTGATAGCACAGATCGCGCCGAGAAATCCGCTTATACCTGCAACGTATCCGATAAGATACAATACGAACCAAACTACACCGCCAACAAGCGAGAAAAGAAATGCACCGAGTATACCGAGTGCAACGTTTTCGTTCTTATAAGTGTTTTCCATATTACTTCTCCATAAACTATGTAGTCAATCAATCAAGAAATCCTTTAAGATGTCTTGCACGGCTGGGATGACGGAGCTTGCGAAGAGCCTTCGCCTCTATCTGACGGATACGCTCTCTTGTAATGTCGAACTCCTTACCAACCTCTTCAAGAGTACGGCTTCTGCCGTCGTAAAGTCCAAAACGGAGCTTGATAACGTGCTCCTCACGGGGGGTAAGTGTGTGAAGCTCACGCTCGATCACCTCACGAAGGATGGTTGCGGAAGCGATCTCACTGGGCTGGGGTGCATCATCGTCAGGAATGAAGTCGCCAAGATGGCTGTCCTCCTCTTCACCGATGGGTGTCTCAAGAGAAACTGGGTCCTGTGCTATCTTCATTATCTCGCGAACCTTTTCCGCGGGCATATTCATCTTTTCGCCGATCTCCTCGGCAGTAGCCTCGCGTCCGAGCTCCTGAAGCATCTGACGGCTATAGCGGGATACCTTGTGGATCGTTTCTACCATATGAACGGGGATGCGGATGGTTCTCGCCTGATCTGCAATAGCTCTGG
>CALGCW010000219.1 GCA_937884385.1 uncultured Clostridia bacterium | reverse complement strand
ATTTCTGAATACGTTATTTAAAACGATTGCTCTAGGGAATGCATCACCACCAGAAAGTGAATAGAAGAAAATACCAGTATGTGCATCACCTTGTTTTTCAACTTCAAATACGTTGTTAGTGAATGCATGAATACCATGAGTATAACCACCAGCAATACGGAATGCGTCTTGTGAGAAGTTTTTGAATAAGTTACCATCTACTGATAAGTTATGAGGTCTATTAACCATAACGTTTACAGCAGGACAGTTAACGAAACTGTTATTTAAGATTTCGAAATCTTTACATTTACCACCAGATTTTAATCTGAATTCAACTACAGCATCCATTACATAACGGTTAACAACCCATGGAGTAGTAGTTTCATTAGTATCATAAACTTTATTGTTTTTGAATGTAAAGCCATTATAAGTACCACTTGCAGCAGAAGCAACTACTCTACCACCAGCAGTGAATGCTAAACCATCAATAGTTAAGTTAGTAGCAGCTAAATCAACACTAATAACGTTTTTGATAATAGCTTCTGCAGCTCTTACACCATCAACAGCATCAACACCTTGGTTAGGACCAGCGATTGTTAAGTTAGGAACACTAACAGTAACAGCTTCATCCCATTCACCAGCAAGAATGATAATCTTATTACCATCTTTAGCTGCAGCTAAAGCTTCAGCGATTGTAGGATATGCATAAGATTCACCATTTTTACTTACATATAATGCGTTTTCTCTGAAAGAAGCTTCAAGAACAACTTTACCAGTTGTACCAGCAGGAATTTCAGTAACAACAGCACCATTTAATAACCAACCTTGGAAGATATGGTTTTCTTTAGAAATTTCAGGAAGTTTAGCAAGACCAACTTTTGAATCATACATAGTTGGAGCGCCTTCAGCAATTTGACCACCATTAGCTACGTATTCAATTGCGTAGAATGATAATTCTTGACCATATAGAGGAACATCGCCTTCATTAGCATAGTAAGGTTCCCAGTTAACATTTAACATTAATGATGCACTTGGAGCAACATCATAATAGTTATTTGTACCATCGATTGCATAACCGTTAGAGTTCTTAATATAATATGTAGCACCACAATTTAATAATTTATTGTAGTTAACTTTAACAGGTTGAGTTTCAGCAGTTCTTGTTGAATCTGCATCAATTCTAACAAGCATGTATGAATTATCAACAGTATTGTATAAGAAGTCAAGTGAAGAAACACCAGAATCTGCACCTACATAATCAGCAAGTCTAATAGCACCATGTGAACTTGAAGTTTGTCCACAATCTTTGAATGTATTATTTTGAACATTATATGTACCTTCAGCATAAGTCACAAACCAAATAACATATTGAGCGAAACCTTCAAATAAGTTACCAACGATTTCAACATTACCTTTAGCACCATAAGCACCTAAGTTACCAATTTTTAAAGAGTCATTATAGTTAGAACGTTTACCAATAAATTCAGAATCTTTAATTGTAACACCATTAACTTGGTCTAATACCATAGCCATTGGACGACCATCAGTACGATCGCTCATTCTTACTTGAACGAATTGTAAGTTAGTATATTCAACACCAGAAACAGATGAAGAGAAGAAGAATGCTGAGCGTGATGCTATTAAGAAGAGCAAGAAGGACGGCGAGCTCACAGAGGACGACGTTAAGATCGCTGAAAAGAAGGTTCAGGACCTTACCGATAACTATATCAAAGAGGTAGATGCAACTTCCGCTAAAAAAGAGAAGGAAGTTATGGCTATCTGATAAATCCAAGACAACAAGGCGGGCGAAATTCCCGCCTTTTTGGGATTTTTTGCACTTCTTGTGTGAGTATATCAAGTTTTGATAATTAGTTACTATGATTGGGAAGTGTTATTTTTTTCGAGAAGATACTAAAGAAGGGTTTTCGCTTTTTTTCAAAAAAGAACGTCTTCTTCTCTTTGTAGCTTCTCCCTGATAAACCGCAATTTATCAACAAACTAATGACCGAAAGAGGTACTGAAATTGGAAAACAAAAACACATTCAAGGTTGATAAAAACTTAAGACACATTGCGTTCATAATGGACGGCAACGGCAGGTGGGCGACCTCTCGCGGGCTTGAGCGCCCCGAGGGTCACAAGGCGGGCGTGAAGGTATTTGAGCGCGTTGCCAACCGTTGCTTTGACTTTGGACTTGAAGCGGTGACCTTCTATGCATTCTCAACCGAGAACTGGAAGCGTCCTCCCTCAGAGGTCAAGACCATTATGGCCCTGCTTTCCCTTTACCTCGACAAATGCGGCGGCGACCTGATAAAGAGGGAAGTGCGCTTCCGTGTTATCGGTGATAAGACGGCTCTTGACGCGCCCTTGCGCTCTCGCATAGAGAAGCTTGAAGAGAGAACGGCCCATTTCAGTAAGACACTCAACGTTGCCATCAATTACGGCGGCAGAGACGAGATTGTTCACGCGTGCAACAGACTTGTTAGTGAGGGCAAAGAGATCAATAAGGAGAACCTGACGCGCGCGCTCTATACCGAGGATTGCATCGAGCCCGATCTCGTAGTGCGAACTGCGGGAGAAAAGAGGCTTTCCAATTTCCTTTTGTGGCAGGCATCGTATTCGGAGCTTTATTTTACCGATACGCTCTGGCCCGACTTCACGGATGATGACCTCATTTTGGCTATCAACGATTTTTATTCAAGAAAGCGTCGCTATGGCGGGCTTTGATAAGGAGACAGATTATGAAACAGAGAATAATTACTGCGATAATACTCGGCATAGTTGCCGTTCCCGTATGTATTTTTTCAGATACGCTGCTTTTCCCGATAGTGTGGGCTTTGCTCGGCACTGTTGGAGTATATGAGCTTCTCGGCTGTATGGGAACGAGAAAAAATCTTTATCTCACCCTTCCGCTTTATATTTTGGCGCTTGCAGCACCCTTTGCCGTCTATTACCGTCTCTTTGAGAAGGTAGCCGGCCACACAGCGGTGATAGCTTTGCTTCTTTACGCACTCTATCTTCTTGGCGCGTGGGTATTTGCTTACCAGAAGGACCAAAAGGTAGATATGAACAGAATAATAACAAGCGCGATAGTGTCGCTTTACATAATTGGAGCTTGCTCGTCCGTCGTTATGGTTCGTAATGCGCACGGCGGTGAGTATTATTGGTATTTCATCTTCATAGGCGCGTGGGTGACCGATATTTTTGCCTATTTCTGCGGTATGCTCTTCGGCAAGCACAAGCTCATTGAGGCTGTCAGCCCCAAAAAGACCGTTGAGGGTGCTATCGGCGGTGCGCTCTTCTGCGTTGCCGTTTTCGTCGGCTACGGTGCTATATTGAACCATTTTACACAATACGATATCAGCCTTTTAGTACTCGCCTTGGCAGGACTTCTTGCTGCGGTCGTTTCTATGATCGGCGACCTTGCTATGAGCGTCATTAAAAGAACTTACGGAATTAAGGACTACGGAAAGATCTTCCCGGGACACGGCGGCGTGCTTGACCGCTTTGACTCAATTTTGGCAGTTGCTGTAGTTATGGCTCTGTTCCTTGCTCAGTGAAAGGATAAATATGAATAACAACGAAAAAATGCTCATACTCGGTTCAACGGGTTCTATCGGAGAGCAGGCGCTCGACGTAGCAAGGAAGACGGGAACCGAGGTGCTTGGCATATGTGCAAATAAGAATTGGAAAAGGGTCGCCGCGCAGGCAAGGGAATTTAACGTTAAATTTGCCGCAATGTGCGACGAGCGCGCGGCAGCTTCCTTAATGCTCGCGCTTATCGATACGGATATCCGCGTTTTTGCGGGCGTTGACGGTATTTGCACTATGATAGAGGAGAGTGGCGCGACCTTTGCCGTCAACTCCATCATCGGGGGCGCGGGACTTCTTCCTACGCTTGCCGTGCTTGACAATGGAATAAGACTTGCTCTTGCCAATAAGGAGAGCCTTGTTGTTGCGGGCGAGATAGTTATGCAAAAGGTACGCGAGAAGGGGATTGAGATACTCCCCATCGACAGCGAGCATTGCGCAATACATCAATGCCTGCGTGCAGGCGAGAGAAAAGAGGTAAAGCGTCTCATCCTTACCGCGTCGGGCGGTCCGTTCTTCGGAATGAGTCGGGATGAGATGTACGATCTGCCCCTCTCACGCGCGCTTGCACACCCAACGTGGAAAATGGGCGCGAAGATCACAATTGATAGCGCGACCTTGATGAACAAGGGCTTTGAGATGATCGAGGCGGCACATCTTTTTGGTGTGAGTGCCGATCAGATCGACGTTCTCGTTCACAGAGAAAGTATAATTCATTCAATGGTCGAATACATTGATAACAGTATAATAGCTCAGCTTTCAGTTCCCGATATGCGCCATTGCGTGCAATATGCACTTGAGGGCGCAGGCAGGGCAGAGAGCGTGATAGAGCCGCTTGATCTTGCCAAAATATCGAAGCTCACCTTTGCCCGACCCGACAGAGAGGCATTTATCCTTCTTGACGTGGCTCTTCGTTGTTTTGAGGCGGGAGGTGCGAGCTGTGCGGTGCTGAATGCCGCAAACGAGGTGGCGGTAGCGGCTTATCTTGGTGAGAAGATACGCTTCGGTCAGATAAGCGAATGTATCTGCCACACACTTGAAGAGATGCCTTGGGCAGGTGAGATACACGACCTTGAGGGCATACTTGATGCTGACCGTGAGGCAAGAGCGATTGCACGGAAATATCTTGGAATTTAAGGAGAAAACAACTTGGAGATCATTTTATATATAATTATTACCGCCCTTGTGATAAGTCTTTTGACCTTTATTCACGAGTTCGGACACTTTTTTGTCGCACGCCTTTTCGGTGTGCCGATACTTGAGTTTGCCATCGGTATGGGCCCGACCCTTTTTTCGTGGACGGGTAAGACGGGCACAAAATACGCACTTCGCGCCTTTCCCATTGGCGGCTTTGTAAGTATGGAGGGCGAAGAGGGAACGAGTGAGAACCCAAAGGCGTATAACAATCTAAACCCCTGGAAAAAGATCGCGGTGACGGTTGCAGGTCCGCTTGTAAACATCGTTTTTGCGGTCCTCCTTATGCTCGTGCTCGTGCTTTGCACCGACCCCGGCTCAACTACCATAGGCGGCTTCGTTGAGGGCGCCGTCACGGATGGAAAGCTTCAAGTGCTCGACGAGATCATTGCCGTTGGTGACGTAAGAGTTCACACAGGCGAAGAGGTTATGTACGAAATAATGATGCAGGGTGAAAACGCCCTTGATATTACGGTTAAGCGCGACGGTGTCACGCAGGTAATTGAGGACGTAGTGTTCAATACAAGGGAGGAGCAGGGCATTGTGCTTGCCGACCCCGATTTCAGACTTTTGTATCTCAGCTCAGTTAAGGACGTGACGGTTTTTGACTATCTCTACCAGGCACTTTACCGTTCACTTAATACCGTTAAGATGGTCTTTGACTCACTTTGGGGAATGATAACGGGCAGATTCGGTATGGATGCCGTTTCTGGTCCTGTTGGAATAGTCGAAACGGTCGGACAGGTCGCACAGGTGAGCATTGCCTCGCTTGTTAACCTCGTCGTTATGATAAGTATGAACCTCGGTATTTTCAACCTTTTGCCCATCCCCGCACTTGATGGAGGAAGAATAGTCTTCCACCTCATCGACGGTATCGCGGGTAAAAAGGTGATAAAAAAAGAGGTGGAGGATACCATCATAGCCGTAACGATGATGATATTGCTCGGCTTTATGCTCCTTATCTCCATTAAGGACGTAATCAATTTGTTTTAGTGCGAGAAGAAGATACAAGGAAAAAGTTACAAAGAAAAAGATGTGTTCTTTTTGAAAAAAGAACCAAAAACTTTTTGTATAGCTTCGCAGCAAGATTTCGCGCAAATTGTGTTGCGCTAAAGCACAACACATAACGATTTTCTCACTGTTGGCAGGCAGTTCGAAAATCTGTAATTT
>CALGCW010000218.1 GCA_937884385.1 uncultured Clostridia bacterium | reverse complement strand
AAAGCTAAGGCCTTGCTATGGATATTGGAAAAGATAAGAAAATAGAGCTAACTGGCGATTTTATGACTTCGCCTAGCCATAATAATGTTTATATTCCTGCGCTTCATAGTGATAATAAAGATACTGTGGAATTGGGAAGTTTGAAAGAAAAACAGCAAAAAAATCCTGTAGATTCGATTGTTGGCAAATTGAAAAAATTAACCAACATTAGTTTTGGCGCTGGTAAATCTGATGATGTTTCTAGTATGCAAGAGGTGAAAAAAACAACAAAAGAAGATGTTTTGGCAAAATAGAAAAAAGCAAGCCCCAAGTGAGATTGGAGAAGAGTATTTCTTCTTCCATTTTGCAAGTTTTTTCAAATTCATGCACGCAAAAGTAAGCGTGACATGCATTGAAACAATGTAACCAGTGCGGTATGAGAAATCATACCGCCTTTTCGTTTTCTAAAGTTTAGTCTCACTCCAGCCGAGGAAAAGCTCCACACGTATTGAATTATTCATGAAAATGTGATATAATATTATGAATAGGTATACCAAGAAGGGGAGGTGACGGGGTGATAAATACAATAAAGAAGAATAAAAAATTATTCGCAGGCATTTTGATTACGGCAATTTTGATTATCGTCGCAAGAGCCTTGCGCCTTATGATAAACGATATGGAGTCATTGGCTTTGGCTACGCTCCTTATCTATCTGCGCGGTGTGATACATCTCTCACTCGCCCTTGTTTGGACGGTTTCGGTCTACCAGCGCATCACCAACAAGCAGGCACGTGCCTTTGTGCTGTCGGTCGGTGTTCTGATGCTCGTGTGGATCGTTACCAAAACTGCAAAATATGAGTTCTTCCCGAACAACACAGAAACACTCGCGCGATACCTTTGGTACTGCTACTACGTGCCGATGCTTCTCATTCCCTTAAACGGCATATTTGTGGCACAGTATATAAGAAAGCCCGATGATTACAGATTGCCGAAATGGGTGTATCTGTTCTATATACCTGTGTTCCTTCTGCTCGTCGGTGTACTCACAAACGACCTGCATAACCTTATGTTCGCATTCCCGAACGGAATTGAGAACTTCAACTCCGATTACACCTACGGCATCCTTTATTGGATTTCGATGGCGTGGTACATTTCACTCACACTCGCATTCGTTATTATCTTGATCTACAAGTCAAGACTTCCCGGAGCAAAGAGCGTTCAGAAAATACCTCTCGTTGTTGCCATCGTTGCCGTTGCCTTTTGGATACTTTATACCGCAGGTCTGATAGACGGCGACCTCACCGTAATCGACTGTATTATTATCGGCACACTCCTTGAAACTGCTATTCAAACAGGACTTATCCCCACGAACAAAGGACACAAGGAGCTGTTTGTCGAAACCACCGTTCCCGTTATTATCATTGACGAGGACTATCAGGCAAGATATACTTCGGGCGGTGCATTGCCCGTATCCGAGGAAGCGATGAGAGCATCGGCAGAAGCTCCCGTAAGTCTTGGCGATACCGTGCTTTGCTCCGCGCCTATTACCGCAGGCAGAGTGGTATGGCAGAATGATGTGGCAGAGCTGAACCGTCAGCGAGAAGATCTCGACGATGTTCGCGCAAGACTCGCCGAAGAAGTCGACCTCATCCAAGCTGAAAACGAGATCAAGGAAAAGCAAGCAAAGGCAGAGGAACAAAACACCCTTTATGATACGATTGCACGTGAAGTAAAGCCTCAGCTCGATATACTTGCAAGCCTTCTTGATAAAGCAGAAAAAGGAGAGAACGTAAAAGAAAATCTCTCCCGTGTTGCCGTTATCGGTTCATATGTAAAACGCCGAGGCAACCTTCTTCTGCTCGGCAATGAAAACGAAAATATCCCCCTGCGAGAGCTTGAAAACGCGCTTCGTGAGTCAGGCGAAAACCTGCGACTTCTCGGTGCGGATATCGCACTCACCGTCAAGGGCGAGGGCAACATTCCCTTTGCTTATGCTATCAGAGTCTATGACCTCTACGAGCAAGTAGTGGAATCCACCATGGATATCCTCTCGGCAATGTTTATCCGACTTACCTTGAAGAACGAAAAGCTTGTGCTTTCCTTGCAGCTTGGAGTGAACGGAAACGCCGAAGATGCACTTGCGAAGCTCGTCGCCTGCGGCGAGCTTTCCATTGAATTTGAGGAAAACGACGTCTACGTTGACCTTGTGATGGGAGGTGACGGCAGATGATGAACTACTACGGACTCAATATCCCACTCCGTGCGCTTCTGATGACGCTTCTGTTCGTCTGCGCTAACACCGCCGTCGTGCTCTTTATCAGACTCGTAAAGAGAAAGCAACTTCTTCACGCAAAGGTTCTTCTGCCTGTCGTTATGGCGGTAAATACCTTCTTCTGCGTGATGTTCGCAACCGAAGCAAGAGCCACAAAATTCTCCCGTGAATTGCCGGAAATCGTGAAAAATGTGTGCGAAATGCCTATTATTGTTTGCATTTTGCTACTTCTTGTAAGCTTCGGCTACCTTGTATTCGCATATCTGTCCGACCTCAAATTCAGAAAAACAAACCTCTCCCGTGCATCCATCAAGGAGAGCCTTGACAAGCTCCCGACAGGTCTTTGCTTCTACCGAGAAAACGGAAAGACCGTGCTTGTCAACAACACGATGGAAGGCCTCTGCTTCAAGATCGTGGGCAGAGATCTGCAGAACGCAAAGCTCTTTTGGGAGATACTCACAGAGGGCGAGGTATTACCCGAAATCGAAAGAATTTCATCAGGTGAGCATCCCTCGTTCCGTCTTACCGATGGCAAAGTGTGGACGTTCTCACGTGCCGAGCTTGAAGATGTGATACAGCTCGTTGCGGCAGATACCACCGACCTCTCGGACATCAACCAAGAACTGAAAATCCGCATTGCAGAGCTTTCTGTTATCAATAAGCGACTCCGTGAATACGGTGAGCAGGTGGATGAGCTGACAAGAGCCAAAGAGCGTGTCGATATCAAAGCCGAAATACACCGTGAGCTTGGTCAGGCACTTCTCATCACAAGAAGATACGTTCTTAACGAAACGGACAGCTCCGATGCCCCCATCTTCATATGGAAAAAGAACGTGGCAATGCTCATTCGTGAAGCGAGCTACACCGACGAGGATATGCTCCTTTCCGACTTCCTTGACTCTGCCCGTAGTGCAGGTGTAAAGGTCGAGCTTTCGGGAGAGCTTTCGAGCGATAAAAAGCAAACCGCTCTGTGTCTCATGGCGGCGGTGGAATGCCTCGTCAACGGTGTTCGCCACGCAGATGCAAAAACACTCTATATCACGGCGCGAGAAACCGAAAACGAGATCTCCATCACCTATGAAAATGATGGTGCGCTCCCCAAGGGCGATATCGTCGAGGGTGGCGGTCTTTCCTCTCTTCGTCACAGAGCAACAAGACTCGGTGGCTCTATGGTAGTAAAATCCACACCGAGATTTTCGCTTATAATTACACTTCCCAAGGAAGGAGGCAACCAAAATGGATAAATACAAGGTACTTATCGTTGACGACGATCCCTTCGCCCGTCAGCTTCTCGGAATGTTCATTTCACAGAGTGAAAACTACGAGTTCGCCGGTACGCTCATATCTGCAGCTCTTGCGGAAGCATCGGTCGCTAACCGAAAGGTTGACCTCATTCTGATGGACGTCTGCACGGCGATGAATGCCAACGGCATCGATGCCGCCGAGGTCATCAAGAAGAAATATCCCGATATCAAGATCATCGTTATCACGAGCCAACCCGAATACTCCTATATTACAAGAGCAAGAGCCGTTGGCGTTGATAGCTTTTGGTACAAGACGGTGGTACAAGAGGAATTCCTCACACTCCTTGACAGAACCATGGCAGGCGAGCGTATTTTCCCCGACACCACACCTACATTGAATATCGGCACAGCACTTTCGGTTGAGTTTACCGAGAGCGAGCTGAAGGTCTTGCGCCTTGTCGTAGCAGGCGAGCGAGATCAGGACATCGCAGAGGAGCTTGGCGTTTCCATCAATACCGTCAGAACCCACCTTCGTGTGATGATGGATAAAACCGGTATCCGAAGCCGTACAGCATTGGCGGTCAGAGTCCGTGATGCAGGCTTTGTCATCGTCGAGCCGAAGGAAGATGAAATCTGAAATTGAATAGCAAAACGAGTGCTGTCACAGGTGTGGCGGCACTCTTTTTTTTGCAAAAAACCGAAAAAAACTTAAATTTTTTTGAAAAAAAGTGCCTTTCCTCATCATTTATGATGATGTGGAAAATTTAAAAGTATGATACACTATTAGTGTAAACTGCCATAGGTGTATTCGGGCGCGTGTGCGAACGCACGTAAAACAGCCCACCTCACCCGTGGAAATTTGCAAATTTATCGCAAAGGAGGTTTGATATGAATGCGAGATATCATTATCAGCATTCGGAATGATTTTGTAGCTGAGGCGATCATCCATAGCCTTAAAAAAGCGGGTGATTTTCAACCCTACAAGCTTCTGTTCTCTCGTGATGACGAGGTGATCAGAGAATGCGAAGCAATGCAGCCGGAGATTTTGCTCTCCGAGGTTGCCTTTGGCAAAGCCACGGACTTGAAGACCCGACTTGCCGAAGCAAAAGCGGTCAGAGCAAATACGCCAAACTGCAAGATCGTGTTCCTATGCGATGAGAACTCCGCTCCCGACCTCGCCCGTGAGGTCATGCAAGCGAAGAAGGACGGTCTTATCGACAACTTCTTCTATTCGTCGGTCGGCTCGCGCTATCTCGTGGCTGCTCTGACGGCAATGTAAAAAACTCTAAAGGAGAAAAGGTAATGAAAGGAAACAGCGAACTTGATTTAAAAATCAAGGAAATGGCGGGGCGTATACGCGAACTCCGTGAAATTGAAGGTTTTACCCCTGAATTTATGGCAGGTAAAACGGGCGTTTCAAAAGAAGAATATTTAAACTTAGGTGCTAATTTTGAAGAAACAGAAAAACAAAGCGTTAAAGCAAATACTGAAAACAAAATCTTTTTATTCATATTCCATACCCCCATTAGAAATTAACCCGGAAAGATGCCATGATATTGCTGATATTATTATTGCTGTTTTCATGCGTGCCCCAACCAAATCCATTGCCAATCATAGTTTGGTATTGATAAGCAATATCGATACCAATCAGGTCTGTAATCATGATGTTAAATCCCAGTGTTGCACGTGGGGCCGATGCAACAAATCCATGTGCGCCATCGGCGCCCTGGAATTCATATGCCCCAATACCTGCGCCGGCGCCTATGAACGGGACAAATATGCGTCTTTTTGCGGTATTGCTGTTTTGTGTATACCGGGGTATTAAATCAACATACAACATTGCGCCGATTGTATGATATGTTGCCCGACATGAATTCAAATCAGAAAATTTAAATGTAGATTCTTGGAAATCAATTTCGGCACGCAGGAACGAAAGTAAATTCCAGCCCAATCCAATTTGCGTTGTATAACTGCCATTACTTTCGTATTTTTCACCATTATACTGTGCCTTATCTGTTGCAAATCCCAGATTCAGCCCACCACCCATACGCACATACATAGATGTTGGTATATACAGTTCGTATTCGTCATATTTTGCGTTGTAATTTTCAAGTGCAATCACTTCGACATGTGGATTTGCCCCAACGACGTCAATCCCAGCCAAGATTTCGTTGCGAAATTTTTCTGCATTATAGGTTGTGGCATTGGCGTCCATTGTTGCCATTAATATTGCCAGAACTGATATTTTTTTCATGTTTATCTGCCCGTTTACTATTATCAAATAAAATTTTATCATAAATTGCGACTTGATTCCAGTCTGATTTATTCGTACGATATAGACATGCGCAATAAAAACAAGGATAAAAAAATAGTCTTGGTTGCTGGGGCATTGGATTTGCCTTTTTTTGCGCGCGATGCATTGCGTCGTGCTGGTTGGG
>CALGCW010000217.1 GCA_937884385.1 uncultured Clostridia bacterium | reverse complement strand
AACTCAATAGACAACGCCAGGGGCAACTCATTCGGAATTTTAACATTTCGCCTTGAAAAAGTCCTGCTGATCGCTTCTTGTAAAATATTTCCATCGAATGAAAAACTTTCACTTAAAAGCCAAATATCATAATAATCCTTTATTCGGCTATTAAGAAGCCCTCTATGAATCATTGTGCTGAATTTTTCTGCAACTACTGTATATCGTGAATATATTTTCAACTTCGGAGATTTATGATCCAAAAGTGTAGGATACTCCATCTCTTCCGCAATCGGGTAGACGCTGTCGCCTACCGCAACATCAAATTGCAATATAACGCGAGCTCCTCCAACAGAAGCGTTAAAGCGAATTCTACTACCTGGATATTTATCCTCCTTCTTTATTTCTTCGCAGGAAATAGACTCAACATCAAATTCTACAGCATCCTCCTCGTAGGGAATCAGACAAACATTTTTAAAAACCGAAATCAATTCTTCTGTAGAAATATTTCCAAACGCCTCTACATCAACATCACGAGTCACTCTGCAAAACGGTCCTAACCAGACCGCAAAAGCAGTAGCGCCTTTTAGTATAAATCTATCAGCATATTCAGATAGACCAAGACGATAAAGAAATCTCTCCAACGCATATCTAAGAAGAATGTATTCGAACTGTACATTTTCCTTTTGTGCAACCGCTAAAAGACGCGCACGAACCGAAGCTCCAAAATTAGTAACTACTCGTTTCATACTCGTCCCTCCAAATATGGCGCCATAACGCGTGTCATTCTACAGCGTTTCATAACATCCCAAAGATAATTCCAATCAAGGCGCTTATTCTCAACAGCCTCATTTAGCGCGGCAACACACATTCCGATCCCTATTTTCTTGCGAGCCTTGAAACACTCAACTATTGTGCGTTCTATTGAAAAAACTGAAAAAGTACCCCCATTAGAATTAAACTCTACAATATCAGAGGTAAGAAGCTCTCTCTTCATATAAACAAAATCTATCGGAAGAGTCGTCTTAGGAGCATGAGACGATTCTGATATCGCGATAGTCATTCTAAGAGGATTTTCATCTGTGAGATTATGAAGCCTAAGAGCTGACCTAAGTGTAAAAACGCCTTTTTTCACAACCTTAGCGGCAGTCTCATAATCAAAATATTCCGATTCACTTCCCGCAGCTGGCACATAAACACCTCGAGCCACACGAAAAAGCACACCCCGAGACGCCATCTCAGAAAGAGTATTTCCTCTTAGTCCGTTCTTAACGACCTCAGAGCGAACAAGAGCCTTACCCTTGTCCACTTCTTTTCGCATCTGCCTTTTTATCGTTGTTTTCATACGGACATTATAACACTTTCTCCGCTCAATATCAACGATAGCCTTACAATTTCACCAATACCGAATTATAATTCTCCCAATTCGCAACGCCCCCGTCCGCCGCCACCCCAGTCAACCACCGCATTTATATAAATGCGGTGGTTGACTCTCCCTCAAATCCGAACTTTACGACCAACGCTAAAAAATCAAACTTCCCCTCGTTTTCCTTCACTTTTCACACCAAGGGGACAGGCCCCTCGCCACTCATCATTTTTCCCTTCCTAAATCAATCAACCGTTTTATTAAGAACCTTGTCGGACTCTTCTCGGATCTCTGTAAAATATGGCGCTTTTTTCCATAATGCCTTTTTGGCATCAAAAAGTTTTGCAACCTTATCAAGTTCGTCATCACATTTACCCTCAGCACGAAGAAGTTTATATTTCTCCGCCGCCTCCAAGCCGTTTTGCAACATCAAGAGACGAATCGAGGGTGAACCGTCTGGATAAACAAAAAAAGTGTCACCGGCAAAAAGCCCGGCGTAATCCGCATTCTCTATTGGCTTGGGCGGCCATGAATTGTACGCCCAGCGAAGTAGCCCATCAAGCCCGGCAACCGCAGGATAAAGCCCAAGCCAATACCCTTCATCGGGCGAGGAAAATACAAAAGTATTGGGCGACAAGGGACTGTTGCAAACGTAAAACGTCGTCTTTAGCCCCTTTGCCTTACGAGTGGCAACATATTCAAAAAACTTCTTTGAAACATGTTCCATACTCTGCGAATAAACGTCCGGCTCAATTCCAACAAACGCATCGAAAGCGCGATTGCCCGCAAGCTCCAATCTAAGCCCAGGCGCTACACGGCGAACAAAATCGGCGGCGGCTTTCGTCTCTTCGGGGCTACGCTCGTCGAGCGCGACCGTCGTTTTTTCAAACCATCCTTTATCTTTCAGATGCTTGGCAAAATCTTCAAGAAACGGCGACCAGTATTCTTCATATTCCTTTGACCCCGGCTTTGCCCGCTTAGAATGGTGCTTGCCGTCCGAAGTTTCCCACCAGATACGCCCGCCATCCCACGGACAG
>CALGCW010000216.1 GCA_937884385.1 uncultured Clostridia bacterium | reverse complement strand
AAAGAATGACCCTCAACATCCCCGACGAAAAGGCAAGAAGAGTCGGACAGTCCGTCGCTGCCGCAAGCTTGCCCAAAATCAAATAATTTATTAATATGATCTACACTATTAAAAACGATAAAACCGAAATTAAAATCAATTCACTTGGCGCAGAAGTTCGAAGTGTGATACATAACGGAAAACAACGCTCTTGGCAGAACGAAACGGGCGAGTGGTCGGGATGTGCAATACTGCTTTTCCCATTCGCAGGCTTTAACCGACTTGTCTATGACGGCGTTGATTTCGGTGTTCAGAAGCACGGCTTTTGCAGAAATGAGGAGTTTACCCTCATCTCACAAGCCGAAACCAGCATTTTATTTGAGCTTTGCGCGAATGATAGGACAAGAGCAGTTTATCCCTATGAATTCGCATTCAGAGTAAAATATGAGCTTGTGGACAATGGATATGAGGTTTCTTATACAGTAGAAAATAAAGACACAAAAGAAATTCCCTTTGCTTGTGGTGGACACGAAAGCTTTGCGCTTGATAATGAAGTGGATAAATACTTCATTGCATTTGAAAAGAATGAGAATTTTGATTTCTTAATCCATAATGATTCGGGTTTTCTAACAGGAGAGATAAAATCTTTAGGCGAAGGACAAATACTCGAACTTGAAAGAAAATTTACCGACAATGGCAGAACGGTCATTTTGGGTGATATCAATTCAAGAAGAGTGGCACTTTACCACAAGGAAAGAAATGAAAAGATAGCTGAAATTTCATTTGATGGCTTTTCAAATCTTCTTTTGTGGCACCCCCACGGCTCAAAGATGCTCTGCATCGAGCCCTGGCAGTGCCTTCCGTCATACGTAGACGAGATAAAAGAATTCAAAGAGAGAAAAGGCGTGATCAACCTTTTCCAAAAACGTGAAATTACCTTCACAAGAAAGATCACATATTAATCAGATAATATATATTTGCATATATTAATTAAACTCGCATATGAGGACAACCGATGGGGCAAATTTAAGGGAACGCCACCGAAAATATCGGCCAAAAGGATGCAGAAGGAGAAAACTATGTCAACAGTAACACTCAAGCACGTATACAAGGTATACGAGAATGCAGAAAAGAAAAAAGGCGAAGAGGTAAAGCCCGCGGTGTCGGATTTCTGTATGGAAATTCAGGACAAGGAATTTATCGTTTTCGTTGGTCCTTCCGGTTGCGGTAAGTCAACCACGCTCCGTATGATCGCAGGTCTTGAAGAAATCACCGACGGTGAGATCTGGATCGACGATACACTCGTCAACGACGTAGCACCCAAGGACAGAGATATCGCGATGGTTTTCCAGAACTACGCTCTTTATCCCCATATGACCGTATATGATAATATGGCATTCGGTCTTAAGCTTCGTAAAATCCAAGACCCTGTAACAGGACAGCTCAGAAAGTACACAAAGAAGGAGATCGACGAAAAGGTTCAGGCAGCTGCAAAGATACTTGCTATAGAAGAGTATCTTCATAGAAAGCCTAAAGCTCTTTCCGGCGGTCAGCGTCAGAGAGTTGCGCTCGGTAGAACCATCGTTCGTAATC
>CALGCW010000215.1 GCA_937884385.1 uncultured Clostridia bacterium | reverse complement strand
CTTATGACGAAGAACTTAATAAACTTGAGCCTATAAAAGAAAGGAAAGAATATGATATTGCTCGTGAATCAAACATATTTAAAAAACTTTCCAAAGAACTTGAATCCTACATTCAGATCAAATTATGAGTAAAAATCTTAAACTCTACGGTAAAGAATATTACGAATACACCGAGTTGCTGTCATTGGGAAACGTGTATTATATACTAATATCCAAAAGATTGCTGATAAAACCGATGATGCCGATATGGGCATATCTTTTGGCATTGTTTTTGGTGCGCAGTAATATATTTTTTGCTATGGTTGGATTGCCATCGCTTATCGTTTTTTCTGTTTTCTTGGCAATGTTTTTCCCTCTATGGGAGGCGTGCAATGTTTCTGCAAGAGCATATATTGTATTTCACGGTGCTTCAATTTTGCTAATAAAGATTATTTCCATTCCTGTTTCTATGTTGATGGAGGTATTATGGACTTTATGCTTTTGAATAAGAGTGATCAAGCAATTGTTGATTTCGATGTGAGATCAGAGATTGTATCCAAGGACAAGTTTTTTGAACGTGCAAAGAGATATATCAGCACCGACAGTGAAACTTTGCTCTACAGACAATCATTATTTTCTGATATATTGAAAATTAGCGGATTGTCGGATTTCTTCAAAACTCTTTCCGAGAAACTTACCGAATATGAACCGCTGATGAAATATAGTCAAGCAGCAAACACCGAAGAAAAGTTGCATAGCATTCTATATCCAACAGTTTTTATTGAACTTGTAAAATTTATTTACGAATCGCTTTCACTGCTAAAAAGCAGTATTACATCTGAATCCCTAAAGCAGCTTTATACGTTTGCCCAAAACGATATTGAGTCTGATGAATATAAACGTATTGAGCGTTATTATGAGAAAAATAATGAAAGACTTCGCTCGGTCAACAGCGTAACGATTGGTGTAAATCTCAATGCCTTATATCAGCCCAAGGAAGCGGGCATCATCTCCTTAAACAAGGAAGAATTTAAGTCGGGAGATCTGCTTGACCGAATTATAAAATTGGATTTTGAAAAAGACGAATATCACTGTATTGCACCCATCACCGTAATTGACAAGAAACTCGGATTTCAAGAAAGTCAACAGGTAAATTATGCTTTTCTAAAAGCTATGGGTAAGGTCTTGGATAGCGGACTTCATAATTGTAGTACCCGCGCCCTGAACTATATCAAGGTGAGACTTGCAAAATACTTTGAGTTTTTTGATTCTCTTAAATTTGTTGTTGAAGCAATTAACCGCATAGAGATATTCAAGGAAAAGAATATTCCTTTATGCTTTCCCAAAATCAGTACTAATAGGGAGTTAAGCGTTGTATCATTATATGACAATGCTCTATGTCGAGCAAAGGATAAGAAATATATCGTTCCTAATACGATAACACTTGAAAACAGTGTTTGTTGTTATATCTTGACCGGTCCAAACAGTGGTGGCAAAACGGTGTTTATCAATTCGCTTGCCGCTGCACAGTATTATTTTCAGCTTGGTATGCCTATTCCCGCTAAAGAAGCAACCTTACCGATTTGCGATGCCATATACAAAACATCGGTTGAAGAACAGGCAAACGTCAATTTGGTTGGACGTTTTGAAAAAGAGTGTATTTCACTTTCTAACGTATTGAAGCAATTTTCGGAAAACAGCTTGGCATTCATTGACGAAGCGTTTACATCAACTTCTTCGGCAGAAGCAGTACCGATAGCGGCGAACTTTATTAGTGAGCTATGCAAAATCGGGGGTAAATGTGTTTTTATTACACATCATCACGAACTTTGCGAAACAGATCCGAAAATTGCCGAGTGCGGTGAAAAAATCGGCTATCTGCACACCGAGGCATACGGTGATCGACGAACCTATGCGATTCAAAATGGTAAAGCAGAATCCGGCAGTTACGCACAAAGCATTGCTAAAAAATATGGATTGCTAACTATTGTTATTTCACCTCTGATTTCACTTATGAAGGATCAGATAACAGCTCTTTGTGAAAACG
>CALGCW010000214.1 GCA_937884385.1 uncultured Clostridia bacterium | reverse complement strand
CAACGCTAAAACCGCCACACGGGCGGTTTTAGGCGGTCCAGGGGCTATTCTTCCTCACCCAATGGCAGAAGGAAGGATTCAGCCATCAGCTGCACTCCGAGTCGGAAGCCGTAGGAGAAGGCATCGCGCTCGGTGATGCTGTGCATCTCGTTCATGCATTCCTCGAACTTTTCGAGTGTTTCCTTCTGCTTGTCCGTGAGTGTTTCTCCCAACTCATCGCGATTCCTGGCTACCAGCTTCAGCAGTTCCTTGAGCCGTTTGTCACCACGTGTGTATTGCTCGAAGGGCGAGACGTTGCCATACCAGAGCTCGTCAATCGTTTTCATCATGCTTACCGTTCCCCAATGCATCCTCAAGGATTTCTGCCGCCACGAGCTTACCGAACCAGGTCATTAAGTCTTCATCTGCCGGGCAACCGTTCTTTTTCAGCTTTTCAAATGCGCGTTCCAGGTATTCTTCTTTCACGCCGGGATAGAGCTGCTTGAATATCTTATCCATTCTCAGCACCTCCCTTCATACAGAAACGGTGACCGCATCTCCGAGTTCACCCTCGGCAATACAGTCACCGTTCTTTTTCATTTGTTCAATTGCTATCACGGTCTGACGGACGAGTTCCATCTCGATCCATGTCCGACCTTCCTCGGTTCGCTCGTCAATGCCGAGCTGCAATGCCTTTGCCGTCACCGCGCTCATGATATCGTATTTTTCGCCGCGGTACAGCTCTTCAATCGTAATCTTTGCCATGCATGTTACCTCCTTTGCTTGGTAACACAATATACCACAGAAGGTGGAGAAAGTCCAGACCAAAGGGAATTAGTTATCAATTAAGTATCATATCAATTTCAGAACAAAAGAATAAATTGATCCAAATCAATCTATTCTTCGCATTAGTTCACATAGACATACTTATCAACCTGATATTGATAGAAATCATCCAAGGAGCTATAATACTCAACAAAAGAGGGATTACAATGAATGATATTGTTTTCATCAAAATTGAGATTTTGCAGTTGCTGATCGTGAGTCAACTTAGATACCAAATGGATTGGAAGTCCCTGTTTTACAAGTTTTATCTCTAATTCATCTTCTGTTCCATATGTTGTGAAATTGTACTCATCATCGGATATCAGACCATAATCATGAAGCAATTCAACAAATTTGTTAAATTTATAGGATAGGAAATCATCCTCAATCTTTAACTTTACTATTGCCAAATTAAGCATTTCATTATCTGTCTTTTGCCTTAAATCAACATACAATAGTTTTTTGTCCTCATCATCTGGACGAGCGGTTTCTCCATATGAAGAACCCATAAACATATATGGGTCGCCACTTCTTTTTCTCCACTTGAAATAATCAAGCTCATATTGTATATTCTGTTGCAAAGACCGTCTGCGCAATTCTGTTAAATATTTTTCGTAGTAGTCTATTGCGTATTGATTTCTGAGACGAACGATTTCAAAATCAATGACAGCAACATCATTTAAAAAGACAGTAACGACTTTTTCTACAATGCCTTTTAGCTTAAATACCTCATCATTGCGGAATTTTTTTAATCTTCTCAATATTAAATCTATAGTCGTCGGATTCAATTCCAAATGTGCATTAAGCGCTAACGCTATCATTTTCTGATATAAAATACCGTCCTCGGATTTTAAATCAGAAAAATAAAGTTCCTCTTCATATTTGGTTTTTTCGAGGTCCGCTCTCTTATCCTCATCTACCGCATCTTCATCAAAATTTTCTAAAAAAGGATTATCAATTTTATCCACAATATCATTTGTGCGCAATCGTTCAATATAAGTTTTCATTGACCCACTAAAATCATCATTCTCAACAAAGTGAATGGGAGGAAATAGTTTCTCAATATCTGCATGTGAACCAAAAATAGAATTAAGTCTATTGACTCTTCCACTTAAGTTTATTAATTTATTGGTTTTTAATCCCCATGCATCAATAATGAAAAGCGACGAAATCGGAAGGTTAATACCTTCAAGCAGAACCGAGTTCGCGGAAACATACCTTATTTCTGGAGTTGTGGCTGCTTTATATTCAATATAATCCTTTACGTAATCCGGCAATTTTCCATGCAAATATACAACGCCTTTTTTAATAAGTGAGATCATCTGAAACTCATTATGTACATGCCGTTTGATAGATGCAATAATTTGAGTAATCGCTGGTGAATCAAGATCAGGAAGTTTTTGAGCAAATTTCATGGTCACAACCTCCATCCTTTTAGGAGCAGTTATGTATAGCAAATTCTTGTCCGTTGCTTTATTAATTATGTATTCATACGGGGTTGTACACTGACCGGGTAGTTCATAAAGCTTATTAAAATATCGATTATAAATGCTTGCCTTTTGATTTTGATATAAGTAATATGTTGGGATCTTTATATTATTTTCAATCCGATACTCAGAAATAGTTGAAGTGCCAAGAACCTTCAAGTTATCACTCGTTTCCACTAAAGGTGAAAAATATAATATTTCACAAGCCTGATTCTTCAATCTCGAAAGGCGTATCAATCTTGCCAACAACCTATTGCGCATATCTTTTTCAAATAGATTATGAGCTTCATCGATATACAAATAATCAAAATGCGTACTGCGCTTTTCCAGCAAACGCAAGGCTCTCTCTTGAGTTAAAACTGCAATGTAAGATTCTTCTCCTGTATACATTTGATCGTGCAGCAATATCTTTTTATCCCCTAATTGAGCCTTAACATATTTATATGTCTGCATTAATAGTGATTTTGTTGGCACAATTATTGCCGCTTTTAATGTCGGAGTGTTTACTTTCTTTATATGCCTGATAATTAGTTCACTTTTTCCGAATGATGTTGGCGCAACAAAACTAATATCACTATTCACGTCATTCAAAACACTTTCATATGCATTATGTTGCTGAATTGTGGGCAAGAAGCTTTCCGTTCGATATTTATCAATGTTAACTTTATTTATAACATCAGCAACACTCTGCAAAAAATCCTCGTCATGCTCTAAAATATAGTCGACGATAGGAAAAAAGCCATAATTAACCGAGAAATCGTAAAGTGGTCTATAATCACTTGTAGAAACCGAGTATCTTGCAATAATTTCATATGAGATTTCGAAAAAGAGTTTTTTGGTTTGGTCGACATCGTACTCGTCTAACAAACATATGGCAGTAGCAAGCAATAGAGAATTTTCTTCAAATGAAAGTTGTTCCCCCAGTAGCATCTTTTTATATGCATTTTCAATCAAATCGATTTTCCCAATATAGGTCATTGTTCGTTTATCGTTAGACAAGGTTATACCTCCAATCCAATGAATTCAAGAAACGCATTATATGCTCTGTTTGAAATTGCCATTATGCATATCTTTTTAAATTCCATTGAGTTTGTTGTATCTTTGATGCTGTTATAAATAATTTCTTTTACCTCATCAGATGACGCATCATGATTAAATACGGTGCCGCATGGCATTAAGCAAAATTCCGTCAGAGGCAAATGAATGTTTTTAACGTAGTTATTTGATAATGCTTTTAGCCGCGTGAGTATTGACTGCTTGGAACCTATCGCAACATGCGCTGCATGATTATAAGCATTTTCCCACGGATTGTTCTTAGACTTTGTTGTAAGTTTCTCTTTTAAATCATCGTAAGCCTCTTCAATTTTACTTTTGTGCGTGGCACTTGCTCCCGATTTACTCTCAACAATCCATTCATCTCCATCAAAAACATAGTAACCATCAAAACCTTTTTTAATAGAGTTTTCTTCCAAATTGAGAAATAAACAATGTTGCTTATATCCCAGCGATTTTAAAAACAAATGAATGTAAAACTCGGCAATCGCACCTCTTCTTGTGCGAATTTTTTTGGGTCCTAAGTAGTCTTTCAACTTTATCTTAATTGTTTCAAGGTCGGTTTCTGAATTTCCTTCGCAAATTGACACAATATTTTCAGCAATTTGCTCTTGTACAAATTCATCATCTACATCAATAATAATTGCAGCTACACCATCTTTGATGTCATATATTTTATGTGTCAATTTTACACCTCCTGTTGTTTAAATTAATATTCCATTGCAATGATCCACCTCATGCTGAATGATCTGCGCCGTCCAGCCTGTGAAGTTTTTAGTGCGCGTCTGCATATCCAATGTCTGATACTGCACCTTGATGGTCTTATAGCGCTTGCACTTGCGCGGACCACCGAGGAGTGACAAGCAGCCCTCTTCGGCATCGTATGCGCAGTCCTTCTTGATGATTTCGGGATTGAGCATAACCGTGTACGTGGGAGCTCGTCCGCTCTCATCAAGAAAGGCAATTATGCGCTTGCGCACGCCGATCATATTTGCCGCCATGCCGACGCAGCTTTCCCTGTGGGCCATCAACGTATCAAGCAAGTCGTTCGCGACCTGCAAATCATCTTTTGTTGCGACCTCCGACTTCCCTGCAAGGAATATCGGGTCGTGCATCAGTTCTTTTATCATAATTATTTCAATATCTCCAAAAACATATTGTTTAGCTCTTCCCAAGATTCAATCTTGTCTTCTGGCAACGAGGCTACTATTTCATCCAACTCGGAAATTACATTATCAAGATAATCATTCACACGATCAAATCGCCTGCCTATAGCAATCTCGGGGCTATTCATCTTCAAATCCAGCAGCCTCTCCACATCGGGCTTTAGGTCCTCGTCAAGATATTTTTCCATAAGAATATGAAATTCCATTGGAGGAGGTGTCCCTTCGGCAAGGATCCACTTGCATGCAAGCACAGGTCTTAGCACATAAAAATACTTTTTGTATTTAACCATATCGCCCAATAAGAATTCTTTATAGTTTCTCTTGGCGGTGCTTAAATAATGATAAATGCCGGATTTAGCTACGAAGTATCGATTGATCACTGCGGAAATCCTCGTCCACTCATTTGTAGTTTTATATACAATAGGCGACGAATTCCACTCAAAAAGCGTAGGATTAGAACTATGCAATAACGTAAGTGTCTTGCTTATATCCCAACCATTGATGTCAAGAGTATCATCAAGCTGCCATTCGATAACATCACGAGTTTTGTCCAAGCGCAAATAGAACTCCTTGGGGCGCACATAAATAAAACGCACATCATAATCGCTATCCGGCGAAGCAAATCCCCACGCGCGACTGCCGGATTCTACGCAGTGTAATATTTTTACGTTTTCGCGTTCTTCAATCTCATTTAGTTTTTCAATTATCAGTTTTCGCATTTTTAATACCCCTTTCCGACGCTTTACCACGTTGCCTCCGGTATGTTCGTGTCGTGCATTATTTCTTTGATCATACTGAATCAACTCCAATATTATATTCCGATTATTTTTTAAAAATGTGTCCTAATTTATCAATCAGCTTTTCGATAAAGGATGGCTTAACCTGAACGGTGTTGCTCCAAATATAGTCCCACTCAATTAGTGTACCGTTATTAAGATAATCCAAAAAGACCTCGTCAAAAAAATCTTCTGATATTACTCCCTCAAGCGCCAAAAAATAGTAGTCATAAAGCCAATACATAGTTCCCTCTGTATGCTCCAAATAAAGTGTTAATCGGTACATCGCAGAAACCAGTTTTTTCTTGCTCCATCCTTTTATATGGTATGCATCCTTAAAAAACAATCTCAATCTATCACAGATAGCCTCTTTATCAAACTGCTGGTCAAGGGCAAAATTGTGTAACAAAGAAATTGCCTTATCATAATCAGAACCGCAATAAGATAGTTCCAATACAATTTCACTCAAAGGAGATTCGTTTTCCAACAAATCATTCAGCCATTCGTCATATTCAGTAGTTTCGCCAAGCGATAGCAAACATTCATAGTAAACAGCATCTTCAAATTTCATTTGTTACACCTCCTGTTTTCAAATTAATCTTAAAGCTTTACCTTTAATTTCTACCCCCAATCAATGTCAACTTCGTATTTATCTTCGATAAGGGTATAATTCACATTATGCCTTTGCGCAAGCGCCAAGAATTTCTCATTATCTGCCAAAATGCTTTCCATAGTGCAGGATTCGTCATCCAATCGCGTTTCTACTGCGTTTGCGTATCCTTTTATATCGGCAAAATGCTCTCTTATATATTTTTCGCTCATCACAAGGCAATAGTACTTGATATTTTCAAGATACTCTTGGGAAAAGTCCTTATGCCAATCAAATGGAATATAGCACCCCTCGACGGTTAAATTCTGCTTGTTTTCAATGGCAGTTTTTATCATTTCGCGAACAATGGGCCACAAATATGCGGTCATAGCTCCATCGTCGCTTAAGGGAGTAAGCTCCGTATTTCCGCTACGAATCAAACCCATTTTCAGATGATCCATTGACAAGTACGGGTATTTGTATTTTTCGAGCAACCTTTGAGCAAGCACAGTCTTACCCACGTGCGATGCTCCCGTTATTAAAACAATCATACTTTCTATCCTTACAAATTAAAAATTGATCAATCATTGCGCTTAAAGTCAATATCCGCTTTTCTTGCCTGAGCACACAGATCCTTTGTTTGTAATTTATATTCCTTGCCGTCCTTGATAAAATGCGTTCCGCACTGTCTGAATTCGAATGACACGTTTTTTCTGATGCACTGCTCTCTGATATCAAGCACCCAAGCATAGTCAAGCGATCTTGCGTTCGTGTCCGATTCACCACCGACAACAACAAGCTCAACACCGTCAAGATACCGTTCTATATCGATCTTTTCGATAAGCGGCTGAGCCGTTATGCACTTGTGCTTGATCGGAAGCTTTGAAAATATACTGAGCTTATAGTCTGCGTTCTTTTGGTTCTCAACCGTACAGCAAACGACCACGTTTTCATAGCCATCACCCCAATCATCGGGGATGCAGTCCATAAATCTGTCAATGCGCTTTGTGAGAAAGAGAAACGTGCAATCCTCTCGATCCTTCATCATCCCCCAGCATTCTTTGCGCCACTCGTCAGCTTCTTCAATCAGAAAATCGGTGGAAAAGCAGGTATAGACGATGCCGGATTTCATTTTGTAATTGCCGTTTTTCAGGCGTTCTATGGGCTTTGCAAAATCCTTTGTCTTTTCGATAATACTTGTGTCAACTCCGCGCTTTGCGTCGCCCTTGTGGATATAGCAATAAAGACAGCCGTCGCTACACTTTTTGCAACCTCTCCACGGATTCCACATTGGCATATCAAACTCTCCATTTCAATATTTTTTTAATCAAATAAACAAGTTGAGGAAAACGGGATTGTGGATTAGCTTTTAGACCACACCAATCTCGCAATAAACCTAAACATAGTATTCCACTTGGAATGTAGACGAAAAACCGCTTGGCGTTGTATGAATAACAACATCTTTTTTACTCATACATTCACGCATAGCATTACATACCGTAGGATATGAATTTTTCAAATTCAATTCTTTGTGTATATCTCGAGCAACAATGGAAACACTTGTTTTCCCCTCCATTTTTGCCGCACGCAGTTTGTTAGCAATACACTGCACAACATCATTTTTAGTGGTTTTTCTCTCAATGCGATTGCTTTGCTTTGATACGTTTTTTATTGGTTCAACCGATGATTCCATTTCTTCCAAATGAAATTCTTTTTGCAACATGAAATAGCGCTTTCTTCCGTGCGACCTACTATTTGATAATATTTCTTCTATTTGGCGAGAGTAAAGAATCTCCCTTTTCAACATTTCGACAAAAAATGCGAGTTCTTTATCTAAAGGATTGTAATCTATAAAGCTAAATAGAAAATCAAAATTAGTTCCGTGCCTAAAAAGTCTTCCCGGCAAAGGATAGGTTTCTCTTGCTCCGAGCATGATACCGTATCTTACAAAAGGAATTACATTTTTATGATATATGGCTTTATGGCTATACGTAATAGCATCGTGAGTACTTACTGAACCAACTTTTGATTCAATAATCACACGTGGTATTATTTTGCCGTTCTCTTTCTCATAAATAACCATATCAGTCTCAAATGATGTTTCATCAAATCCATCCACCCTCCATTCTTCATCAAAAGAAGAAACCTCGAATGCATATGGAATTTTTCTTAACACATCAATATATATGTTATCGCCTAATTCTTGTTTTTGTAGTAGATCGCATATACTTTTTGTCCAATCGTTTTCTTTCATAAATCCTCCAATGCTAAAAAGCTATTTTTCTATAATATATGCTACAATAGCCCCTGCAACAAATTCAGCAGTGCCCTCTCCGTACTTGTCAATGTTCTTCTTAAATCAATCGTCGGCGGTGTGAATTTTACCAAACCATGCAAGGAAAATGGGATCATGCATAAGTTCTTTTATCATAAGGCATCTCCATTTAAAAACGCATTCGCTTGTTCTCTGCTCTCCAAAATGACAATGTTTTTATCACTGTACTTTTCGAGCAATTCAAGCACTTTGGGCTTTTGCTGCTCGTTGTAGCTTTTGATAAACTCG
>CALGCW010000213.1 GCA_937884385.1 uncultured Clostridia bacterium | reverse complement strand
AAATCACAAAAGATTTAATGAAAACATGGGCAAAGGAGTATCATTTACACGGTGCTGCGAATGTAATATCATTTATCATTTGGTGTGTGTTAGGCGTTATCGGAATATCGGGACTTATTTTTTCCATCGCACTACATAGCGAGTGGATGGCTATTTATATCTATGCACTTTTAACCATCATTGCTGTTTTTAAGTTGTTTCTTGCCCGTTTCGTGGTTTGGTCAAAAAGGTATAAATTGTATTCGACTACATATGGTGTTTCCGAATGGATACGTACCACTGAATTTTTGGATGATGAAATCATTCTTACAGATCATACTTCAGTCAGCAAATTAAAATACAGCAATATTGAGAAAATAAAAGAAAAAAACAATGTTGTTATGATATTTATGAATAATAATATGGCCTTAAGGTTGTATAAAGATGCTTTTGTAGAAGGCTCTTGGGAAGAATGTAAGAAAAAAATCAATGATATGCTCAAATAAGATTAACCCCGATAGATTTAAAATCTGTCGGGGTTATCTTTGTCTACTGCAGAGCAATTATGCCTTTTTGGACCGTCGAGGACGCCGGTCCCTACAAGGATAAATTAAACTTACTTATCAGAAGAAGCCTTTGGCAACGGTTCTTTTAATTTTTCTCATATTTCTTTACGCTCATGATTCCGCTTTTCATAATGCAATAGCGCAAAGTGGGAGAGCAGAGAATACTTCTCTTAAAGGTCTTGCCGTAGAGCTTGAGGCGCAGACTGAGCGTATTTTTCTTGTATTTGCGAAGAACATCAGAGGGAGTATCCGAGCAAGCAAAGGCGTCCGCAAGGAGCTTGCCGCTGAGTAGGGCGGAGCTGATGCCCTCAAATGAGCTTGAGCTGATAAATCCCGCCGCCTCGCCTATAAGATATACCCCCTCTTTGCCTACACACAAGTCGCGCATGAGCCTAGGGCTGCACACAAGACAGGCTTCGGTCTTAATCGGTGCGCCGAGGTCGTTGCCAAGCAGCTCCTGAAAGCGTGCTTTTTGTTTCTCAAAGGCATCACGGCAGCGGCTCTGATCAAACGCGCCGCCGAAAATGATATATCCGTCCTTGTGAATGCTCCACGAGCAGCTGTCGCTCGTGGCAGGATCAAAAATGCAGGAATAAAAGGGAACACGCTGACCGTCGTTCTTGAAATGCTGCTGAATTGCGATATATTTCTTTATTTGACGGTCAAAGAAGCTCTTTCGGACTATTGAAGACGCGCCGTCCGCTCCCACGATAGCGTCTGCCTTTATCGTTTGCTCACCTACAGAAATCGAAAACTTACCGTCCTCGTCGCGCTCGACCGATCTGCATCTGCCGCTTATTACAGATACGCTCTTTGGAACTAAGGAGACTAGCCAGCGGTCAAAGGCGTAGCGGTCCATATTGAGATAATTACGCTGATAGTAGCGCACGTGCCTACGGGGTAGGTCTATGGTCTCGACCGCAAATATCTGCGGATCGGCAAGGACTTCCTTGGGAAGCGTCATATCAAAGCTCGCAAGCACCTTTTGGGCATCGGGCGAAAGTAGGCCGCCGCACACCTTACTGCGCTCACGGGTCTGTCCGTCTATGAGCGCTATTCGCACGTCAGGCTTTGAGAGAGCGAGAAAGCGCGCAAAGGTAGCGCCCGCAGGCCCTGCGCCTATAACCGCAACGTCAAAGGTCTCACTCGTCATATTCACTACCGTCGCTCTCTACGTATTCGAGAAGATCTGCGGGCTGACATTGGAGCACTCTGCAAAGCTTGTCAAGGGTGGAGATCTTCAGCGCTTTGATCTTTCCGTTCTTGAGGAGTGAGACGTTTGCCATGGTAAATCCAACCTTTTCACTAAGCTCAGACACGCTCATTCTTCGTTTTGCAAGCATCACGTCAATATTTATAACTATCATAACGTAGCGTCAACCTCCTCCTTAAGCAGAGCCGCCCGCTTTACGTAATTTGAAAGAATGCCCAACATAAACGAAATAAGCAGGGCTATTGCGGCTATCATAAGCAAAGGGAAGAAGAGCAGCTTGTCGCCTATAGCGGCGAGCATTACCGCGCAGGCGATAATGACCGCGCCCGCAAGAGCTATCAGTAGAGAAATAGCGGAAAGCTTTGAAGCGGTCGGACAGGAAAATATTTTATCCTTCTTCATTGCCGAGGGGAAGGTAAGTGCCGCTCCTAAAGCGCAAAGGCAGAGAAGTGCGATGACTGCTGAAAAGGGATAAACGAGTTTTGAGGAAACAGGCAGTCCTACTGTCAGTTCAGCCACGTACGCTTCAAGTGAGGGAAGCCAGAAAACGAATACAGCTCCGACAAGAGCGATAGCGCCGATCAGCGCGATGATTATAAATATTCTGATGACTTTTTCCATTCTTTGCTCCTTGATATACAAAACTTTGCCAAAGGCTATATAGATTATAGCGCGTTTTAGCGTATTTGTCAAGATAAATTTATCGTAATACAATAAATTTATATCGCAATACGAGAATTATTTGTCTTGCAGAGATATTTAAATGAGAAAAAGAAGAAAAAGCGATTTTATAAGAGAGTATCTTTTTTGACTTTTAACTGAATTTTGTCATATTGCCAAAAATATATGGTTATTTTTTATGATAATTGCTAAAAAAAAGCTCAAAAATAGTGCAAATATACAAAATTGAGAAATTTTCGTCAAACCCCTTGTATATTTGCAAAAAATGAGTTAAAATATATAATTGAGGAAGCGTGGGCTAAGAAAGTTATGCTCGCTTCCCGAAAAAACAGTCAAAAATTTTTAATATAAAAAATGGAGGATTTTAATTATGTCAGTTAAAGTTGCTATTAACGGCTTTGGCCGTATCGGTCGTCTCGCATTCAGACAGATGTTCGGTGCTGAGGGTTACGAGATCGTAGCTATCAACGACCTCACCAAGCCTTCCATGCTTGCTCACCTTCTCAAGTACGACACTGCTCAGGGTCGTTACGACGGACACACTGTTACCGCTGACGATGAGGCTGGTACCATCACTGTTGACGGTCAGACCATCAAGATCTCTGCTGAGAAGGACGCTGCAAACTGCCCTTGGGCTGCTAACAACGTTGACGTTGTTCTCGAGTGCACCGGTTTCTACTGCTCCACCGAGAAGTCCATGGCTCACATCAACGCAGGCGCTAAGAAGGTAGTTATCTCTGCTCCCGCAGGCAAGGACCTCAAGACCATCGTTTACTCTGTTAACGAGAAGACTCTTACCGCTGAGGATAAGATCATCTCCGCTGCATCCTGCACCACCAACTGCCTCGCTCCTATGGCAAAGGCTCTTAACGATTACGCTCCCATCGAGAGTGGTATCATGACCACCGTTCACGCTTACACAGGCGACCAGATGATCCTTGACGGTCCTCACAGAAAGGGCGACCTCCGCCGTGCACGTGCAGGCGCACAGAACATCGTTCCTAACTCCACCGGTGCTGCAAAGGCAATCGGTCTCGTTATCCCCGAGCTCAACGGCAAGCTCATCGGTTCTGCTCAGAGAGTTCCTACCTGCACAGGTTCTACAACAATTCTCGTTGCTGTAGTTAAGGGCAAGGACGTTACTGTTGAGGGTATCAACGCTGCTATGAAGGCTGCTTCTTCCGCTTCCTTTGGCTACAACGAGGATCCCATCGTTTCCTCTGACGTTATCGGTATCACCTACGGTTCTCTCTTCGACGCTACTCAGACAATGGTAGCAAAGATCGACGACGACACATATCAGGTACAGGTTGTTTCTTGGTACGACAACGAGAACTCCTACACAAGCCAGATGG
>CALGCW010000212.1 GCA_937884385.1 uncultured Clostridia bacterium | reverse complement strand
GACGGCAAAGGCGCTTTTGCCTTCTTTTCCTCGGTGCTATGTCATTATTTTGGTGTGGAAAGGTCTGTAGAGCCTGCGTTAGAGCTGGGTCTTGAAAGCCTCTATGATAAAGCTGAGAAGGGGATTCCTCAAAAGAAACAGGCGAAGGGATTTGCAGCCAATGCGCTTCCATTTCTCAAACGCGGTTATCGAACGGATTGCCACATTCTGAAAGCCCCCATGAGCGAGGTGCTTGCCGTTGCAAAGAAGAGTAATTCCTCTCCGGCAGCGGTGCTGCCGCCTTTGGTTTCCATAGCACTGCGCAAACATATAAGCTCAAAGGCAAAGAACAAAAATGTCAGATGCAGTGTGGTGATTGACTGCCGCGCCCCAATGGGTTTTCAGACCATGCACAACTGCATCATCTCCAAGAACATTACCTACGTTGACCGTTATGACACGATGGATTTCGCTCGCGTCAGCACGATTTACCGTTCACTTCTTGATCTTGCTGTGCAGAAGGAAAACATTGTAAAGGCGGCAACGGAATTCATTGATACGGTAGGACCTCTTGTTTCCATAAAGCCTCGCTTTCTGCAAAAAGCTTTGGCAAAGGTCGTTTTCGGTGTGATGAAACATTCGGAATGCAATTTCGTCTTTACCTATCTTGGCAAAGTAGATTTACCGAATGAAGTGATGTCCGGACTTGTTGACTTCAATTTCCGCTCCTGGCCGGATTTCAGTGAATGCAATGTTGCCGCGATTGATTTTAACGGCACGCTGATTTTGAATATTTGTGAAAACTTTCGGGACAAGCAGATCATTCCTGATCTGATCGATATTTGCAGCGCGGTAGGCATTCACTTTGAAACTGTGGATGTGCTTAGCTTTGAACAAGCGAATTTGAGACTTACGATCTGAAGCGCGAAGCATCTATGTAAAATGAACTGAGCAAACGAAAATAACAGCCACATGCTTTCAAAGTGTGTGGCTGTTAGATTTTTCATAGGATTTGTAACACATTTGTAACGCCCCCTATGTTATCATAAACAGAAAAGTATTCAAAAATAACGTCATATTCAAAAAACTTTTATCAAAACACAGTAATAACAACGGGAGATTGATATGAACAAGCAATTATTCAAAAAAAGTAATATGGAAAAGATCTCATCGCCTGAGCAGCTTCATAATTACGTAAGAGTTGCCAACCCCGGATTGTGGATGGTACTTTCGGCAATCGTAATTTTGCTTACCGGAGTAATCGTCTGGGGATTTATCGGGAAAATTGATACGACCATGTCAACTGCAATTGTAACGGAAGGTGGAAATGCGGTTATATACGTAGGCGAGTCCGACGTGGAAAAGATCGAGGTTGGAATGACCGTTCGCTGTGAAGAAAAGGAATATATCATTACGGATATCGCCGAGGAGCCCATTAGGGTGGATGGCTCTTTCACGGATTACGCAATCTACGCAAGCGGTCTTACCGTTGGTGAATGGGTGTACGCGGTTAGCATTGACGGTGAGCATTCCGACGGTGTACAAAAGGCGGATATCGTGATCGAGAGCATTTCACCAATCGCCTTTATCCTGAACTGAGGAGGGGACTATGGGAAAAGCTGACAACAGAATCAAGGCTCCCGTTACAAACGGTGTGGCGAAGGTTCCAATCGTGATGCAGCTGGAGGCTTTGGAATGCGGAGCGGCGGCATTGACGATGATTCTTGCCTACTATGAGAAATGGATACCGCTTGAGCAGGTCCGCTCTGATTGCGGAGTTTCGCGAGATGGCTCAAATGCAAAAAACATATTAAGAGCGGCAAGAAGCTACGGACTTGTGGCTCAAGGTTACAGATATGAGACCGAGACGCTTCGTAAAAATGGAAAATTTCCGTGCATCGTCCATTGGAATTTCAATCACTTCGTGGTTCTGAACGGATTCAAAGGGAATAAGGCGATTCTCAACGATCCCGCGCGAGGTACATACAGCGTATCTGTTGAGAGTTTTGATAAATCCTTTACCGGAATATGCCTTATGTTTGAGCCTTCGGAGAACTTTGAGCCCGGAGGCAAGCCTAAGAGTATGATATCCTTTTCAAAGGAAAAGATGCGCGGAGCCGGTGTTGCTGTGGCGTTCACCGTTATGACCACCGTTACCATGTCGCTGATCGGTATCATCAATCCTGCGTTCTCGCGTATATTTATAGACAGGCTCTTGACGGGGCAGAACTCCGAATGGTTAATTCCGTTCATTGGCTCTCTTGCGATGCTTTCAATCATTCAGATCGTCATGGCATTTATTGAAGCTATTTATACTGCGCGTATCGGAGCAAAGATTGATGCAATGGGAAGCACTTCTTTTATGTGGAAGGTTTTAAGACTTCCTATGGAATTTTTCACGCAAAGAATGGCAGGAGATATTCAGCAAAGAAAAGGCTCAAATGCCTCGGTTGCGAGAACATTGGCGGACACCTTTGCCCCTCTTGTTATTGAAGCGGGAATGATGGTATTCTATCTTGTGGTAATGATTCGTTACAGTCTGCTTCTCACAATGGTTGGGATTTTATCGATCGTTATCAATATGTTCCTGTCTCGAATCATTTCGAAAAAGCGCGTGAACATCACCCGTGTTTCCATGCGAGATACGGGCAAGCTTACGGGTGCAACGGTTGCTGGAATTGAAATGATTGAAACCATCAAGGCAAGCGGAGCGGAAAACGGATTTTTTGAAAAATGGTCGGGATATCAGGCAAGCGTCAACACCCAGCGGGTTAAGTACGCAAAGCTTAATCAATATCTTGGAATGATTCCATCCTTGGTTTCGGCCATAACCAATACTGCGGTTCTCGTTATCGGAGTATATCTTGTGATGGAGGGAGCCTTCACGGTTGGTATGGTTATGGCATTCCAGGGCTTTCTTGGATCATTTATGTCACCGGCGCAAAAGTTCATTTCTGCAGGACAAACCTTGCAGGAAATGAGAACGTCGATGGAAAGAATCGAGGACGTTATGAAATATCCCACCGACAAGCTGTGTGAGCAGACATCGGAAGACGGGGAACAGGATACTTGTTCTAAGCTTTCGGGAAACGTTGAATTGAAAAACGTTACATTTGGATACTCACGTCTTGGAGAGCCGCTGATAAGGGATTTCAATCTTACGCTCACACCCGGCAAGCGAATTGCACTGGTTGGAATGTCGGGCTGCGGAAAATCAACGGTCTCAAAGCTGATATCGGGACTCTATCAGCCGTGGAGCGGTGAGATACTCTTTGACGGAAAGCCCATTTCCGCCATTGACAGAAGTGTATTTACCGGGTCACTTGCGGTGGTCGATCAGGACATTATTATCTTTGAGGATACGATTGCCAACAACATAAAAATGTGGGACTCTTCCATTGAAGATTTTGAAATGATATTGGCGGCAAGAGATGCACAGATACATAGCGACATTATGCAGCGTGAGGGCGGATACAATTACAAGCTGACCGAGGGAGGAAAGGATTTCTCGGGAGGTCAGCGTCAAAGACTTGAAATAGCAAGAGTGCTTGCGCAGGACCCCACGATCGTGATACTCGACGAAGCAACGTCTGCGCTTGATGCAAGAACCGAATATGAGGTCATCCGATCCATCAAGGACAGGGGAATCACTTGCATCGTGGTGGCACACCGTCTGTCTACCATTCGCGACTGTGACGAGATTCTTGTTATGGATAACGGCGTTGTGGTCGAAAGAGGAACCCATGACGAGCTTTATGCACTCGGCGGCTTCTATACGAAGCTTGTTACAAGCGAATAAGGGGGAGTACGAACGATGAAATTTTCTATGTGTTTAAATGAGTGTGGTTCGTGCCGAAATTCGTGTGTTGCTCGATTTTTCCAAGCGGAGAGGTGAAGTGAGTATGGGTTGGTTTGATGAACAGATAAAACAAAGAAGAAAAAATGACGAGGACATATTCTCCGACGCATTTGCTGACATTGCGGATGCAGTGCTTGGCACGAAGAGAAGTTCCTCAAATGACGGAAATGACGAGCGTGAGATCGGAGCAATTTGGAAAATCCTCGAATATTACAAGGTGAAACCTCAGCAACTTCCAAGCTCTGTCAAGACCTTAAACGATCGTCTTGAATACCTGCTTCGTCCGAACGGAATTATGCAGCGTAATATCAATCTTGAGTCGGGATGGTATAAGGATTCCATTGGTGCTGTGCTTGGCAAGCGTAAGGATGACGGAAGTGCTGTCGCCTTTATCCCAAAGGGTATTTCCGGATACGTATATTTTGATGATGAATCCGGCAAATGGGAAAGAATCAATGCGGCAAACGAGGCACTTTTTGAAGAGGAGGCAATTTGCTTTTACAAGCCCTTTCCTCTTGGAAAACTGACACTGCGCTCACTGATGCGTTATATCGTTGAAACGCTTTCGGTTTCTGATTTCGTTTTCGTTATACTGTCAACCTTGGCGGCAACCGCTGTCGGTTTGCTTGGACCGAAGCTGAACAATCTTCTGATGGGGACTGTTGTTGATAGCAAGGATTATCAGCTTTTGATGGGAATAACCATATTTATGATAAGCGTCAGCATCAGCTCCTTGCTGATCAGAGGAATTACCTCGCTTTTGATGGCACGCATCAACACGAAGATTACGATCTCTGTGCAAGCAGCGACGATGATGCGCGTGTTATCGCTTCCTGCGGACTTCTTTAAAAAATACAGTGCAGGCGACCTTTCAAGCCGTGCGCAATACATACAGTCGCTTTGTTCAATGCTTGTATCTTGTGCGCTTAATACAGGACTTACTTCAATTTTCTCCTTAATGTACATTACACAGATATTTGAATATGCGCCAGCTCTTGTTTTTCCGGCTCTTGGAGTGATACTTGCAACCCTTTTGTTTTCACTCGTTACCACGTTCTATCAGATGAAGTACACGAAAAAGCAGATGGAGCTTTCAGCAGAGGAAAGCGGTATGAGCTACTCGATGATAACCGGAATTCAAAAGATCAGACTTTCGGGAGCGGAAAAAAGGATGTTTGCACGTTGGTCTAAGCTTTATGCAGAGCAACTCAGAGTAGCGTATAATCCGCCGCTCTTTCTGCGAGCAAACAATGCCTTCGGTGCCATCATATCTCTTAGCGGTATGATCATGATGTACTATTTGGCTGTTCGCAGTCAGGTTGGAGTAGCAGATTACTATGCATTTAATACGGCTTACGGAATGGTCAGCGGTGCGTTTATGTCGATTGCCGGTATTGCTACTACGGTTGCTCAATTCAAGCCTACCATTGAAATGGCAAAGCCTATTATGGACACCATTCCCGAAATTGCTGAGGGTAAGCCCGTGATAGAGCAGCTTTCGGGCGGAATTGAGATCAGTAACGTGTCATTCAGATATCACGATGGAATGCCTAACGTTATTGACGATCTTTCATTGAAAATCCGACCGGGACAATATGTTGCCATCGTTGGCTCAACCGGTTGCGGAAAATCTACGCTACTGAGGTTACTGCTTGGTTTTGAAAAGCCGCAGAAGGGAGCAATATACTACGACGGCAAGGATCTTGCCGGAATCGATTTGAAATCTCTCCGTCGCAAAATTGGTGTGGTTATGCAAAACGGCAAGCTTTTCCATGGCGATATCTTTTCCAATATTATTATTTCCGCACCGCATCTTTCGGTGGATGAGGCTTGGGCTGCGGCTGAGATGGCAGGTGTTGCCGACGATATACGAAAAATGCCTATGGGAATGCACACGATGATTTCGGAGGGCTCGGGTGGAATTTCTGGTGGACAGCGTCAAAGAATTATGATTGCCCGCGCCATTGCCCCAAAACCCAAGATTATTATGCTTGATGAGGCAACAAGCGCGCTGGACAATATTACGCAGAAGATCGTTTCAGATTCGCTGGATACCCTCAAATGCACGAGAATTGTAATTGCTCACCGACTATCCACCATCCGCGAGTGTGACCGTATCATTTATCTTGAAAGTGGCAAGATCGTTGAGGACGGCACCTATGACGAATTGATTGCGCAGGGCGGCAAATTTGCAGAGCTTGTTGAGCGTCAAAGACTTGATAATTAATATTTAGAGAAAGATAAATGGGCAAGTGTGAAGTCTGTATCGCAGAATAACGGAAAAGTAAAAAATATTTTCTGAGTTTCCCAGGGAATTTGTAACAGATTTGTAACGCTCCATATGATACACTACTAACAAAGAAAGCATTTGCTCTTGATATTCAGCCTTTTTGACTGTTTTGATCTTCAAGTCTGAAAGGTGCAGATTTCATCGATAAAGGAGAACAAAATCATGAATAATTTAACACCAGAACTTATTGCAAAGGCAAAGGCAGCAAAGAACACAGAAGAGCTTCTTGAGCTTGCCAAGGAAAACGGCGTAGAGCTTTCCGAAGAGGAGGCTAAGACTTGTTTTGAACAATTACACGCAAACTCGGAGGTGTCCGATGATGAATTGGAGGCTGTTTCCGGCGGTGGCATTTGTCAGGATATCATAGATTTCTTCCAGAGTAGAAACGGGCGCAATGATAGCACCTGCCCTTATTGCAATGATAAGCCGAAGCCCTCGAACATACCCGCCAAACCGGAATTTGACAGTAGTATAACGCCTCTCCCTTACGATACGCTCCCCGGTGATCCGAATGACAAAAACAAGATTGTATTTCTTTGATACATATGAGGACGAACTATGAAAAACTTTACTCCTAAACTTATTACAAAGGCAAAGGCAACAAAGAGCGCAGAGGAGCTTCTCACTCTTGCCAAGGCAAACAACGTAGAGCTTACAGAGGACGAGGCAAAGACCTATTTTGAGCAGCTGAACGCAAACGGTGCCGTATCCGATGACGAGCTGGAGTTAGTTGCAGGTGGTGGTTTGTTCGGCATAAGTTGTTCGGATGATGAAGATGATGATGAAGATGATACATATCAGGATGGCGAGGTTGTCAAATTCTTTGACGGAACCACGTGCTCTTGCGGCTGTTCTACTTGCAGGATCTGTGTCGCTCCAAACCAACCTCAAGGTGCTTATTTGAGATGTACGAACTGCCAAACGATTGTTTTCACTTGGCTTCCTTACGACCGTTTTAAAAAAGTCTGAGCAGGACAGCTGGAATCGTCCGGCTGAAATAAAAGAATATCCGACATAATAACAAATCAGAATTTTATACAATTCATGTAAAGGAGAGCAAAACCATGAATAACTTAACTCCTGAGCTTATCGCAAAGGCAAAGGCTACAAAGAGTGCACAGGAGCTTCTTGAGCTTGCCAAGGCAAATAACGTAGACCTTACCGAGACGGAAGCAAAGACTTATTGGGCGCAGCTTAGCGCAAACGGTACCGTATCCGATGAGGAGTTGGATGCAGTTGTAGGCGGTGGAAGTTGCCCAGACAACGGAGAAGAGGAAGAGAATACGCTGTCGGGAGGAGATAGGGTTAAAATTCCCAGGTGCACAGGCTGTGGCAGTACGACTGGATACGTTGCGATGCCCACGGTGATGAGCGGAAGCTTGGAAGTCAGATGTGAAAAATGCAAAAAGATAGTTGGCACAACCGCTGATGCAAACAAGTTTACAAAAATATGACAAAGAATGCGCTAAAAAAGAGCATTCTTTGTAATAACAAAATCGAAAATTTTTATTAAGGAGAAAAACTATGAAAAACTTAACACCCGAACTTATTGCGAAGGCAAAGGCAGCAAAGAGCGCAGAGGAGCTTCTTGCGCTTGCCAAGGAAAACAACGTGGAACTGACCGAAGAAGAAGCAAAAACATATTTTGAGCAGCTTAACGCAAACGGTGCCGTATCCGATGACGAGTTGGGTGCAGTTGCAGGCGGAGGCTTCTTGGGCTTGAGTTGCCCGAGTGAAGA
>CALGCW010000211.1 GCA_937884385.1 uncultured Clostridia bacterium | reverse complement strand
CTCGGGCACAACCGCGAGAGCATCGTCGCGGAGCATTATCTTTCCTCTCTGAAAACCTGATCATATTATTTGATGTCACTCTATCATAATACAGGTGTAGCTCCCGAGGGGGCAGAAAACACATAAGAAAGGCGGAAATATGACGGAGCGAGATTACTATTCAATGTTCAAGGGCGAGCCCGACGTGCTGACGGTGGTCGAGGCGGCGAAGCTATTGCGACTCGGCAAGAACAAAACCTATGACCTTATCAAGAGCGGCTCGCTGCACTCTATCAAGGCGGGTGGCAAGATAATCGTACCCAAGGTGTGCTTGATCGAATTCTTGTGCAACGAAAATAATTATCAAAAAAAGAGATAAATCTTTCAAAATATACCCTATTTTAAAATTTAAGTGGTATAATGTTATCAAGCTGATGACGATACCACAAAAAATAAATTCGAAAGGATCAGCTTTATGAAATCTATTACAGGTCGATTGACCGAAAAGAATGGCAAGTGGTATGCTGTCATTAATCTCCCGAAGCTTCCCGGGGAGAAGCGTAAACAACCGTGGAAGCCACTCAATCTTGACTCTCGAAAGGGCTCGAGAATCATCAACAAAATGCAGGCAGAAGCTCGTCTTGCAGAGCTTGTTGCGCAGTACAATCGCAACTACGACTTCCTTGAAGTCGGACTTTCCCGCGCGGAGCAGGAGCAACGAAGAATCGCGCGTCAGCCGTTTCACGAATATCTCGCGGATTGGTTTGACGGATACAAGAGCAACCTTGCGTTGCGCACGCAGTCCTCGTATCGAATGATACTTGAGGGCAGAGTTATCCCTTATTTCAAGGGTAAGAACATACCCATCAAGGATCTTGTTGGAAGTGATTTCAATACTTACTACAATCATCTGCGCAAGGACGGGCTGTCGGGTAAAACTGCTCTCAATCACCACAGGGTGATGCATCTTGCCTTGAAGCACGCTGTTAAGCGCGGAATCATTCCGTACAACCCCTCGGATCAGGCGGATCCGCCAAAAGCGGAGAAGCACGTGGGTGAGTATTACAACGCGCAGGAGCTGAAAAAGCTGCTCTCGGCACTTAAGGACGATCCGCTTCGCGTTCCCGTGATCATTGCGATATATTGCGGACTCAGAAGAAGCGAAATCCTTGGAATCAAGTGGTCGGCGATTGACTTTGAAAACAAGGTGATCCGTATTCGCCACAAGATCATCGAGGATGATACCACGGGCGTAAAAAAGATAGTCGGTATTGATATACTTAAAACCGATTCGTCTTACCGCACGATGCCCTTACTTCCCGAAATTGAGGAAGAGTTGTTGCGTGAGCGCGAAAGGCAGATTGAAAGAAAAGGAAAGCTTCGTTCCGCTTACTCGAGAAAATGGGAGGACTACGTTTGCGTTGACGCGATGGGTGAGATCATCAAGCCGCAGTATTTTACCGAGCATTTCAAGGTAATACTCAGGCAGAACGGCTTGAAGGAGATCCGTCTCCACGATCTTCGCCATTCGTGCGCGAGCTTGCTCGTGGCAAATGACGAGGATATGAAGCTCGTCCAGAATTATCTTGGGCACAGCACCATCTCGATCACCGCCGACACGTATTCGCATCTTGAATACAAGAGCAAAGAAAAGAGCGCCCGAAAGATAAGCCGAGCGCTGAGTGATTAAGATTGATTTTGCCGCTTTCTTGCATTTTCTTGCACTTTTTTGAAAGAGCAAAAATGCAAAAGTGGTGAAAAAACTCCCAAAATCGCTCAAAACAACAAAAAAGTGGGACTAAATCGTTAAATTTAGTCCCAAATGTGGCGGAGGATGGGGGATTCGAACCCTCGTGCCCGTAAAGGCAAACGGTTTTCAAGACCGCCTCGTTATGACCACTTCGATAATCCTCCGTGCTATTTAATTGTTAAAATCCGTCGTGCAAAATGCAAGAAAAATGCAAGACGGGTACTCGCAAAAGTGCGAGTTAAAATGTCGTAATCCCAATAAAATCAAGGGGTTAGAGAATGTCTTAGTGACAGAGCCGACCGTTTTTCAAGACCGCCTCGTTATGACCACTTCGATAATCCTCCGTGTATTTTCACGGAGAGATTTGAGAAGTGGCTCGGTTGCCTTCGGCAAGCGAATCCACTGCGCTCTTTCTCGGCGAAGCCGATCTAATCCTCCGTGTCCTACGACTTTAATATATTAACATATTTATTCAATATTGTCAAGAGATTTTTGGAATTTAAGAGATAAATTTGCGCAGCGCGCGTTAGCTGTAAAAAACACTTGCAAAATTGGGTATTTTTTGGTATACTGTCCTCATAATCGTTTTTTGAGTCCTGCGATAGTCTTCTTAGGTCTTTTTCTTTAGGGATCGTTGGGTTTTACGTGTTTTGGAGAGGATTTTTTTATGGAATTTCAATTAAAGCATTACGATATTACATATGAGGAGCTTATGGCTCTTGAGCCGACACCGCACATATTGCCGAAAAAGCCAAGCTTATTCTGGCGGTCGCTTGCGTGGGTGCTTTCGTATCCCGCCATCAAGGGAGTTAATTTCAAGATGGAGCGCTTGGGGATGGATAAGCTCGGCAAGGATGAGCCTGCGCTCATTTTTATGAATCATTCGAATTTTCTTGATTTTGAGATAGCTATGCACGCGCTTTGGCCAAGAAGGGTCAACATCGTGGCGACCTTTGATGCGTTTATCAATAAGGCTTTTGCCCTTCGCGGAGTCGGATGTATTCCGACGCGAAAATTTACGACGGATTTTAATTTGATCAGAGACATAAAGTACTGTCTTAACACCCTGCACACCTCGGTACTAATGTATCCCGAGGCGGATTATTCGTACGGTGGGCGAGCGCACACCATTCCGAAGAGTGTGGCAGGTCTTATCAAGATGCTCGGTGTGCCGTTCTGTATGCTTGAAACGTACGGCGGCTTTATCAACGATCCCATTTACAACAATCTGCACGACAGAAGGAGTGATGTAAGCGCAACTCTTCGCTACGTCCTTTCCCCCGAGCAGATAAAGGAAATGAGTGTTGAGGAGATATACGAGGTGCTTCTGCGCGAGTTTTCCTTTGACGGATTTCGCTGGCAAAGGGAGAAGGGGATCGTTATAGACAACCCCGAGCGCGCAAAGGATCTTCACAAGATTCTTTACAAATGCCCGATCTGCGGTGCGGAGGGCAGGATGGAAGGCAAGGGGACTATGCTGACCTGTCACGCCTGCGGTAAGGAATGGGAGCTTGACGAGCTTGGTGTTTTGCGTGCTACCGATGGGAAAGGTGTATTCGATCACATTCCCGATTGGTACGATTGGGAGAGGGAATGCGTCCGACGTGAGATACTCGACGGAGAGTACGGTTTTGACGTTCCCGCGGAGCTTTATGCGATGGTGAACACCAAGGGGCTTTATCATATCGGAAACGGTAGGATCTCGCACGGTATAGAAGGAATGCGCATCACGGGATGTGACGGAAAGCTTGATTTTTATAAAAAATCCGTTTCGATGTACGCGGTGGGAGCCGCCTTTCATTGGCACAAGGTGGGAGATGGCATTTGCATTGGCGATAACAGCATCACCTATCTTGCCGCCCTGCGCGAAGATACGCATCTTGTTATGAAGGCTCGATTTGCCTCGGAGGAAATATACAAAATATTGAAGAATAAAGAGTAAACGGAGAGGGGAAGATCTATGCTTGAAGGTATTAAGGCAAAGATTTTATTTGGCAAGCTGCTTGGCAGACCGGATATAAGCAAGGCGTACAAGATGGTTGGGCCGGAGGATTCGTGGTATAACACGATCAAGAAGGTTCACGAGAGCCTTGCAAAAATACAAGAATTGCCCCACGACGTGCTTCAGATCGTAAGCCGCGACGGACTAAAGCTTCAAGCGGTGTACTATCCCTGTGACAATGCGCGCGCGACCGTTATTTGTGTGCACGGCTTTGGAAGCCACGCGGAGAGGGAATGGGCTTTTCCGGGGCTTTTCTACCGTTCGCTTGGCTACAACGTACTAATACCATATCAGCGCGCTCACGGACCGAGCGAGGGCAAGCGCATCACCTTTGGAGCGCTTGAGCATCTGGATATGCTGGATTGGGTGGAGAGAGTGAACGAACTCTCGCCCGGTGGCAGTATAATCATTCACGGACTCAGCATGGGCGGCGGAATCGTTTTGCAGCTTTCGAATAAGGAGATGAAAAACGTAAAATGCCTTATCTCCGATGCTCCGACAGGGAGTATCGAGACGTTTTTTGTGAACGTTTCCCGCGAAGTGTTCAAGGGAGAGGGAGAGAAGGTATGCCGATGCGCGCTTGCAGACTTCAAGAAGCAGAACGGTGTTGATGCCCGAGACTTTAACGGAGTTGAGATAGTCAAAGAGTGCAGATATCCACTGCTTCTTTCTGCGGGCAGTATGGAAAACCTTACGGAATTGTTTGAACAGATCAAAAAGAACAATCCTCTTGAGACAACGGTGGTAATTTTAGAGGGCTGTAATCACGGAAACGGAATGTACAAGCAGACGCAGTGCTATCAAGACCATTTGAGGAGCTTTACTGAAAAATATATTTGATAAGGCGGTGAGTGCGATGTGTGACAAATTTGACGAGCTGAATATTGAGCTTTGTGACGGAGAATGGGCGCTTGACTATATCAACCACGACAGGCATATAGTTCGCGCGATAGTTTATGATGCCGACGGGTACTTCTATTTTGTCCACGTCGACCGTGATGACGATTTCGGCAAGGCAAGTCTTATCGAGACTGCGGGCGGCGGAGTAGAGGCGGGTGAGTGCCTTGAGAGTGCTATCGTTCGTGAGCTTCGTGAGGAGCTTGGCGCAAGCGTTGAGATAATATGCAAGATAGGCGTTGTAAGCGACTATTACAACCTTATACACAGGCACAATATAAACAATTACTATTTGTGCAAGGCACTTTCCTTTGGCGAAAAGCATATGACGCAGGATGAGATCGAGCTTTTTCATCTTTCAACGTACAAGCTCTCCTTTGACGAGGCGGTACGGGAATATGAGAATAACAGATCTGCTATGCTCGGCAGACTCATCACAAACAGGGAGCTGCCAATGCTCCTTCGCGCCTATGAGATCCTGAAGGATATTGCACAGCAGGAGGCGAGCGATGCTTAAGGGAAGACTTTTGTCCATTCTTGGGGATAGTATTTCAACATATCGGGGTGTTTCAAACGATACGAGTGCGAATTCGACCCTGTTTTACAATCCGTATTACTATTATGATCCCTTTCCGCTTGAGAGAACGTATTGGGCAAGGCTGATCTCAAGCCTTGGCTTGGAGCTGTGTGTGAATAACTCCTACTCGGGCGGAAATTTGAGTGGCAGGGAGTTTGAGGGCTCTGGTGTGAACAGAGCCAATAATTTATCCCGCGACGATGGGACAGAGCCCGATCTTATTATAGTTTTTATGGGCTTGAACGATCTTGGCAGAGGGGTGGACGTTTCCACGTTTGCATCCGATTATGAGAGAACGTTGCAGATAATTAAGCAAAGACACCCGAAAGCGCACGTTTGCTGTGTTAATATTTTCGACAGGGATATTTTTCTGCGCGATCGAGCGCTCGCATTCAATCTTGCGATCGAAAATGCGGCAAGGAGTGCAGGAGAGAGATTTTTTGTGGCGGATGCTTTCAACAGTCGATTGCGCGGCGATTTTTACTATATGAACACCACCGACGGTCTTCACCCCGACGAGGACGGTATGAAGATCATTGCGGAGATAATTGAAGAAGCAATAAATCATCATTTTATATAGAAGGGAAGAAGAAATATGAAAAAGTTTTCACAGATGAAGTTTATAAAGCCCGATCTTGCAAAGATCGAGCGCGATTTTGATGCTATCATAGACGAGTTTAATTCTGCGGAATGCTTTGAGGATCAGAACAAAGCACTTAAAAAGATGTTCAAGTACAGCGACCGCCTCAATACCAATTTCAGCATTGGTTATACGAAGTATACTTGTGACACGCAGGATCCCGAAAACGTAAAAAATCAAGAGCTTATCGACGAGATAGGACCCCAGATCGACGTTTTTGTTGACCGCTTCAACAAGGCGCTCGTCAATGCAAGGTTCAAAGACGAGCTTGAGGCAAAATGGGGCAAGCACCTTTTCAATATGGCAAGAGTCAAGATGGAGACCTTTGACGAAAAGATAGTTCCCGAGCTTCAGGAGATCAACAAGCTTGTGAGTGAGTACATAAAGCTCATCGCTTCTGCGAAGATCGAGTTTGGGGGAGAGGTATACAACCTTTCGCAGATGGGTAAATTTACGACCTCCACGGACAGAAAAACAAGAAGAGAAGCATCCGTCGCTTCCGCTAAATTCTTCGAAGATAATTTCGACAGGCTTGGTGAGATCTATGACAAGCTTGTAAAGACAAGGCACGCGATGGCGCAGAAGCTTGGATATGATAATTTCATTGAGCTTGGCTACAAATCGCTTGGCAGGACCGATTACAATGCCGATGACGTCAGAGGCTACCGCGAGCAGATATATGCCGATCTTGTTCCTTTCACAAATAAGCTCTTTAAGGAGCAGGCAAAGAGACTTAAGATCAGAAACCCCCAATCTTACGATTATAATATCGACTTTCTCAGCGGAAACGCGACCCCGAAGGGCGACAGGGATTATCTTGTTGAGCAGGCAACGAGGATGTATGCCGAGCTTTCGGATGAAACGAACGTGTTCTTTGAATTTATGAAGGAATATGAGCTTCTTGACCTTGAGGCAAGACAGGGAAAGGCCGGCGGCGGATATATGACCTATTTCCCCGATTACAAGGCACCCTTTATCTTCTCTAACTTTAACGGAACGAGTGGTGACGTTGACGTGCTGACGCACGAATTCGGTCACGCTTTCCAAGGATATATGTCAAGAAATATTTCGTGTCCCGATTATCGCAGTCCAACTCTTGAGGCGTGCGAGATGCACTCAATGAGTATGGAATTTATTACGTATCCCTGGATGGAATATTTCTTTAATGAGGAAGCAGATAAATACAGGTATTCTCACGTTTGTGAGGGACTTACCTTTATTCCTTACGGTGTTGCGGTCGATGAATTCCAGCATTTCGTTTATGAAAATCCTGAAATCACTCATGAGGAGAGATGCGCGAAGTGGAGGGAGATAGAAAAGAAATACCTTCCTCATATCAAATACGATCATATTCCCGTGTTTGAGAGGGGCGGATACTGGTTGAGGCAGTCCCATATCTTTGAGTCGCCGTTCTACTATATCGACTACACGCTCGCGCAGGTCGTGGCGTTCCAGTTCTTTAACGAAGCAAGACGCGATCAGGCGAGAGCTTGGAGAAAGTACGTAAGACTTTGCAAAATGGGCGGAAAATATCCCTTCACCGAGCTTTTGGGAAGAGCTAACCTCTATAATCCCTTTGTGACGGGAACGGTCAAAAAAGTGGTTAAGCCGCTTAAAAAGTATCTTAAAGGCTTTGACACGTCAAAATTTTAGTCGGTAGTGAAATAATCCTTGATTTTTGGTATATAATATATCAAAAAAAGAAAGGAATTTCATTATGAAGTACGTTTGCGATGTTTGCGGATGGGTCTTTGATGAAGAGATAGGCGACCCCGAGCGCGGTGCTGCCGTTCCGATGCCATTTGAGGACCTGCCCGACGATTTTCAATGCCCGCTTTGCGGCGTGGGTAAGGAGCATTTTTCACCCGCGGAATAAAGAAAAAATCACCACCCGATGTCGGGTGGTGATTTTTTCTTCGGAATTTGAGCTTGTCGGGGAGAAGTTACAACGGAAGGATGTGTTCTTTTTCGAGAAAAAGACCCGTGAACCCCCAAAACTCGGCTACGCTCGTTTCGGGGAACCCCT
>CALGCW010000210.1 GCA_937884385.1 uncultured Clostridia bacterium | reverse complement strand
CACATATCGTAGAGGGAATGCTGATGCTTTTGGCATATTCGCTGGGACTTGGCATTCCGTTCGTTCTCAGTGCGGTGCTGATCGATTATCTGAAATCAGCATTCAACTGGATCAAGAAAAACTATAAGGTCATCAATATCGTCAGCGGTAGCTTGCTTGTTGTAATCGGTATTCTGATGGCAACGGGAATGCTTGGACGTTTTCTGAGCTTTCTTGGATAAGGAGGAACTATGAGTAAGAAGAAAAATGTAATTATACTTGTATTGGTGTTTGTTCTTCTGATCGGCGGTGCTTCGGTGCTTTATACGCAGCTTGGTAAAAACGATACTCCCGACAGGCTGCTGATACAGGGAGATCAAAATAAGAAGGATAACGAAAGTCAAAACGAAAGCTCGGGTGCAGACGATGCGGAACAACAACTGACCCAAGCTCCCGATTTCGCTGTTTATGATTCGTCGGGGAGCAAGGTCAATCTGTCGGATTATATTGGTAAGCCGATCGTACTGAATTTTTGGGCAAGCTGGTGCGGGCCTTGCCAAAGCGAGATGCCTGACTTCCACGAAAAATATCTGGAGCTTGGCGATGAGATCCACTTTCTGATGGTCAATATGACCGGCGGCCGCGAAACACTCAGTAGCGCAAAGGCGTTTATTTCAGAGAAAGGATATACCTTCCCGGTGTTCTATGATACAGACTCCGATGCGGCAATGACCTACAGCGTATATTCATTGCCCACCACGTATTTTATTGATGCAGAAGGATACCTTATTGCACAGGCAACGGGTGCCATCTCTGCGGACACGCTCCAAAGAGGGATTGATATGATAAAATAAAGTATAAAATACCTCGCATTGCGGCGAAGTGAGCAAACATTACTATGCAATGCCAAACTTTACTAAAAATATGAAGTTGCATTTTTATACTACGAGCGCAAAAATGCCCCGAAAACATCGTTTTTTGGGGTTGTTTTTATCTCCAGACCGGTTTGAGAGTGAAGACAAGAGAAAATCCTTTGGTTAACAGCCATACGGGTTCGAAAATTCCACCGAACGATTGTAAACCACAAAAAATAGTGATTTTTTGAGAAAGCGTTCGCTGTCTTTTGGTTAACAATCATACGCCGAAACTACTGTTTTTCAGTGATTTTCGGCGTATTTTTGTTTCAAACGGAGGTCAATATGGACGAACAAAAAACCACAAATAAGGATCAAATGTGCGAGGTCAAACGGGAAAAAGTAAGAGTCATTCCAATTCAATACTTTGATGATTTTCCCGGACATCCCTTTAAGGTAAGGATGGATGAAGACATGGAAGCACTGGTGGAAAGTGTAATGGAGTTTGGTATCCTTACTCCGCTACTCGCTCGAAAAACCGAACAGGAACGGTATGAGATCATCGCAGGACACAGGCGCAAGCTCGCCGCAAAGAAAGCGGGACTTACCGAGCTTCCCGTTATTCTCAGAGATATGACGAGAGATGAAGCGATCATTGCAATAGTCGACTCCAATCTTCACCGCGAAAGAATTCTCCCCTCGGAAAGAGCCTTTGCTTATAAGATGAAGCTTGAGGCACGAAACCGACAGGGAAAGCGTAGTGATTTAATCTCGACACCACTGGTGTCGAAGTTGCGAAGCAACGAGGAGATCGGTTTGGAAGGAGGCGATAGCAGGGAGCAGGTCAGACGGTACGTTAGACTTACTTATCTTAGCAAGGAACTCTTAAAAATGGTCGATGATGGGCGCATTGCTTTTCGTCCCGCAGTAGAGATTTCATATCTGAATGAGAATGAGCAAAGAGATCTTCTCGATGCGATTGGAAGTGAGGATGCCACACCTTCTCTTGCTCAGGCAATTGAGTTGAAAAAGCGAAGCAAGGCAGGAAAACTTAACACGGATGCCATCTTTTCCATTATGTCGGAGCCGAAGCCGGACCAAATCGAAAAGATTAAAATTCCGACATCAAAATTTGAAAAGTACTGCTCTCGCGGAACCTCACAGGCACAAATCGAAAAGGTGATATTCAAGGCTTTGGATGAGTATTACGCGAAAAGAAGCAAAAAGTAAATATACTTTATAGGACACTACATTATTGAAAAAATAAGTACACAAACCTAAGATTTTTCGTAGATCATGGACAAGTTATCCACGTAGCAAACGTAAACGGAATAGAGATATGATGCAAACTGTGAGGATCATGTTCATTTCGTATGTGATGAGTGCGGAGCCGTGATTGATATTATGGATGCAGACATTAGAAAAGCAAAAAAAGCTTGCAAAGTTGGACAAGCTAAAATCAGCAGTATTCAAATTGTACTTCACGGAACCTGCGAAAGTTGTTCCGATAAATCTAAATAAGGAGAAGAAAATACCTTTTCACCGTATGATTACTACGAACATACTTATTGTAAACCACAACATTGATGAGGCAAAAACCATAAAATCCAGACTGGTCTCGTCAACCACAAACGCAGTCTGTGCCCATACCATCGAGGAGGCACTCGATGCCTTCAGCAGAATGGAGTTTTGCTTGGTTATACTTGACTCCGCCATGTTCGCATCGGACGATCACAATATCCTGAAAGCAATGAGAAGTGCTAAAACGATGCCCATTCTCGTTCTTTCATCGCACGCAGATCACACTGAGCGAATTCATGCTTTTCAGGCAGGTGCTCACGCATATATGGGTAAGCCATACACAGAGGAAGAGTGCTTGGCACAGGCACATACTCTTATGCAACTATACATTGATATGAATCCTCAGAAGGACGAGATATGCTATACGCTGGCATTCGGTAAAGAGCTGATCATTGAACCGGAAACAAGGCAGGTGAAGCTACAGGGACGTGAGCTCAGACTTACAAGAAAGGAATACGATCTTCTGTTCTGGCTCGCAAGCAATCCTGGCAAGGTTTTTAGCTGCGGTCAGCTTTACGATCACGTTTGGGACGAATTCGCCATCGGAAACGTAGATGATGTTGTGAAATATCACATCAAGTCTCTAAGAAAGAAATTAACGGTTTCAAGTGCAGAATACATAAAGAACGTTTGGGGAATTGGCTATCGTTTTGCAAATGTGGGAGAGTTAAGATCAAATAAAAACGGTGAATTAAATTTCAAAACACTTCAAGGTATTTGAGGTGTTTTTTGTTTGTATCTGAATCACCAGCACGGCTGGTCATGACTGCTCATTAGCAATATTAAACATTTTAACGAATCGCAAACAAGAGCGGATTTGTTTTTCTATAAAATATATGAATAAACGGCAAATTTCGGCAAAAATCTATTGACAAGTTCGCCCAGACGAAGCATAATTACAGTGTCGAATTATATCAAATAAAGGGGATAGTATGGATTTTAACTATATTTCCACAAAAGAGGCGGCAAAAACACTTGGCGTAACCGAAAGATATGTGCAGATGCTTTGCAAAGAAGGCAAGATTGGGGGTGCCGTCAAATTTAACGATCAGGGAGTTTGGCTGATACCACAAAAATCGATTTGTGAGCAGTTGAAAACAAAATAGTTTTAGATGAAGTATTATGTGTATGTATAAGAATGTGGATGATTTTTATTTAATGTCTTGGGATGAATACCAAGGGATAGTTGACAAACTCTCATGCTCTATACCCAAATATAAAAGCGACAACGGTATCTCTTTTGACTTTATTGTTCCTATATTAAGAGGGGGCGAAACTTTGGCAATTTCGCTTTCACATAGATTAAATGTGTTTCGTGCTTTTCCTGTACAGTATAAGTATATGTATGAAGATAACGATAAATCGATATATAAACCACGTGAATTGCTCTTTTCATTAGAACTATTAGAGGAAAAACAAAAAGAATATCACGTATTGGTTACTGAAGGGAACCACTGTACTGGACAGACATCGCAAATGTGTCTTGATCGCATTAAAGCAGTTCTACCCAATGCAAAAATCTTCTATGCTTCTGTCGGTCGTGACTATTCATATATAAAAAAGTTGAATCATACGATATATGAGTGGTATGGGTGTTTAACTAATGAATCGGAAACGCTTACACAAATTGAGTGCGCTGAAATGTCTGTGATAAGTAAATTCGTTGTTTATCCATGGGAAAATGTAGAGGAAGAACTTGAAGAAGTTAATGCCAGTATGACATACCACAATAATAAAACGGAGTGAATATATGATAGAATATATGCCTTGGTCACAAGACGTGACCGATAAATGTTTGAGAGATTATGAAAAAGGGACTTTTTCAATTTTAGACATAGAGCTTGGTGGACAATGCAATTATCACTGTGTGTTCTCGAAACTTAATGAGAGATCTCTTGTTTTGGCAAACGATATTAAAGCCAAAAATAAAAAGGCTGTAATTGTTTTTACCGATGTGTTTGAGGAAAATGAGGAAAGCACCTTTGAATTGATTGAAGAAGCAAAGAAGTTGAGAGCAATTTGTTTTAAGAATGACATACTGGTTGTTAACTTCAAAAGACATTCCAATCAAAAAACAATATCGTTTTTTGCAATTGGTATCAACGAAACAGAAAACTTGAATCAAGCATTAAAATTGGTTGAGAGATACAAGGAAAGGGAAAATACAAATCTCTATGTCTTTTCAACTAATGTAGGAAGTGAATTGCTTTTGTCCTCTACAGATCAAAGCGCAGTTAAAGTCCGTAGAATCAACGAAGTGCAGTCTTTGGTCAATCGTGTTCTTTATGAGCGTGGAGAAATAATTTTTGATTCGGCACGCGAGAATGGCGAAGGTGCAAAAGATATTTCTGCCGTGGTCATTGGCATGGGACGTCACGGTACTGAAATGGTAAAGTCTCTTACTTGGTTTGGGCAGATGGACGGCTATAATTTGGAAATTAATGCTTTTGATAAAGATCCCTTTGCAAAAGAAAAGTTTGTTGCGTTGGCACCTGAGTTGATGTCTGATGAGTACAATGGTGTTTTTGTCGATGGTGAAGCACATTATAAGATTCAGATTCATTCTGGATTTGATGTTGAGACAATTTCGTTTGCTGAAGAAATTTCGAAAATCAAAAATGCAACCTATGTTCTCGTTGCATTGGGCGACGACGAGGCAAATATCAAGGCGGCAGTGAATTTGAGAATGTACTTTGAAAGAATAAAAATACATCCTGTAATTCAAGCTATTGTTTACAATTCTCAGCAGAAACGCGCATTGGAAGATGTCAAGAACTTCAAAGGACAGGGGTATGATATAGACTTTATTGGAGATAGAGAATCCATTTATGTCGTGGATGTAATCATAGATTCCGAGCTTGAAGAAGATGCTTTGCAGCGTCATTTGAAATGGGGTGAAGAGGCTGATTTTTGGAATTATGAATATAATTACAGATCGTCTACGGCATCGGCTATACATATGAAGGCGAGAGTAAAATGTGGTATTCCTGGGGCAGAGAAAACCACTGAAGAATTGACTCCGGAAGAAAAGAACATTATCGAGGCCCTTGAGCATAAACGTTGGAATGCATATATGCGAGCAGAGGGGTATGTTTTTAGCGGTTCGACTGATAAGAGTAGCCGAAACGACTTAGCTAAAATGCATCACGATCTTGTTGATTTTTCGTCTTTGACAGAAGAAGAAAAAAGGAAAGATAGTAATGTTGGTGCGAAATAATCCGAACCATATGTAGGATGTATAAAAAAACAGTAGTATTCATTGATAAATGTGCCACAACTTATTGACAAAAGTCGAAAAATGTGGTACAATATACATTGGTGGATTATAAGGGTGAGTTTACTCTTCTTAAAAAGGAACTTTCATCTTCTTATTCAAAATCGCGAAAGGATATTCGTTGTATGCTGAAAAAAAGTTGCTTGCTTGAATATTTGATTGCATACGCAGAAACGTTGAAAAAGAAAGACGGAAAAAGAGCATTATCTGCAAATTATTTCGTTATTTCTGTGTTGAAGACAATTGATGCGATAGATAACAATCAAATTCCCAGCGAAATAGACAGTGAAGAAGCAAAAAAAGAATTAGCAGCTGTATGTGATTTGCTCAAACGATATGACATCAATAAGAACGAAGCAATAGAAGCTATTTCAAGTGACATTACATCTCCCGAATATAATTCGTTTATGGATGATATTACCTTCGGGAAAATTCTTCAGAATGCCGAGCAGAAGGCGCAGAAAAAAGGTCAAGATGTTATCGACACAATAGTGTATCTTGAGTTGATTATTGCTGAACCTACTGCATCGATTAACAAGCATGTTTTAACACATATGGCTCAAGAAAGCGCAAGCGAAGAGGGAACCGACACAACTGATGCGAAGCTACTTGCAGAAATGCAAGAAATTTTGGAAGGCATTGGTAAAGAGCTTGAGTTTCTTGAAGAAGATGCTCCAAAATCAGAAGACTCGATCGAAGAAACTCAAAGCTTATCAACGATCGTAAAGGCTACTCGTGATATTCAAAGCGTTTTGTTGGAAAACGTGTTCGGACAGGATCAAGCTGTCAACACCTTCGTGTCCGGATATTTCCAAGCACAACTAATGTCGTGTTCTCGGAAGGAAACAAAAAAACCGCAAGCTACATTCTTGTTCGCGGGACCTCCCGGTGTAGGAAAGACCTTCCTCGCGGAAAAGGTTGCAGAGGCGCTCAAGTTGCCATACAAGCGCTTCGACATGAGCGAATATTCGAATGAGCAAGCTACCTTTGAGTTTTGCGGAACAGATAAGAGTTATAAGTCTCCGCGTCCCGGTAACGTTACCGGATTCGTAGGAGAGAATCCTAAATGTGTGTTGCTTTTCGATGAGATTGAAAAGGCACATATAAACGTCATTCATCTTTTCTTGCAGATGTTGGATGCAGGAAGGGTAAGAGACAATTATGGCAATGAAGAAGTATCTTTTTCTGATGCGGTAATTATTCTTACAACGAACGTCGGAAAGAATCTATACGAAGATCCTTCAATTGTGAATCTCTCTGCAGTTCCGCGAAAGAAGATTTTGAAGGCATTGGCATCCGACATTGATCCGATGACGAATGCACCCCTGTTTCCTGCAGCTATTTGTTCTCGTTTTGCTTCCGGAAATGTGGTTATGTTCAATCATTTGGAAGCGAACAATTTGTATACCATCGCCAAAAGGGAACTTGAGAAAAACGTCGAAGGGCTTGAGTCTTCAACCGGCATAAAGATCACTATTGATGAGAAAGTTCCTAGTGCGATTATGTTTTCCGAAGGCGGAAAGGCAGATGCTCGAACGGTAAAGGGAAGAGCAAACGCATTTTTCCACGAAGAACTTTACGAGTTGTTCAGGCTGTTGTCCTCTGGCAGAGGTGCGGATTCTGTTGAAAAAATCAAACAGATCAACATTACAGTTCCTTTAAATAACTTGGGCGGCGATATCTCTTCAATGTTCGAAAATCCCGCTAAGCCCGAAGTTTTAATATTCGCAAGCGGAGATATGGCATTCTTATGTGAGCAAAAGCTTAATGGACAGGTTGCGTGCTATTTTGCGGACAGTATAGACGCGGCAAAGGAAATTCTGTTCAATCACGATATTAGCGTTGTATTGTGTGACGTAAGCTGTGGTATCAAGGAGTCCGATGTTAAGGTCTTGAATGCCGAGGATATTAACTCTGTTGGCCATGATTTCCTGACTTATGTGTTAGAGAAGTATTCATTGCCTGTTTACATATTGCAGTCGAAGGATGATAATATCAGCCAAGAGGAATTCCTTTCTTTTGCAAAGATTGGCATTAGAGATGTGCTGACGGTAAGGAAGCGTAATAATACTTTCGCAAATCAAGTCGTTGCTAAATGCAAGATTGCATACCAGCAAAGCCATATGATGAAGTTGGCGCGAGAAAACAAGGCGCTCTCGTACAAGACTGCCCAGACAATTTCAAAGAACAAAAAGACGGCAACAATTAATCTGTTTGACTTCCGATTGAGTCTGATAACAGATGTTGATGATTCTAAGAGCATCTTGGATAGTGTTTCGAGACCTAATCTTCATTTCGAGGATGTAATTGGTGCCGAAGATGCTAAACAAGAACTGAAATACTTTGTAGAATACTTAAAAAATCCTGTTAAGTATATGCGCAAGGGTGTTCGCGCCCCCAAGGGTGTTCTTCTTTATGGCCCTCCGGGTACCGGTAAAACACTTCTTGCAAAAGCAATGGCCGGTGAGTCTGGTGTTACTTTCTTAAAAGCAGAAGGCAACGAGTTCCTTAAGCGGTATGTAGGAGAAGGTTCCGAAGCCGTTCACTCCCTGTTCAACTCGGCTCGTAAGTACGCTCCTGCTATTGTGTTTGTTGACGAAATAGACGCAATAGGAAAAGACAGAAATATGTTGGGTTCGGAAGATCATACAAGTGATGTCTTGACCGCATTCTTGACCGAAATGGATGGCTTCAATATCGATACCTCTAAGCCGGTGTTTGTTCTTGCCGCCACCAATTACGGTGTTGATTCTGAAAAAGGTAAGAGCTTAGATGCTGCACTGTTGAGAAGGTTTGACCGTCGAATCTACGTTGATCTTCCTAATAAGGACGAACGTAAGCGCTATCTCGAAATGAAACTGAGCAAGCACTCATCCGTTAAACTGAGCCAGGATCAGTTGGATAATATTGCTATGCGCTCAACAGGAATGAGTTTGGCACAACTGGAATCGATATTTGAAATGGCTCTGAGAAGTGCTATTCGTTCCGAAACCGGTATTGTGAGCGATGCTGAGTTTGAAGAAGCGTTTGAAACCTTTAACAGTGGTGAAAAGAAAGAGTGGAATCCCGATACGTTAAAGCGTACCGCTCGTCATGAAGCAGGTCACGCATTGATTTGTTGGTTAGGCGGAGAGAAACCCTCATATTTGACTATTGTTGCACGTGGTGATCACGGTGGATATATGCAATATGCAAATACCGAAGGAAAGGGCTTGTATACGAAATCCGAGCTTCTTAGCCGAATCCGCACATCACTTGCAGGACGTGCTTCTGAAATCGTATATTACGGTACCGAAGAAGGAATATCTACCGGAGCTAGCGGAGATTTGTATTCAGCAACCAAGGTCGCTGAGCAAATGATATGCAACTACGGAATGGATCAAAGCGTTGGAATGTCGTATATTGACTCCGGAGCAATAAACAGTGCTGTGAATCAAGCAGTTCGTGAAAAAGTAAATTTGATGCTTAACGAAGAGCTTGATAGAGCAATTAAAATCATCGAGGCGAATAAACAGGCAATTGATGCGATGGTTGATGCCTTGATGGAGAAGAATCATCTGAAAGAGAATGAAATTGATGATATCTTCAGTCGAACCGTGGTATCCACGGAATTATAATAAAAATAATTTGGTTAGACCAATTATTATTAAATTTTTTGGAGGAACAAAAAATGGCAGAAGAAATGAACATGCAAAAGGCAAAAGAGGTGTTTGGTACCCTCACCAAGATGTTGGACACCCGTGATTGGAAATATGAGAATCACGAAGACAGGCTTCTTATCAAGAGCGGTGTCAAGGGCGATGATCTTCCTGTTGAATTCATCGTTGTAGTTAACCCCAGAAATGAAGTCGTACAGTTTATCTCGGCTATGCCCTTCAATATGCCCGAAGATAAGCGTGTTGATGGCGCAATTGCAGTATGCGCTGCAAACTATGGTCTTGTTGACGGTTCTTTCGACTATGACTTGAGAGACGGAGAAATCAGATTCAGACTGACTTCCAGCTATCGTGAAAGCACCCTCAGCGAAGATCTGTTTGAGTATATGATTATGGTATCCGCTTCCACTGTTGATCAGTACAATGACAAGTTCTTTATGATTGCTAAGGGCATGATGACTGTTCAGCAGTTCCTTGAGCAGGAGAATGCGTAATCTCTTCGTTACAAAACTTTAAACGTTATTACCATTTCGACAGGAGGTGAAAACATGAACGGTCAAGAAATGGGAGAATATTGTGTTGACATTGTTATGTGTATCGATGCAACTGGCAGTATGGCTCCTATTATCGATGAAGTAAAAAATAATGCTATGTCGTTTTACCAGAAGTTTATCGACTCGATGGAAGAAAACGATAAGGAAGTTTCTGAGTTGAGAATCAAGGTTATTGTCTTTAGAGATTACATATGCGATTCTGAGCCTATGGTTGAATCTGAGTTCTTTGTCCTTCCGGATCAGAGCACAGCGTTTAAAAACTTTGTTGCAGGTATAGAAGCTTGTGGCGGAGGAGATGGCCCTGAAAACGCACTTGAAGCTATTGCCTTGGCACTCAAGTCTAAGTGGACAACCTCGGGTGCAAAGAGACGACACGTTATTTTGGTGTTCTCTGATGCACCTGCGTTGGCACTTGGGGAACGAACCGAATGCCCCAATTATCCCAAAAATCTGCCCAATACTCTTGCTGAACTAGGATCTTGGTGGGAAGGCACTGATCAAGAGTTTATAAGTAGTTACAGTAAGAAGGCGGGGAGATTGGTTGCATTTGTGCCTGCAGCAGAGCCTTGGAAAGAACTGCAGACATGGAATCGGTATTGGCCTGCATTCTCTCCTGCGGGAACTGGTCTTGATAACGTAGATATTCAAGCCGCGATTGATCTCCTTGTAGGCACAATAGGCTAATATTGATTTTGCATAAACATTTTTTTGCATTTTTGTATCACAATTAAGTAGAAAAACTAAATATATTTTAATTTTAGGAGGTATTATTATGGCAGGACAGGGAATGGAATACTATGTTGATATTGCGATGTGTATTGATGCAACGGGTAGTATGTCCCCAATTATCGACGAGGTTAAAGGAAACGCTATGTCTTTTTATCGAAGATTCCTTGATGCGATGGAAGAAAACGATAAAGAGGTAGCACAGCTTAGAATTAAGGTTATCTCGTTTAGAGACTATGGACGAGATACAGAACCGATGAAACAATCTGAGTTCTTTGTGCTTCCTGATCAAAATTCTGAATTTGAAGCATTTGTTAACAGTATTGAGGCTAGTGGAGGCGGGGATGTGCCTGAAAATGCACTTGAAGCAATTGCATACGCACTTAAATCGGATTGGACCACTGGCGGTGATAAGCGCCGTCATGTTATTCTTGTGTTCTCAGATGCTCCGGCACTTCCATTGAATGCTCGTGCGGGTTGTGGTTCTTATCCCGCAGGAGAAATGCCTGCAGATCTTGCACAGTTAGGTTCTTGGTGGGAGGGAACCGATCAAACACTTGGTAGCACATATCAGCCAAATGCAGGACGTTTGGTTGCGTTTGTTCCCAATGCAGAGCCTTGGACGGAACTTCAAGCATGGAATCGATACTGGCCCGCGTTTTCCCCTGCGGGAACAGGTCTTGAAAATGTAGATATCGATACAGCTATAGCACTTTTAGTGGGTTCGATAGGATAACAAGGATAGATCCGCAACAAGTCTGGTAATGAATTCGGCACAACAGTCGGGCAGATGCGGCAAGCGTCTGCCCGACTGTTTATAAGAACTAATGATTTTCAAAGCACATAAAGATTGAGTATGTTTTATGTTTTTTTAAAATCATTAATATAAAAGGAGAAGTTTATGAAATTAACCGTTTATAGGCAGGCATCAAAAAAGCGGCCAGATGGCACTATCGTGTATAAAGGTGAGGATGCGTATCCTTATATTGACAATCAAATATTTTTTGTGGCAGATGGAATGGGGGGATCAGCAGCTATCTATCATCAAAAAATTGTTCCAGATATATTTGACAGCGATAAATTGATGGACACACTTTTTTCGGGGGTGTATCAGGACTATAGCAACAAGGTGTTTGAAGATTATGTCAAAACATCATTTTTTGAACTTTTTGCAGTAAAGGATTGTTATAAGGATAACATCTATAATGTGAAGAAAAGCGGATATTTTGCTTCAAGAATAGTAACTGCCATAGTTCTCCATGAGATGCTCTATAGTGAGGAACATAGTGCAGAAAAAATTTTTACAACATTATCTGCATGTGAAAACGAAAGCACAAAAAAGTCTTACTTGACCGTCTTGGGAAAACATTTTAAGGAATTGATTCAAACCCAAATTAAGCAGATCGCTAAGAATGCTAATTTGATTTATGAATCATCATTTTCTGGACTTGCATTGCTTGGAACAACTCTCAGTGCAACGATATATCTAGAACGGGAGAATTGTGTAGAAGCTATTTATCTTACTGCCGGTGATTCGCGTCCTTATGTATGGTCGGAGAAAAACGGATTGTGCCAGGTTTTGGAAGATCAAGAAGGCAAAGATGGCGGCATGACAAATTATATCAAGGCTAACGATAATGCCGATTTTGATATAAGGTGTGATTACTTTAGTTTCGAAAAACCATGTGTGCTGTTTAATGCAAGTGACGGATGCTTTGATTCCGGCAAATTTATCTCTCAGTTGGCATTCGAGAAAACAATTCTTGAAGGTGCTATCTCCTCTGACAGTACTGAGAAAATGAGTGGATATCTCACTTCTTTCTTCCTGGACTATGGTCGTCATGATGACAGTAGTACAATCGCTATGAAGATGTTTGGATATGAAACATATGAAGCGTTTAAAACCGCATGCCTTAATCGTATAAGAGTTTTGCAGGTGGAGTATTTTGACAAGATGGAAGATCTGCTCGATGTGGATTACGTTTCTGCATATGAAGAGTGTGAACGTACATTTCCAAGCCAATTAGCATCTTTGAAAGAAAAGTTCTCATCGGAGCAGGGGATTATTGATTATTGTTCCGATTATATAAAAGCGGGCAAATATACTCCATACTTAGACAGAATCCACGCAATTGATGAGAAGATCTTTACTGAAAAGCAGCGTATTAACGCATCGGTCGCGGCAATTGCCAATGTTGTCGCAGCTAACTATATAAAATTCAAAACCTTTATTGAGTGTGATGATACCTGGTTAGAGAAGTTTGATTTACATCGTATTGAAGGTGTAGAAAACAAACATCAAATCACAGCAGATGATTATATAGCTCGGATTCAAAGATACAGAACTGAGTTTGATGCTAGTGTTGCTACTTTAACCACTCTTTTGAACGATATCAGCGAAATCGGTGTTCCGACATCATTCGACGATTATGACGATATTGCACTCCAACTTGTTGAAAATTGCGAGAATAAGATGGATGAACTTTTCCGTTTCTTTAACGGTATTCGTTCTAAAAAATTGGATATCGTAAGAAAACTTACAGCGCAGAGACGTGACTACATTCTTATGAATAAGAAACTTGCAGAGAAGAATCAGGAAGATATCCAAAAACTTACCGAAATGGTCGTGAGTGGAAAGCTTGTTGTTTCTGAAATTGACATTTTGGAAGACGAGAAATCGGAGATCGTCGGTGAACTTGCAATTATCAGCGAAGCAAACGCTGCTATTGCAAAAATGGAAACCGAAGATAAAGAGTGTGCATTTAATGAATCTGGAGAGTCTTGTTTGGATAGTCAATACGTTGATATTATTCTGGCAGTTATTGACGATCCTAAATATGCGATCAACGAGGCATTGGCAAACGAAGCCAAGGCTCTCATCAATGAGTTCAAGGAAAAGACCAAAGGTGTAAAAGAGAACTGCGAAACACAAAAAGCGCTCTTTGACAAATATGATGTTACATATTGCATGTACATGAGAGGAGTAACAGATGACGATACACGGATATGAAATAGTAGGAGATTGGGAAAATAGCAACTGTGGAAAAACCGCCATTGCATTAAAAGCTGGTAAGAAATATTTTTTAAAAAAATATCAAACCGTGGTCGCACCGATTAATAACGGCGCATTAGATGCGAAAACGATCGCTCATAATCAAAAGCTTTTTGACAATTTTGTTGAACGTAGAAAAACTGTAAATACTCGTATTCGAACAATTGCAGGAGCAGGGGGAAATATAATTATTCCAACTGAAGAGTTCATTGATGGAAATCAACTTGTAGAAGCATCAGAATTTGTTGATGGTGTTGTGCCAAAGGATGATATGATAGGTGTTTTGGATGGGCTTTCCGTTGATACAAAAAAACTATTGATGATGACTGCAGCAGGAGCTTTGGCTAGTGTTCATGCGAAGGGGATCATTCATAGCGATTTAAAACTTCCTAATGTCTTGTTGGTTAAAAATCCTAGAGGAACATATGTTGCTAAATTAATTGACTTTGATAGTAGTTATCCTACTGACAATAAACCTGATGAGATAGTTGGAACGCCAGATTATTATTCACCCGAACTTGGAAGATATGTAAATTCAGAGGATTATTCCGAAGAAAACAAAAAAACGATCACGGAAAAAACCGATATTTTTTCTTTAGGCTTAATATACCACTTTTACTTGACCGGAGATTTTCCTGAAGCGGTATCCTTGACTGAAAAATTGCAAAAACGCAAGGACAAGGGCAAGGTTATTTATCCATATGTTGTGCTTAATAATGGTTGTGAGCTTAAGATAAGTTCTGCAATTACAGAGACAAAATATGCATCACTGATCGCGGACATGCTTAGTATTAATCCTAACGATCGTCCTACAGCATCTGAAGTCCTTTTGCGACTTAAAGCTCCTGATACCGGGATGGTTTCTGATACTCGTAGAAAGGAAGCGATTGTAACTTCGCTACCTAGCGGTTTTGAATCCCCATGGATAGAACATAATATCGAGCTTGATGTTGAAAAGCTAAAATCAATAGGATTTATCTCTAGCAAAAACGCGACTTTGTCGGGTGTGAATGGGTATAGCTTATATCGTTCAGATGGTTGTGAGAAGTTTATGAATGTTACCACTCTACTCTTAATGGGATATGCTAAGAAAAAAGCAACAGCTGAGCCTGTAGTCGCTGTCGAGGATTCTGTTTCAGGATTTGCAGATCCTTGGCCCGAGCATAAAATCGAGTTTGATACAGCAGCTATTATCGCAAAGGGATATGTAGCTACCGTTCAGAAGACAATGAACGGAATTAACGGATATGAATTTATTCGTGCAAACGGTAATCGTCAGTTTATCCGTGTCGAGATGATTATCATACAAAAGATGGCGCGGAAAGTTTAATTTGAATTGAGAGGTAATTGATATGAGTTGGGTGTGTTCAAACTGTTCAAACTCAAACGAGGAAGAGAGCACTTGCTGTGCCGTATGTGGCTATGACCGCCCAACTGAATCTCATGTTCGAGAGCACGAGAGCGAGCCGGAGGTCGTTGAAGGAAAAATTGTTTTTTCCGATTTTGCTGTTATTAAGGAGTCTATTAAAGGGTTCTTTAGCTCCATTGGACGTTTGGGAACGAAGATAAGCAATAAAATTAAATCAGTTTCAAGCGAAAGACCTCCGCGTGAGCCTCGAGAGAGAGTAAGAGCTCCGCGCGAACCTCGTGAACATAGAGAGCGAGTTAAAGCGCCAAAGCGAGAAAAAACTCCTCACGTAAAGAAAGGGTTTGCAAAACCTTGGCCTGAACATAACATCAAGTTTGACGTCGATGTAATAAAGGGGAAAGGATTTGTTCGCTCTGAGAGAACAGAAATGAATGCCGTAAAGGGCTATACATTCTATAAAGCAGATGGAACAAGTCAATTTATTAAAGCTGAAATGTTGATTGTTCTACATATGGCAAACAGAGTGTGATCAGTTATCTCTGTCAGAACATATTAGAACAAAAGTAAGTTGCATTTATTGGAGTATCAGATGACAATACACGGATATGAAATAATAGGAGATTGGGAAAATAGTACTTGCGGGAAAATTGCATTTGCAATTAAAGACGGCAGAAGGTATGTTTTGAAAAAATATTTATCACCGGTTGCCCCTATTGACAATGGTATATTGGATTCTAAAACTATTGGGCATAATCAAAAAATATTTGATGAGTTCGTTGCAATGCGTCAAAACACAAATAATATCTTGTGTTCTTGTGCGAGCTTGTTGGTTCCATGCGATCAATTTATTGAGGGAAACTGTTATGTTGAAGTGTCTGAGTCGGTAGAAAATGCAATTTCAGTACATGACATATACAACAATTTGTCTGAACAAGAAAAGATGTTTTTAATGAAGATGTTGGCAGGTGCTTTGATTACTTTGCATAACAAGAAAATTGTACATGCTGACATATCGCTTCAAAATGTCATTGTATATAGAGACCATACCGGCATGTATATATGTAAGTTGATCGGATTTGATTCGTGTTTCTTTGTAAACAATGTGCCTAACGAGATTTCTGGAACCGTAGATTTTTATTCTCCTGAAATTGGGAAATATATTAACGCTGAGGATAATTGTGATGAATTAAAGAAAGATATTTCTGAAAAAACGGATATATTCTCTCTTGGACTTTTATATCATTTTTACTTTACAGGTACATTACCAGGGGCAGTTTCATTAACAGATAAACTCCAGAGGCGTCGAGATAGTGGTAAGATAATATATCCATGGGTTGTTTTAAATAGCGGGTGTGACATTGAAATTAGTGATCGAATAACAAGCGAGCAACTTCGCTCTTTGATTTCGGATATGGTTAGTGTTGATGCTAACCAGCGTCCTTCTGCGGCAGAGGTTCTCGAAAGGCTTAGGATAGTTGAAACACCTATAGGTAAGCCGATTATGATGACACCTACCGGTTTCGCTACACCTTGGGAAGAACACAATATCGAGTTTGATATTGACAAACTGAAATCACGAGGCTTTGTGTCCATCGAAAATGAAACCCGAAGTGGAATAAAGGGCTATAAACTTTATCGTGCAGATGCACAGTCAACATTCTTTACGGTTGATATGCTGATCGCAATGAAGTATGTTAAGAAAAAAGCATCAACTGAGCCTGTAGTCGCTGTCGAGGATTCTGTTTCAGGATTTGCAGATCCTTGGCCCGAACATAAAATTGAGTTTGATGTAGAAGCTATTATCGCAAAAGGATATATCGCGTCTGTTCAAAAAACGACGTGTGGCATAAACGGATATGAATTTATTCATGCAAACGGTAAGCGTCAATTTATCCGTGTTGAACTACTTGTTATGATGAAAATGGCCAAAAAATTGAAGTAATCACTTAAAGCATAGGAGGTAAAAATGTCTTGGGTTTGTCCAATGTGTTCTACGAACAATGAAGAATCCGAAAGCAAGTGTATCGTTTGTGAATATGAGCGCGTTTCGGACAAAATTTGTACATTAACCTACAACAAAGTGCAGAAATTGCGGCTGAGTGGTAATGTGGTAATTCCTGAAGAGTTTAACGTGATTGGTGAAGGAGCTTTTAAGGGAAGGACAGATATTTATTCCGTAACCCTGCATGACAATGTGCGGAAAATTTCTAAAGAAGCTTTTAGCGGTTGTAGTAATTTACGCAGTATAATATCGGGGTGTGAACTTGAAACGGTTGGTATTAAAGCTTTTGCTGAATGTACGTCCCTGACTATGTCAGCGAGGGTTAAAGCCAAGTATGTAGCCAAAGATGCATATTATATTACACCCAAGCCCGTTTATACTCCACCACCTCCGCCAAGGACTACACATACTCCTTCTTCTGTCAGAACTGCACCGGTTGAAACTAAAACATATAAAACTGAAACCGATTGGCCTAAAAGAGTGGTGCAACTGGTTTTGTTGGGATTATGTTCGCTTATTTTGACACCTTTTGCCAATTGGTTTTCATCGGCTTTTCAAGACGGTGAAAATTCAGGCTATAGTACTTTCATTGGAGTTGCGTTGCTTTTGCTTCTGATTTCTGCTATATATTCAAGATTTAGCGATGAGGATGGTAAGGCGTTTTCAAAAGAAACAAAAATCATTCCTGCGATTGTTGTATTGCTGATTTCGTATGTAATGTCGGTCGTTTGGAGTGATTCATTAAGATGGGCAAACGTATATCTCAGTTCAGCATTGTTGCTGGGAGAATTGATCTTTTTAGGAAAGACGATATATAAAAAGAATTATAGATTTATTGCAAATTTGATTTGCTTGATTATAACTAATAGTCTTATGGTGTGGCGAATCATTGTAGCGTAGGAGGCTTATATGGGTTGGGTTTGTTCAATGTGTTCCTCGAATAACGAAAGCAGTGAGCGAGCTTGTATCGTTTGTGGAGAGACACGTCCTGGAATAGGATTGAGTTTTGATATACAATCGCAAATGAATAGTGCTAGCGACAGCTTTTCTTCTTTGCTTAATGCATATAAGGCAGTAAATGTAGAAGAAGAGTTTGATAATGCCTTGGATATGATCAAATCAAACCCACGTGCAGGCTTTGAAAAAATGCTTGAATGCGCAAAGCGTGGATACTCCCCCGCACAAAACGAAGTTGGAGACTGCTATTATTATGGTATAGGAGTTTCACAGGATTTTTCGCAAGCGTTGTTGTGGTTTGAAAAGGCAGCTCAGCAAGATATCCGTCAAGCACAATACAATGTAGGATTTTGCTATTACCATGGAAAGGGTACATATAAAAATCAAACAACTGCTGTTTTGTGGTATAAAAAGGCAGCCGAGGCGGGACACGCTGGAGCTCAAAATGAATTAGGAGATTGCTACTATTTCGGAGCTGGCACAGAAAAGGACACGGAAAAGGCTTTTTTCTGGTATAAGAAAGCGGCAGATCAGGGAAGCGATGTTGGTGAATTCAATATGGGCTTTTGTTATCTCAGAGGTGTTGGAACTGCTGTTGATGAAGGAAAAGCATTTGAGTATTTCACAAAATCTGCAGCACAAGGGAACCTAGATGCCGAAAACGCTATTGGCGAGTGTTATTATAACGGCTATGGAGTAAGTAAGAGCACTAAAAAAGCTATTGAGCATTATACCATCGCAGCCAACGGTGGATCTTCAAAGGCGCAGTATAGCTTAGGTTTCTGTTATGAAAAGGGGCACGGTATTCTGCATAGCAAGAGGAAGGCAATAGAGTGGTACACCAAGGCTGCAGAACAAGGACATGAGGAAGCAAGAAAAGCATTGGAAAGACTGAAATAATTAAGGGAGAAGGACTTTGAGTTGGATATGTGATTATTGTTCCACAGCCAACGAGGATCGTGATACAGAGTGTTTTGTGTGCGGCAGAGAACGTTCGAAGGAGTCAATTCGCGAGGCTAAACGTGCTGCAAGGGAAGAACGCACTAAACGTATTAACGAGGTAGTATATAAGAGCACCACGATAACCGGAAAAGTTATGTGCTTTTCTTCAATAGTTTTGTTTTCTGTAATTGCATTAATCGTCTTGTATTTAAAAATGCAAAGTGGTTCATTGGGCGATTTGGTTTACACAGGAATTGCAATTGCCGAGAACATTGGAGAGAATTTTAAATTGCTATTTAACGTTAACGTTGAAGCAATCGCAACTCAGTTGCTGGATTCTCCGTTGAAGAATATTGGTTCAAATTACGAAGCTATACGTTTATATGCGCTTAACACCATTCAAAACAACGGTGAATGTATCATAACCGAATTGTTTGTGAATAGAAGCGTAAAATATGAAACTTTTTCTCAAAAGTTTATTTTACTAAAAGATGCCATTGTTGGTGCATTCCAATTATGGTGGACTGTCATATCACTGCTTGTGGTTAATATGGGAGAAAATATTAGCTCGGTAGTGTACAACGCTGAAGAAATCGTTCAAAAAATTAAAGAACCTTTCATGCAATTTAAGAAATAAATAGGAGTTTTATACGAAATGATTGATATTTTATTTTATGCGACGTTAGTTTTGAATTTTGCTGGTTTTCTCTTCGCTGGAGTACTTCTTTGGATTAATATTTCCGGAATATATACCGATTTAGCCGATAGAAATGCAAGTACTTTAAGAATTTCCAGAGTATCAATGATCACATCGATCGCATTTGCATTTTTAACGTGCCTGCTTACAGAATCCACAGAAGTTACTGAGGCAATTTCGAGATCTGCATTGCTTTATTCCATTATAGCTATTACTTGGCTTACTGTAATTTTGGTTTGCGGTATTACTATGTTACTTACTGTAATTTCCCAAAAGTATTATAAGCCTGAGATTTCGCGTGCGACCAAACAGCTGTTTAAGATCGCTTTGCCGGGTTCAATTATTTGTTTAGTTTTAACGTGGTTGTTTTCTTGATTAATCCACAGATATGTGTTAAAGGAGAAGATATATGAACAAAATTTTTATAAGCTATAGTCATAAGAATATCGATGTTGTATCTTCTTTGGTTAACATGATTGCCTCACCAAACATTGATATTTGGATTGATGAAAAAAGTATTGCTCCTGGTCAACGGTATGCGACCGCTATTTTTGAAGCAATCAAAAATTCAAATGTCTATGTGATATTTCTCTCAAAAGATGCGCTTGATTCACCGTGGGTGATGACCGAATTGGATTTTGCTATCAACGAGCAAATCAGTCGCAAGAATTTTCGTATTATGCCCGTTTTACTAGAAACGTGTGATATTCCGGCGGTTTTATCCAATGTAGATTATATTGATGGTAGATGTCCGGTGTATCAAATAGCTGAGATTTTTAATAGAGAACTGAAAATAGAAAAAGAAGCAAGCAAAGAAACAAAGCTTTCTGGCGTAACATTTCAAATATCCAGAGTGACTGGCATCGAAATAGGACCTTTGTGTAACGACACAACAAAAGAAGATCTTGAAAAAGATACCGCCAACATATTGACGGAACTTAGGAAGAAGGCTCAAGGAATATTAATCAATTTTGTATCTATGCAGGAATTCGATTTGTTTTCGGAAGTTCCTCGATTCAAAAATGGATTAGTGCATGAGTCTGTAGCTACTGTTAGCGGTGCGTTTGATGGTGGTATTAGAAACAAGGCCTCGATATCCATTACGGCATTTAATCCCAGTATTAAGCGCTTAACACGGTTGCTTAATGAGCGTTTGGAGATTCTCGGGTTATCCTCTGTAACGATTTTACTATCGAACAGCGAGTTTACGGGAAGTAATGCGAAAGAGTTTGCTGTTAGGTGTTTTGAACGGCTACAGGATGAGTATACGATTCTTTCTTATGATCTTGATAATGGTGCCAAAATCGAATATAGTGATGATGTATACTTATATATCAAGTGTACAGATGATGCCTTGTCGGTGAAATTTGAGACCAAATATGATTGGCAGTTTGAAAACAAATATAAGGAATTTTCGTTCGACGATTTCGTAAAGTGGTTGATAAAATAATTAGGGGGAAAATGACAAATGGGAATCTTGGATCATCAATTGTTGCTTCGTTCATTTGCTAGTGATGTAATGAAGGAAAATGTTGAAAGATTGGAGATTTTTAATATGTACCATTGTTTAAGAAAATCATCTTTTTCTTCGGCAATCAAAGCCCAGGAGAAGTTGGGTAAGATTCCTTCATCTTTCTTGGAATGGATGAAGTATTGCGATGGTGGATTGCTTTTTGATACGGTAATGTTGTCTTCGAAAGGTTATGACGAGGAGCTCGACCTTGATTTTGAAACCTTTGATGAATATAACACGAATGATGTAAAAAGCGAAATGGCTTTGCCGGAGGGGTATTCGGTATTTGCAATCAGAAGCTATGGCGATCCTATATGTTTCAATTCCGAGACAAATGACGGAAAGGTTTATCTGTGGAATATTGAAAAATCTATTTTTGAAGAGATATGGGATTCTTTCGAGGATTGGTTAACCGATGAGATAGACAGTGCAATTCAACTCATCGGAGAAGAAGTTTTAGAGCCACTGGATATCAAGTTAGGTGACGAGTAATGGCATCAAACATCGGTTATGAACGTAGAAAAGCGGTTGCTAATGCTTGGAAAAAAGAAAAAAGCTTGGTTTCCGGAGGTCTGGGAACTCGAGACTGGTCGAAAAAAGAGCAGAAAGAAATACTATCCAAGGGTAGAGCAACAGGCTACGAAGGGCATCATATGAAGTCTGTGGATGGTCACAACTCGCGAGCTGGTGATGCTAACAATATTCAGTTTTTAAACAGAAAAGAGCATCTCGCGGCTCATAGTGGTGATTTCCACAACAATACAAACGGTTTTTATGATCATAAGACCGGAGAAATGCATAGTTTCGGCAGAAACAAACCAAGCATTGAAGCGAAGAAATTAAGTGATCCATTAAGTCAAAAACAGGTCGATAAATTGACTAAGAAAAGAGCCGGGTTCTTCAAATCGGCTGGCGTTAGTGCTTATATGGGAACGGCCATCAGGGCTCACGATGCCGGCTATAAAACGGTTCGCGGTTATGTAGCTGGTGCTGGCGGTGGTCTTGCTACTAAAGTGGCAGGGGGGGCGGCACACTTGCCTCCCGACGTTAGTGCAAGTCACGAAAGCTCGGTTAAGTCTATGTCTCACACATATGACGAGATGTATGCGGCCAAACATCCCGAAGCGGTAATAGACTTTAAACCTTCGCCTGTGCCGCAGGAAACAATAGATAAAAATACACTAGTGCTTAAAGATAATCCGTATGCAGAAACTGCCTATAGAGCACAGATTGATGCTACACGTGAAAAAGCTCGTTCTATGAGTTCTCGATCGGTGAACAAGACAAGTGCAGGAGCAAGCGAGAGTAAGACTTTAAGAGCGCAACGTTCTGCAAATACAACCTTTACCAAAGGGTCTGAAACTCAAAGTAAGACACTTTCAAAGCAGCGTAGCACATCTTCTACATCTCGTTCAAGCGGTAGCAAGCAATCTAAGAAGCACGGACATTAAGGAGCAGTTATGAGTTACTATTCAACAACACCTTTAGATGATAGAAGTATGAGCCGAGAAGCGGGAGCCGAATGTATTGGCTATGGTACAGGAGAATCACACGCAAGAATAATCCAACGTGCAGGCGGCGAAATTGGTCGTGATGGATTTATGGATCCGCGTCCGGGACAGTCTGGCGAGATGGTTGCCGATAGGGTTTTTATTAATCAGCGTGACAATACTATTCAGGGGATCAACTTCAGGAAAAATGGTGAATATTGTTGCTCGTATACTGGAATGAATTACGATGACATTAAAGACAGCAATAGACGCGATTGCGAGAGCAAGAAAATGCGAGAAGGCACGACTGAGAGTAAAACGTTGCAAAAGCAACGTGCTGCGCAGGCAAGTGTCGGTGTTGGCAATGAACAGTCATCGACATTAACGAACACACCGCCTAAAAAGCCAACGATAAAACATTAAGGAGAAAACAATGTATAAGTCAGAGTTGTTAGAAGGATTAGAAGTTAAGGATACTATTTCTACCGAGGGGATTACCGGTTACGCTTCTTTGATTGGTGACGGATGTGAAATTCCTCTGTCGGAAAGTGTTTTGAGCAAGCACGTTTTATATACAGGTACAATTGGTACCGGTAAAACAACGGCAATGTTTCAACTTCTTCGACAACTCATTGATAAAATGAATGAAGACGATGTTATGATTGTCTTTGATACAAAGGGCGATTTTGCAAAAGAGTTTTATCGCCCCGGTAAGGATGTTATTATAAGCAGTGACGACAAAGCCACTGCTTATTGGAATATCTTTAAGGAAGTTCTCATAAACGGGGAAGAGCATACCGAGGAAAATCTTCTTGAAATTGTGAATTCTCTGTTTGGCGATAAAATTCAAAAATCCAATGCACCCTTTTTCCCACAGGCGGCGAAAGAAGTTCTGTATGGAATAATGTATTACATTATTGCTCAGAACGAACGCGAAGATATCCATAATGCGGAACTGTATGCATACCTGCGTGATGCTTCCATAAATGATGTTGTTGATGCATTTATGAGCATGGGAGATCTGCGTGGAATCATTGATTACATTTACAACGATGGAGATGCCAGTGAACAAACACAAGGCGTTTATTCCGAACTTCGTAATGTAACAAATGAGCTGTTTGTTGGAAACTTTAGACGGAAGGGCGATTTTTCAGTTAGAGAATTTGTTAGGGAGAAAAAAGGCAGAATTCTCTTTATTGAGTACGACTTGAGCATAGGAAAAGTTTTAACTCCTATTTACAAGGCGTTATTTGACTTGGCAATTAAGGAATCGTTAAGCAGAAGTAAATCTGAGGGTAACGTGTTCTTTATCATAGATGAGTTTAAACTTCTTCCGAATCTTTATCATATCGATAATGGCGTTAACTTTGGTCGGAGCTTGGGCGCAAAATTTGTTGTAGCAATGCAAAATGTTCAGCAGATCATAGAAGCATACGGAAAAGAGAAGGCGTACAGTATTCTATCTGCGTTTGGCACCTCAATAGCATTTAGAGTAACCGACAAAGCTTCGATTGAATTTGTGCAAAATCTGTACGGTAAAAGCAGAAAACGAATTTCTTACAAGGGCTTGAGCTATAGCGCAGGCACAAAAGAAGAAGTTGTCTATTCAGAGGTCGTTGGCGATTGGGACATCCTTGGGCTGAAAACAGGTGAGGCTATCATATCGGTTGCAGATTATGATGCAGCACCGATAAAGTTTAAATTCAAAAAATAAAAGCGAAGGAAAAGACTGTAAACAGTGGCTATTGCGTAGATTTGGTGGTCTGCCTTGATGTGACATTCAAACAAGCTTTGTTGTTTGACTACCTGAACATCTAAGTCGTTGCTGGGAGGGCATTGATGCTATGTTCTGCGGCACATATCAGCCTCGCCGTGGAAGATTGTTGGCATTTGTTCCTCATGAAAAACCGTGGACGGATATGGAGTGTTGGAATCGATATTGGCCTGAATATTCGCGGGCGGGAACCGGATTACAAGAAATTGATTTCGACAGAATAATAGAACTTTTGGTTGATTCAATTTGGTTATAATATTTTTCTTTTCTTTCAAAACAAAGTGGTTTTTATTAAAAAAATCTATATGGATTTTAAAGAGATAGATCATATGACGGCTATGGAGATGCTGATTGATATGGATTATCGGTAAGGGAGGAGAATTGTGATGCTAGCATATAACTATGATTTCGTTGTTTGTATAGAAGCAACTTCAAACGTAGCACCATATGCAGATCAACTGAACAAATTGATTAAGGACTATGTTCACCACTTTTTGGATAGAATGGAAGAACTTGACTATTCTTTAGAGCAACTCAGGATTAAATTTATTTTATTTCGTGATTTATCCTGTTGTTCAGAACCAATTAACGAAACAGAATTTTTTGATATTAACTCTAGTTCTTGCCTGACGGAAATAGAAAACTTTATAGATGGAATAAAATACGAGGGTGGATATGGGTACTGTAATGCCCTAGAGGCAATTGCATTAGCCGCAAAATCAAGATGGGATGTTCAAGATAAAAATAGATATCGCCATGTAATTTTATTGTTTTCTAATGGTAGGGTGCGTCCTTTAGGTGGAAACCAGAGGTTATTATCAAAATATCCAGTGGATATGCCCATAAATATAGAGCAATTAGGGGATTGGTTAAATGGAGAGAACTTACCTAATGATATTCACTTGAATAGTGGCCACGAATATGTTGTATCCTTTGTGCCCGCCGATGAACCGTGGAATACAGATGATTTTAAACAACTATACAAGTATGATAGATTTTATACTTGGGAAGTCTTTTCCAATTTAGGTCTTGGTGTGGAAGATATTGAACTTTTTGAGCCAATTGATATGATTGCTGGTGATGATTTTTGATACTAATAAGATGAAGTGATTTTGATTGCAAAATAATTAGGAGAAACGAATATGCCAATATTGAACAATAGCTTTAAATACGGCAATTATCATTGTGATATTGTGTTTTGTATTGATGCTTCAAAAAGCATGGCACCGGTAATAAATAATATTAAGGATTTTGCTAAGTTGTTTTATCAGAAATTTCTTGACGGGATGGAAATGGTAGATAAAGAAGTTGAGTGTCTCAGATGCAAAGTAATTGCCTTTAGAAACTATAAATACGACAACGATCCAATGGTCGAATCTCCGTTCTATACGATTCCGGAGCAAAAGCAAGGTTTTGAATCGTTTTTAAATTGTATTGAGGCAAGAGGCGGTGATGGGGGGGCGGAAAATGCTTTGGAGGCAATAGCCCTTGCACTAAAATCCAATTGGACAACAGGCGGTTTTAGGCAGCGCCACATCATTGTGCTATTCACAGATGCGCCTGCAGTTCCTTTAGGGGATAATGTGGATTGCGTGAACTACTCTAAAGATATGCCGGAGGATCTTTCTGAACTTAGTAGATGGTGGGAGGGTGTTTCTCCAATTCCTGAAGGCACGTATCTGAGGCGGGCAGGACGAATGATAGCATTTGTTCCTAATGCAGAACCGTGGATCGATTTGCAGGTTTGGAACAGATATTGGCCCGTATTCGGGGGAATACCATCAGATGATAATTTGGAAATCATCATGTCGTTATTGGTCGGAGGTTTCTAATCGGTAAATTATAAAAATCATTTAACCCTAACAAGCACGAGGAGATGGTCTATGACAACGGTAGAATTAAAGAATGTATTCGACCATACGCAAAGAATAATTCATTCCAACGATACACTTTCTAATGCTACGAAAGAGAGTTGTGTGAAAAATAAGACCTATGATTGTGAGTTTAAAGCCTATGAACTCAGAACTAAAAATACAGAATTAAATGTGGTGGTAATGGAAGGCTCAACATTTGATACCGCTCGATTTTTTACTAAAGGAAAAGTAGCAGTTTTAAATTTTGCGAATCCTCATGAACCTGGCGGAGGAGTGAAGCGCGGGGCCAGAGCACAGGAGGAATGCCTGTGTAGATGCAGTAATCTGTATAATGTTCTTGCTACGGAGGAATTGAGTCGGTTTTATTACCAGTGGCACAAGCAAAACACAAATCACTTGTTTTCATATAGAGTTATCTATTCCCCCAATATTCAAATTATTAAATCTGACGAATATCAGCTTTTGGACTCTCCGTTTCCTGTTGATGTTATTACTTGTGCATCACCGTACAATGTGTACGGTTTTGATCGTGAACTTTTGAGGTCTACGTATGAATCGAGAATAACCAACATACTGGAAGCTGCCATCGATAACGATGTCGATACAATTGTTCTTGGAGCTTTTGGTTGCGGAGCATTTCACAATCCTCCTGAGCTTATGGCTGAGGCTTTTAAAAAAATACTTATTAACAGAGGATATTATAAGTTTTTTGAGAATGTAGTTTTTGCGATAATTAATACTAATCGATTTGACCGTAATTTCGCCGTCTTTCAAGATACACTTATAAACAATTGAGGATATATGAAAAAGATTCTTTTTATTGGCGATTCTATAATGTACGGCGCAAAGGGTGTTCCCGGGTATGGTTATTTTGTGAAGCAACACTTTGCGGGTTCCGCCGAAGTAGTTTTGCCTTACGATAATTGCCAAGATGTTAGATATACTTATCAGTTTTTGGAGGAACTCTTTGATCTAAACGATATAAAGACTGCTAATATCATTCATTGGAATAATGGATTGTGGGACGTGCTTCATTTTGCAGGGGCTTCAAATCCATATACTGAGCTATCTCTTTATTTGACATCGATTGAAAATCTTTATAAAAAACTACGATTTTTAAATCCAACCGCACAAATCGTTTTTGCTACAACTATATTTATACATGAAGAGTTGCAAACGAAAAAATCTTATAGACGTAACGATGAAATTGATGAGTATAATCGTGCAGTGATTGATACTTTCATAAATTCCAATGTAAGAATAAATTATTTGTGCGATAAAGCAAAAGAAATCGATTCTTCTTTCATTGGAAAAGATGGATTGCACTATACCGCTGAGGGAGCCTCTCGGCTTGCAAAATATGTAATAGAATATTTAAGTAATTTCGTGCAATAACAGAAAGGACTTATTATGAATATAATTTGTAAATTATTTGAGCGAATGGAAACAGATAATATTGCAAAATCGCTTGGAAACATGATGATTTCCGGTGTGGAGAATGCAGGTCGCATTACCGCTTACAGAGATCTAATAAGGCATCAATTGAATAGAAACAGAACACTGCTGATTTTTCAGGATGCTGTTACGTCGGAGAAGTATTCTCAAACTAAAGCACTTATTACTCCGTTCGGAAAAAGAATATATGATATAAGCTTGTCCTCTACTGATAACAAGATCGACATTTTAACAGCCTTTAATTCTCCCGAGGATAAGGCAACATTTATTGTCACTCTATTTAGTTATGTGGCAGACATTAGTGAAACCTTACGCAACAAGGCATATAGGTTTTACTATTATGCTATTGATACATTTGACAAACTTAGCAAACCGTACACATTAAACGAACTTGCCAAGATTGATTTAGATTATGTTATCGATGCAGTCAATATATCTTCCTTGGATGATTTGGAGAAAAACAGAAGATTGAGATTTTTGGGTGATGCAACAACATACTCCAGCTTTTTGGATTTGGAGTCATATATGATCCAGTTGGAGAGCTCGGGCGTCTGTAGAGTGTTGTCTGGTGACAAGAATTGTGACGAGGCTTTCACGAACGGTAACGTATCTATAATAAGTGGTTATGCAAGTGAGGACAAGAAGAAGAGGGAACTTTTACTTAATGCTGTTATGTATGCGGTGAATTCTTGCGCAGAGCGTTCTACTAGCACGCATCCGATGTCCATTATCTTGAACAATATGGACTTTATGCAAGATGAGGTCGCAAAAGCATTAATGGAATATAACTTCGACATTGATTGTGCCGTTTATGTTTTGATGGAAGATATTTCTAAATACATAGAGAAAAACGGTAACGAATTGCTTGAAAAGACTAAGTCTTTCTTGGTGTTTGCTCAAGGATCGGACAATAATGCATCGTTTTGGTCAGCTTTCTTTGGTAGCAGAGATGTTCAGGAAAGAAGTTTCTCCTATACCAAGCGTAAGAGCTGGAATCCCTTTGCTAATATGTGGGATAGTGGTGGCGTCATCGCAACACCACGAAAGTACAACTCGACGACTACAAATGTTCAGAAGGTTAATAAACCGATTTATCGTCCTGAAATATTCCGTGAGCTTCGTCCCGAAGAGGTTATGTGTTATTTAAGAGAACCTCTACTTCGCAGAAAATCTCGGATAGAATAAGAGGTGTAAGTCATGTATATAGTTAGTCTTTTTAAGAGAATATTTAGAGTGTCGAATATTGGAACGATAATATTCTTCTTACTGAATGCCTTTATGGTTATAGGTATATTTGCTTCTGCCGGACCTGAGTCATTGAGTGCGATTATCACCATCTATTTGATCTCTGTCTTTTTTGCCCTTTCTCCTATTGGTGAATGGATTCTTGGATTTATGTCCGGAGCACGTAGGATGACAAGAGTTGATATGAGAAATCGAATGATTCCGATTATTACGCGTGTACATAACAAAGCACTGGCAAAAACTCCGGATATGACTCGAATCATAAATCTTAAGGTAATGTATGATCCTAATCCTAATGCATTTGCACTTGGAAGACACACGATTTGTGTGACTGAAGGATTGTTTGATCTGCCAGATGAAATGATCGAAGGCATCTTAGCACATGAAATGGGACATTTGGCTTGTCACCACACCGATATTCAGTTGCTTATCGGTGGCGGTAACTTCATTATTACTTCTGCTCTCTTGATTGTTAAGGCTATTGCAACGATAATCTCTTTTATTGGTTCTTTGTTCGTTTTCAGCAGAGACGATTCTACTCAAGGATGCGGTTGTGTATTTTCTATTTTCGGCCTCATTTGCTCTGCGCTGATTTGGTTGTGGACAAAGTTCTGTATGTTGTTCTTGATGTGGTCATCGAGAGCAAATGAGTATGTGGCAGACAAGTATGCGATGGAAATCGGTTATGGATATGAGCTTGCAGCAGCGTTGGATTCGATTGGAACGGGAATGCCTCAAAACTCGTTTATGAAGGCATTATATTCTTCGCATCCTGAAACACACGATAGAATTGGAAAACTTCAAGAGATGGGTGTTCCGTACTCTAGATATTAAACGGGGGATGTAATGAGCAGGGAAGCAGAATTACTTAAGGCATTACAACGGTTCGAAACCAAAATAACAATTGACGCAATGGGCGCGAGTTCTAATATACTCAATAATGCAATTGCTCAAAATGTAAAAATCGCATACTATTTGGCAGGGTTATCTGCTTCAATGACATATTTCGGCGGGCCCAAATTAGTTTTTAATGTTCAATATAAGAATACTGATGTTTCACAAAGTGACATTTATGTTGTATCAAATGGTGCTGAGGTACACAGTATTTTATGTCAATATATAGGTAACTATAAAACTCGATTGGTTCTATTTGCTAAGCCGGGAGTAAATATAGATTCTGAATATCAGAAGTTTTCCGTAACGAATGCTCCATTCTATTCAAATTATGTTGGTGCTCGCATTGGAAAAGGACAGTCTTCCGTAGCCCCCATGCCTTTCTATGATTTTTATTTTGATTATAGAATTGGAAAAGTAAAGTTAGCTATGATGGAAAATGAAACGAATGCTGAAATTGCAAGGATTTCCAAGCAACTTTTCTTACCGGGAATGAGCAATGAAACAAAAGCCTTTTTAGCTCATAATTATTTGGCGCATACAATTGACTATACTTTGATAGAAGATGCTAACAGCTTGGAAAAGAGCTATATGCAAAGCGCATATGGAGCGTTGATTAAGAAAAAATGCGTTTGTCAAGGCTATGCGGAAGCATTTAAGCGATTGATGGACTATGCAGGGATTCCGTGCGATATTGTTTGCGGGCAAACCAAAGGATCCACAACGTATCACGCGTGGAATATACTTAAATTAAATGAAGAACGCGAGAATTATCATATAGACGTTACGTGGGATTCTTCTGGCGAAAGAGTTTCCTACACTTACTTTGGCCTTAAGGATTCGGATTTTGCTGGCGAACGAACTTGGAACAAAGAGTTTAACTCCAAGTGCAACTCGAACAAAAATTTGTTATTAGAAGCACGTCGCGGTATAATGCGCTTTAAATCCCAATTGATTGCAAACGGAGTTAGTACACAGATTTTGGGATATTGATTATATAGCTTTGGAGGTAATATGTCTGAATCAAAGATGTTGAAAGCAAGATGCACTAAAACAGGAAGGGCTTACGGGCTTGAACTCAAGAAATTTGGTGCCGATTGGAAAGTCGTAAATATGATCGACTTGTCGAGCGAAGAAGCAGGCATTATTATGTCTGAGGTTAGACAACCGTTTTTTGAGACAAATAAAAATCTCTTATCTTGTATAAAATGTGGAAATCGAAGAATATCAGGTTGTTCATGTTCTAAAAAACTCCATTCTTGTTATGCGGGAATGAAATATAGATTTGACTGTATATATTGTGATTCATTAGAAATCGATTACTTTCGCCCCATGAGCAGAACACCGTACACGAAATGGGCAGGCACGAGTAATATTCCTGGGGCAATTAAAGATCGATATGGCAATCCTCAAGGTAGCCAGTATGATTTGGCTGAGGATGGGAGTTTTGTAGGATATAAGATAGTTGTTTTGAACTTGTGCTCTGAATGCAAATTTGACCAGCCGGCCGTTGCATTAAGAAAAAAAGGATTCGAAGTAGAAGAATATAAAAGCTTACCTCCGATAACAAAGTTAAAAGCAACATTAAACGGAGATAAAACACAGTTGTGGATTATCTCAGACCGAAATGGTCATATGAACCGTGATTATGTTGAGTTGGTGGTTTCATATTTTAACTCCGGGCATGGCGTATATATATGGGGTGATAACGATCCCTATTACGTAGATGCGAATCTTCTACTCACGCGTATGTTTGGAATAACGATGTATGGAAATAGTCGTGGAGAACATGTGTTAGGAATACAACAATCATCGAAAGGATCTGGCATTATTCCGAACCACCCGATTACAACCGGAATTGCTAGCTTTTACGAGGGAATTACAATTGCAGAGGTTGATGTAAAACAACAGCTTATGCCGCTGATTTACGGTTCCAACGGGAAGATTGTTACTGCCTACTATGATATGTATTCTAAACGTGCATTGGTAGATGGTGGATTTACAAGATTGTATTATAAATGGGATAGCGCAGGAACTGATCGCTATGTTGTTAATGCAGCAGCATGGCTAACAAATATTGAGAAATTTGGATACAACAACTGACAAAGGAGTTTAAATTGGCTGAAAGCAAATTTTTGAAGGCGAAATGCCGAAAAACAGGATTGTTTTTTGGTTTAGATGTTAAGAAATATGGTCCCGTGTGGAAAGTTGTAAATATGGTAAGGCTTTCTGATGAAGAAGCAAAGCTGACAGCTTCTGAGGTAAGACAGGATGCTTTTGAAACAAACAGCAATTTGCTAGCATGCTCCAAATGTGGAAACAGAAGAATTGGCGGTTGCTCGTGCTCAAAGAAACTCTTTCAGTGCTCTCCTAGAATGAAATACAAATTTGATTGTGTTTATTGTTCTGAGTTTGAGGTGGATTATAGTCGTCCTACTGCGAGAGATATTTCAAAGCATAGTGGTGGAACAGTGACAATTTCTCAAGGAAAAGAAGTTAAAATCATTACATTCAGCAATGTAAAGTGGAATAAATTCGACAACATTAAGCATCATGAAAGCGGTGCAAAATTTGGTGAGCCTCGTATCCATGTGATCGCTAACGAAGAAAATATTGAGTTTCATGGGTATAACATTAGCCAAATGGACGAAGGCGTTTATTATACGATTAATTCTTCTGATGATTTTGAGATAGAATGTGATGTGGATACTTCTACTATTCAACCGCATCCCGGAGGTCACTTATATATTTCGTTCGGAAGTATTACCGCTATGATATCTGAAAAAGGCGGTACTTTTTGCCTCGATGGTAAATCAATTGCTCAAGTTGGCTCACGCTTCCATATGGTATTGTCTATGATTGACAATGTGTTTTCAATTACAATTGACAACGATAAAAAAGGCGAATCATACAAGTGCGACAATTCAAAAGTGAAAATTACCTTTGGGTTTACGCATGAATCGCATTATTGTTCAATACTCTCACATGCCTATATCAGAGGAATTCAAATGAGGCACGGTATATCAAATAACGAATCACAATAAAAGAAGAAAAGCAAGGAGAATAAAAAATGGCAGAAAGTAAATTTTTAAAGGCGTACTGTGAAAAGACCAATCAATATTTTGGATTGGAAATTAAAAAGTTTGCTTCATCTTGGAAGGTTGTTAATATGATTCAGCTTTCAAGTGATGAGGCAAGAATTATTTCTTCTGAAATTGAACAGAGCTATTTTGAGACAAATGCAAATCTCATTGCTTGTTCTAAATGCGGAAATCGTAAGGTTGGTGGTTGCAGCTGTTCTAAGAAAAAGCATCAGTGTGCGCGCAATATGAAGTATCAATTTGATTGCATTTATTGTGATGCTCTCAAAATCGATTACACTTTACCGACTGCATCTGAAGTGGGCAGTAGAGCGGGAGGAACCGTAACACTGTCTCAAGGTCAAGAGGTTAGAATCAGATATGCAGATGATAGACCTTTGACAAAGATTATGGTTGGTGTTGGTTGGGATCCGGCACCTGGTGCCAATAACATGGACGTTGACTCTTCTGTTGTAGTGCTGTCTCCCAATAATCGTGAGCACGATCTTGTGTATTATGGAGATAAAGAGCATTCGTCTGGATGCGTTATTCATCACGGCGATAACTTGACAGGAGAGGGAGGAATCCAGGACGGAGACGATGAGAATATCTCGGTTTACCTGAATAAGGTTCCTCAGCAGAGAGACAAGCTTGTATTTGTGTTGAACATATATAATTGCGATGACCGTGGTCAGACTCTTGATAAGGTTAGAAATCTTTACATCAAACTGTACGATCCCGATTCTAAGAAAACGCTGATTCAATATCGAGTAAACGGTAACATGGGCAGAGACACTGCAATTGTTATCGGCATGGCATATAAGAAAAATGGCTCTTGGAATTTCAAGGCAATTGGACGCAGCCTTAGAGTTTCAGATGTGCGTACTTTGGCAAGTCGTTGTAGCGATTACATCTGATCAATAATAATGTAATTGGGAGGAGAAAAATCACATTACGAAGTTTTTATCTCATATAAATGTTCCGATGATCAAGGAAATAGAACACCTGATTTTGCTATTGCTCAGGAACTTTATGTTGCGTTGACCAATATGGGATATAATACATTTTTCTCCTCTAACACATTGGAGCAGCTCGGTAGCTCTCGATACAAAGCTGATATTGACGCAGCATTGGATACCGCAAAAGTTATGATTGTTGTGCTTTCCAAGGCAGAATATGCTTTGTCACATTGGGTTCAATACGAATGGGATAGCTTCTATAATGATTATCTGTCCGGGGTTCGTAAGGACACGAATTTGTTTACACTTACTACAAATCTCAATGTACACGAGTTGCCGCGAACATTAAGGAATGTTCAAAATTTTGACTATAGAGAGGGAATATCTCACATTTGTGAATATGTAAGGAACGCCATTCCTAAGCAGATGGAACCAAAACCCTCACTTGAGTCTACCGGACAGGGAAAAAAAGGATTTCAATAATTACTGGCAGGCAGGTGACGCTTGAAGATATTACCCAAGCAGTCTATTTGGATACGTTGGTATATGACGATATATATCATGTTGATACAACACAATGTGAGGAATGGTTTGCGGTAAATCCGGACATCTATGTGATGGCTAAGGATATAAAAACCAATCGTATTATCGCATATGTAAATATTTCTCCTGTAACGGATGAGTGTTACGATCGCATTAAGCAAGGCGATTTTATTGATACCGGGATAACTGCAGATATGATATTAAGTTACGATATGCCTTTCCCGTATAGCTTGTATTTTTCATCAATTGTCATACATCCCGATTATCAAAACTCGGAAGTGTTTATGGAAATCTTTAATGCCATAGTTGATAAATTTATTACGCTAGGCGAACACGAGGTGTTTATACGTAGAATGATCGCGGATGCAGTAACCAAGAACGGTGAAAAATTTTGTAAATTATTCGGCATGACAAAACTAAAGGGAAGTAATCATGAATCATCTCTTTATGAGATTACAATGATTCCTCCCAAATTCAGAATCCTATCAAAAAAATCCAAGCAGTTATACGATTATTATCAAAAAAATACAATGACGCTCCATATTTGTTTATGGAAGATTGAAAGAGGAACTTATGAGTAAATACAGAACTTTAAACAATGAAAGATTTCCTGAGCCGATTGGTGCATACTCCAATGGGATTGTCGTACCGATTGGAGACAAGGAAATGGTCGTTTTAACTGGACAGGTTTCCTTAAATCCCGATGGGACGGTAGCATATCCAGAAGATCCAGCTAAGCAAACAGAGTTTATATTTGAAAACATCAAGTCCTTGCTTGGCGAGGCAGGGGCTACTATTGCTGATATTATCAGAGTTGTAATTTATGTAACTGATATGAATTATTTTAAGAATGTTTCTCCGGTAAGAAACAAATATCTTGGTGAAGCGAGACCGGTTAGCACACTCGTAGAAGTGAGCAAACTATCGGTTGACGGTTGTAAGGTGGAGATAGAGGTTACAGCCATAAAATAATGGAGGGAAAAATGCATAACGTATTTATATCATACTCAACGAAGGATACCGATATTGCCGAAAGTGCTTGTAATGCCTTAGAGAGCGCGGGAATAAAGTGTTGGATTGCTCCTCGAGATGAAATTGGGGGGGAAGGATATGCAGGTGTAATAGTAGAAGCTATTAAAAACTGTAAGGTATTGCTATTAATTTCTTCTTCTTCGATTATGGACTCTGAGCACGTATTGAGTGAGGTCGCGATAGCATTTGATGAGAAAAACATTATTTTGCCTTTCAAAATTGATGTTTCTCAGTACAATGATAATTATAAGTATTATCTCAGCAGGAAGCATTGGATAGATGCTTTTCCCGAGCCGCAAAAAAAGATCCACGAGTTGGTAGAAACGGTTGCCTACCTTTTGGCTAATGAAAACATTTCGTTTAATACGAAGGGCGATAAAGGGTTGGTGGAAATTGCGGAGAAAAACAAAGCTGAATTTCTAAAGCAAAACAAAGAAAAAAGATATTCTTCGTGCTTAAGTATTGAAAAAAACGATTATGCAGACCGTTATCATCGTTATGACCGAATTAAACGATTGGATGTTCTTAACTCAAATGCCGGAAATTACTCAAGCTACAGATGGTTAACTATAACTAACGTGAGTAATGAGCCTACAAAATTTATTTATCACCGAGAGTGTGGTGAAACAAAAGCTCATTTTTCCAAACTAAGAGTCAAAGCTCGTCAGGATAACATTAATGGTGCACCTCTCCAAGTGGAATCTGTAATAGATATTCAGCCAAATTTCATCCAGGTTTTCAAGATACATTTTTTAAGAGAACTTGCCCCAGGTGAGACAATGAACATTTTCTATAGACTGGATTGGCCGGGAGAGCTGATGGCGTATTTTGAAGGTGAATTGAGTCAAAGTATATCGTTGACAAGATATTTATGTGGTACCGGAGAATTGACGTTTGGTGTTCTTGATTGTTCTAACATGTTTGACTTTTCATTACGGAAGTTAAACAGCGATTTCTTTGAAGAGAACTGCAAGGAGCAGCCCGTGTTGTTTTCCGTTGTCGATGAGCCTGAGTTTGCGAACATGCCCAATCAAGATTTGAAAGGAGCGTATTTTGTAATAGAAAATACAGACTCAGATCGCTTGTATCGGCTCATGTACAAGTCTAATGTGGAAGAGGAGGATGATTTGTTTTGAGTAACTCAAATTATGATAATACCCTTAGATTTTATAATAGCCAAGAGGTGTTTGAAAAGTATCTTGGTCAAACGAGCTACTATAAAAGTTTGCAAAACAATGTTATTAAGCTTTGTCTCCTCGCAGGAAGCAAGAAAATACTCGAACTTGGTTCCGCCACCGGAGCTACATCGTTTGCTATTGCAAATTCAATCCCAGATGCAACCGTTATCGGTATGGATATGTGAAGCGATATTATTGCCGTGGCGAACGATCTTAAGGCGAAGAACGGTATACAAAATGTTGATTTTATATCAGGAGATTTCTGCGCATATACTAATTATTCGGACAGTGATTTCATCGTTATGTTGTATTCGTTTTACCATATTGTCGATCCAGAAGAAAACAAATGGTCTTTCTTGCGAAAAGTATTTGCCTATGTCAAAGAGGGAACATATTTGTGTGTTGCAGAAACCTTCTTACCGTGTGAACCAACAGAGGGCGATTTTGAGTTAAAAACAAAAGAGTTGCGGAAACTCAGAGTGGAAGAAGGAAACGCAACAACATTTTGGGAATCATTGATCGGAATAACTGACAACGATGTGAAATTCGCCTCTGATGTTGGAAACTTCTGTGGAGAATATGAGGGAATTGCAGGAAATGAAGTCTTAGAAAGACAAACAGAGTTTTTGTTGACTGCCGATAAATTGTGCGCAGAGGCTACAAAGGCTGGTGGGAAGGTTATTATTAACAAGCCTTGTAATGCGGTTGGAGAAAGTATTGTGCTTTTGAAAAAATAAAATTTATTGCTTTTTCTCGAGGTGAGAATTTATGAATGTTTGGGATTGGAAATTTAGAATTTTTTTTGATGATTCGATAAAAGAAAAGTTGTGTCAGTGGAAAAAAAAACTTACACCTGCAGAGGCAAAGGTTTATGATGATATTCAGCATTTTTATTTGTCATTTTATTCGTTTGGCGTTCTTTGGGATTTGATCAATGAAGTACCGGATAAGGCATCGGAATATATACGCAAAGCGGATGAAAATAAGAGCTTGATCATAAAGACTCCGGAGGTTCTGGTACGATATTATCGCAAAGAAATAAAATTGAAGTATGGAAATTCTGAGATCGGACAATCGCTTCTGGATATACTGTTATTCTCAATGAGTGGGCGAGAAATATCTCAAGATTACTGGCATATGGTTTCCCAATTGTATGGAATATCATACGACGATTTGATTTCCATGTTTGCTTGTGATGATTTTGATCATCAGTTTTGGAATATTCCGCGTCAAAAAGTTATAGTTGGAAATTGTAAAAGCTTGTTCGACGAAATATATGACGCGGTTTCTTGCGATCCCCAAATGAATACTAAATTTGGATGTTCGGCTATTCAAGATTTTGGCACACAAATTATTGATGGAAACGGTTACGGTGAGTGGTGGGATCGCGAAATATCCGACACGGGCAGGGATGAGCTTGTATTATATACCAATGATAATCAAGTAAAATGCGATGATTACAAGTATACAATAATTCATGAAACTTATCCCGGACATGGTCATTTTTATAATTATGTCCGTGCACAAAACGATTGTATGGACCACGGGGCGATGAGCTTGGTTGAGGGCTGGGCAACGTACTGCGAATGGAATACCTATCCATCAAAATATGTTAATGTAATAAAGCATAACGCGTTATCGTTTCTTTGGGAATCATATAACTTGTCGCTTGATGAGTTCGCAAACTCTATCGCAAAACGAAACAGAAAGAAAAGAAAGCCATTACGTAAATATATATCTAACCTTATTTATTCAACGCAGTACATTGGATATATAGAAGCATATTATTTAGGCGCGATATGGATGGAATTGCTTTTCCATCGTGGAAAATATACACCCAAGTCCTTTTTGGATATGTTGTCAAAGACCAATAAAGGAGAATTTTTTAGACTATGGCAGTAAAAACTTGGATATTAGGAGCATTGTCGGTGGCTGACCATATTTTAGATTCCGGGCCATCGTGCTGGAATCGTCCTGATCTTGTCAACGTTCCAGATATGCTTCGATATTCACAAAAACAAAGTAACGGATCATATGTGTATGAAAATAACATTGGAATTGTTATAGTATTGACGCCATATGCTGAATTTGAAACTTTTGAAGATATGGACAAAGATTATTATTCCGAATCAGAGGATTCAATTTATAATTCAGCATATCAAAAAATGATAGATACTATCAATGGGTGTTATCCAAATCAAAAAGCATTAGATGTGGATTGGGTTATTCCGTTATCGGAAGGCGAACTTGAGTTTAACGAGAATTATTGCAAATTGAAAGACATTGGTGGAGAATCTAAAGCGTATGTAAGCTTGATTGATTGTAGTATGATTTATACAAGCATCCAACATATAGCTGATTTTGTACATTATATTTGTCGTCAAAAAAGCTTAACAAAATATCAACGATGGCAATTGGCATATTATCAAATGGCGGTTCAAGCAATTGAGAATCCCAATGTTTATTTGACAAACAAAGATGAAACATTAATGTACAAGGAATTGTATTCTTGCTGGAAGATTGAGGAGCGAATGAAGGCCTTGATCGAACATCTTAATCAAGCGGTTACACTTTTTTCTTTTCTCTCTAATTATGAGAAAAACGAAGAAAATGACCTCTTTTCAAGTTTCCTAACATTCTTTGGAATTGTTGTCGGCTTGGAAGCAATTTATAATTTGTTGGCAGCTCTTTTTTTGGACATAAGCAATGGACTGAGGATAATATTTGTTGCAATTATTGCAATTGTAGTTGTTTGGTTCGGTGTCATTTTTTTCAAGAAGGCATTAAAGAAATGCGTCGAAAAGAAAGAGTTTTATTTGAAAACCAACAGTAAACGAAAAAACAAAAAATAATAAATTCTATTTTTAGATAAGGTATGATATGTCGCAAGAGTGTATAATTAAAGCTAACCCAATTCGTATTATTCCGTTTGATTTGGGAAGAAAACTGAAAAGTAAAGATATTGCTGACATCAAGGAAGAATTGAACGGCAGTGGCAAGCCGCTAGATTTATCTCCGAGGCAGTCGGCTATGCTCAAAAATTGTTCGCTTGCTTTTTCAATCAACGAACAGACCAATTTTTACATATATAAAAACGGGATTATTGTTGTCAGTGTTCGCGATGGTATTGTAGAGTTCACAAAAGAAAATTGCGAAATATTTGCTGTTTCATATGACGAAAACAGAAAAAAAGCTCATTCGGCGTTTTTTTCTTGGCAGCACAAACAGTCAGAGTTAATCGATTCGATTGTTCGAAAATTAAAGAAAATTGTGATATTAAATTCCGAAAAAAAGCAAAAACTAAGAGTTAGCTCGGCCTTGGATTTTGAAAATCAAGGATTATCGTATGTTATGACCTTATCTGTTTTTGATGTTGCAAAGAATTTCTCGATAGGAAGCGGCTTTAAAAATTATCCGGATTGGTTGCAAAAGAACATTATGGCTCTTTTGGAACCTGCAGTTATCTATTTGGAAGATTCCAGTAAGTTTTCATCGGCTGATAAGGTGGATTTTGACATAAGAAAAATATTGTCAGAAATAGAGATTGAGGAACCTCCGGTCGATTATGAGCGCCACAAAAATATTGACACATATATGAGTTGGGCTGCTGTTGTTGTTATTGGAAACATAGTGGAGTCTGACATTGAAGACTATTTAACGTTAGAAGTGCAATTGCAAAGCGATTGGTTTTATGTGTACGGCATTGAGAAAAGTATCCCGCGCGGAGACAAAATATCTCAGGCAAATGTAATCTCTTGTCAAAAACATAGTTACGAGTTGGATGTTTTGGAGAACCGTCTGTATGATTTTGACGATTCAAGTATGCCAGCACGAATTCTAAGTATTCAAAAAGGATTGGTTCAATCCAGTAGGTTGTCAGATAATATTCGCCATTTACAACGAGAGATCAGATTTTTGTTGGAACGTGAGCAATTAAATTCCGAAATCAAACAAAAGCGCATTGGACAAAGCACGGAAATCCTGCTGTTTATAATTGCATTTATAGAAGTAGCTCCGACTATTTCAGATTATTGTAATAAATTATTCCCGTTTGCCGGCATTATTGCTAATTCGTTATTATTAGCAGTTGGGGTGCTTCTGTTTTTGCGGAGAAAGTAAACTAAGATAAGGAGTGATGATATGAAATGTTTACTTATCATTGACGTGCAGAATGGGTTTGTTTCCAAAAGAACCGAACACATTTTGCCAAAATTGAGGGGTCTTTGTGATGTGTTTAAAGGCGAAATCATAATCGCTACAAAATTTGTTAATGCCGATAACAGTCCATATGAGGTATTTATTGATTGGCATAGACTAAAACGTTCTCCCGAAATTGACGTTGTCGATTTCGTTTCATCGTATGCGCAAAGAGTTTTTGAAAAGAACATTTATTCTTCTTGTACAAATGAACTGATTAGTTTTTTGGAAGAGCACAAAATTAAGGAAGTGTATCTGGCTGGTATTGATACTGATTGTTGTGTTTTAAAAACTGCAACAGATTTATTTGAAAGAGGGATAAGACCGATAGTCTTAACCGATTATTGTGCATCCAATGGTGGAGAAGAAAGCCATCGTGCAGCGATTAGAGTTATGGAAAGAACTATTGGTAAAAAACAGATTTTATATGGTGAGTTTAGTCAGTAATTATAATTTTCTTTGAAATAATGTGTCTTCATATAAATCGCAAAATCTAAGAGAAGTGGTGAGAAAATGGAGAATCGAGAGTTTTATATTGATTCGGTTATAAAAAACGAAAAACAAAAATATCAAGAACACAAAAATCAGCTCTTACAAAAACTTGGGGAATACCCACGAGGAACTTTGGTTGTTCGAGAATCCGGTGGACGAAAATACTGCTATTTTAGGTATCGCGATGGGAAAAGAGTTATTACCAAATATGCCGGAACGATAAAAAAATATGATGAGCTTCGCGCACGAATTGTTGAACGCGATTGTGTGATTGAAGAAATTAAAAGGATCGATGCAGAATTGGACAGAATGGAGAAGATGGTATCCATAATCTAATACAAATTTTTGAAAGTAATATATTGGAGGAGTATTATAGCCATTTTGTTTGGCTTTTGGCTATTGCTTTGTGATGGGGTTTTCTCTGTCAAAGTAGGGGCGCGCATTGCGCTTCCATTTGTCAAAGCTTCTAATTAGGTGGCACCAAGGCATCGCACTACGGGTTGAGTTTTTTTAATTTATATTTTGCGTTTTTATTGTCAAAATTGCTTGATTGGTATCGAAAATTAAAATATTTTCTTAAAACCTATTGCAATTGTGCGGAATATATGATATAATAACACGGTCGAAAAATTAAAGAAAATATGTGTTAAGATCACATATGACTTATCCAGAGTGGTGGAGGGACGTGCCCTGTGAAGCCACAGCAACCTACCGAGTGCTTCGGCAAGGTGCTAATTCCCGAGAGATGAGGTTGTTTTATGCCCTCGCTCTGCGAGGCTTTTTTATTCTCTATTTTCGGTTTGTGTGATCTTTACATCTAAAAAGAAAGGATTTATTGAAATGAAAAAGGTACTTTTTACTTCCGAGTCCGTGACAGAAGGACATCCCGACAAGATCTGTGACAAGATAAGTGACGCCATTCTTGACGCGCTTCTTGCGCAGGATCCCTACAGCCGTGTTGCTTGCGAGACCTGCTGTACGACGGGTCTTGTTATGATCATGGGTGAGATCACCACAAAGGCAGTTGTTGACTATCAGCAGATCGTTCGTGAGACGGTTCGCGAGATAGGCTACGACCGTGCAAAATACGGCTTTGACTGTGATTCCTGCGCAGTGCTCAGCTCCGTTCACGAGCAGTCACCCGACATTGCTCTCGGCGTTGACAAGTCGCTTGAAGCAAAGAACGGTGAGATCGTTGACAAGTATGACACGGGTGCGGGCGACCAGGGTCTTATGTTCGGTTATGCTTGCGATGAGACTCCCGAGCTTATGCCCCTTCCTATCTCGCTTGCTCACAAGCTTGCTATTCAGCTTACTGCCGTTAGAAAGAATCACACGCTTGACTACCTCCGCCCCGACGGAAAGACTCAGGTGACCGTTGAGTATCAGGACGATGTGCCCGTTAGAGTTGACACGGTCGTTATCTCTACGCAGCACAGCGACAGCGTGACTCTTGAGACAATTCGTGAGGACCTTATAGCTCACGTTATCAAGCCCATTATTCCTGCGCATCTTATCGATGAACAGACGAAGATATACATTAACCCCACAGGTCGTTTCGTTGTAGGCGGCCCTGCAGGTGACAGCGGTCTTACGGGAAGAAAGATCATCGTTGATACGTACGGCGGATATTCCCGTCACGGCGGCGGTGCGTTCTCCGGTAAGGACCCCACGAAGGTGGACCGTTCCGCTTGCTATGCTACAAGATATATCGCAAAGAACATCGTTGCGGCAGGCCTTGCAAAGAAGTGTGAGGTGCAGCTCGCGTATGCAATCGGAGTGGCAAAGCCCGTTTCCGTTATGATTGACACCTTCGGCACGGGTATCGTTGATGAGGCTCTCATTTCTGAGGCAGTTCAGAAGCACGTTGACCTTCGCCCCGCAGCTATTATCGACCGCTTCCAGCTCAGAAGACCCATTTACAGCGCTACTGCGGCTTACGGTCATATGGGACGCGAGGATATCAATGCTCCTTGGGAGGCAAGAGATCTTGCACCCGTACTTAAGGCAGAGCTTTTGAAATAATTTTTATAGATCGATTTGTTGGGAGAAGTTACAAAGAGGAGAAGATGCTCCTTTTTGAGAAAAAAAAAACAAAAAA
>CALGCW010000209.1 GCA_937884385.1 uncultured Clostridia bacterium | reverse complement strand
CAAGAATCCTTGAGGTTATCAAGCGTGATGACCGACTTGACAAGATTGCAAGAGATATCGTGCATCATTTGCCTCGTCGTGGCTTCCGTGGCAAAGCAATGGTAGTATCTGTGGATAAATATACTGCCGTAAAGATGTATGATAAGGTTCAGCACTATTGGGGTGAGGAAAAGAAAAAGCTTGTCGCCGAGAGAAACAAAGCCGCCACAAAAGAGGAACGAGATCAGATCTCCGCAATGATCGACTATATGAACAGGATGGAGATGGCAGTTATCGTTTCCGAAGAAGCCGACGAGAATCAAAAGTTCGCGGCGCAGGGGCTTGATATTTCTTCTCACCGTGCTAAAATGAACGAGATCACACCCGAGGGCAAGGATATCGAGGATCGTTTCAAAGACCCGACTGATGCGCTTCAGCTTGTTTTCGTATGTGCGATGTGGCTGACGGGATTTGACGTAAAGAGCCTTTCGTCGGTTTATCTTGATAAGCCTATGAAGGGACACACTCTGATGCAGGCAATTGCACGTGCAAACCGTGTGTTCCCAACAAAAACCTGCGGTATAATCGTTGATTATGTTAACGTGTTCAAGTATATGAAGAAGGCTCTTTCGGACTATGCTTCGGGCGACGATGACACCGAATTTCCGGCTAAAGACATCGATCAGTTGATCGTTAACATTGATTCTTGCATTGACGAAACAGATGCTTTCTTGAAGGAAATGGGCATTGATCTCGACAAGATTATTGCCGAGGCATCGACGTTTGATAAGCTTGACGAGCTGCGTGCCGCATACAATACAATTATTGCTATCGACGATGCCAAGGATCGTTTTAAGGTCTTGGCAAACACGACGATCAATTTGTATGAAGCCGCCAAGCCCGAGATATTTGAACAGAGCTGGATAAACGAAAAGTTCTCGCCTATATCCTATTTGCACGGTCTTTTCTACAATTACATTGACGATGAAAAGATCAATCGTGCACGGCTTCGTATGGCGCAGGTGCTTGACACAAGCATTTTTTCAAACGTGAACGTAGATGCCGATTCCGAGTATGTGATTCACGGCACCAAGGTCATTGATTTGTCTAAAATTGATGTGGACGAGCTTCGCTTGGAAATCAAAAAGACTCCGTACAAGGCAATCGAAATCGACGATTTGAAAAAGTATTTGGAAGAAGCTCTCCAAAAGATGATTAACAAAAACTGCACTCGCGTGAAGTTCTCGGAGCGTTTCAAGGGTATCGTTGATAGATACAACGCCGGAGGATCGGAGAATGAGGATTACTACGAGCAGTTAATCAAATTGCTCGAAGAAATGCAAGCCGAGCAGAAGCGTGCTGACACAGAGGGGTTAAGCGAAGAAGAACTTGAGGTTTACGACCTTTTGATTAAAGGTAAGAAGCTCACAAAAGCTGAGGAACAGAAAGTGAAGCTTGCCGCGAAGAACCTCTACAAGAAGCTCACAGAGGAAAAGGCAACTCTTATGGTGGTGGATTGGTATAAGGACGACCAGCCCACCGAGCGCGTCAAAAACGCAATCAAAGAGTCGCTCAACATCGACCTTCCCGAGTGCTACGACAAGGATTCTTTCAACGCCAAAACCGTTCTCCTTTTGAACCATTTCATTGATATGGCGGTTCAAGGATATGGATGGGTTGGAG
>CALGCW010000208.1 GCA_937884385.1 uncultured Clostridia bacterium | reverse complement strand
GTGTGCTCTTACCTGAAAGAAGAGAGTAGATAAGGCCGCCGCCGAAGGAGTCGCCGCCGCCTACACGGTCGATGATGTGAAGGTTATACTTCTTGGAGAAGCAGTACTCGTCGTTTGCTACGTTATAGAGCATTGCAGACCAACCGTTATCGAATGCGGAATGGCTCTCACGGAGAGTGATAGCAACGTATTCAAAGTTGAACTTATCAGCAAGCTGCTTTGCAACGGACTTGTAGCCCTCGTGGTTAAGCTTACCGCCGTAGATGTCGGTAGCCTCGGCTTCAATTCCGAACACGTCCTTTGCGTCTTCTTCGTTGGAGATGCAAACGTCAACGTACTGGCAAAGATCCGTCATAGCGGCTCTTGCCTGATCTCTTGTCCAGAGCTTGCCGCGGTAGTTAAGGTCACAGGAGATCTTGATTCCGCGAGCCTTAGCAGCCTTGCAAGCCTCACGGCATATTTCAACGACGTTCTCGCCAAGTGCGGGAGTAATACCGGTGAAGTGGAACCAATCAACGCCCTCAAAAATAGCGTCCCAATCGAAATCGGAGGTAGAAGCCTTTGCGATAGCGGAGTTAGCTCGGTCATAGATACATACGGAGCCTCTCTGAGAAGCACCCTTCTCGTTGAAGTAGATACCTACTCTGTCGCCGCCGCGAACGATCATAGACGTGTCAACGCCATATCTTCTGAGGCTGTTAACTGCTGCCTGACCGATTGCGTGTGCGGGAAGCTTGGTAACGAACGCTGCGTCGATACCGTAATTAGCAAGAGAAACGGAAACGTTAGCCTCGCCGCCGCCGAATGTGAACTCAACGTGGTCGCACTGAACGAATCTTTCATAGTTATAAGGTTGAAGTCTGAGCATAAGCTCGCCGAATGTGACAACTCTTTTCATTTTACTTTTTCCTTTCAGCTATTTATTTAAATTGAATAATTAGTGACAAATGTGGAATGCGAAGCCGCCTATCTCGTCAGCGAGGTAGATGAATGTCATCTTGCCCGCCTTATCAAAGCGAGCTGTGGAGTGGTCGAACTTAACGCCGCGGCGCTCAAGGTGGTAAACGGCGCGCTCAACGTTGTTTGTCTGAATGCCAACGTGACCGTGTGTGCCCTTGCCGGGTGTGTGCATAATTTCGATGGACTCGGAAGCGAAGGTGGAAGCGCTTGCAGCTCTTGTGCCGAGACCGAATACGCCGTTGATCGCGTTTGCGTCGGAATCAGCCGCGTCCTTGCTTGTTTCGTTGATAGCCATATGCTTGAACTTGAAGCCGAGCATTGTGTCAACTGCCTGGCGAACGAGCTTTGTGATGCCGTCGAAGTCGCCTGCGTTGATCATATCAGCCTTAACCATCCAGCTTCCGCCGCAGCAGAGGATCTTGTTAAAGGAGAGATAATCGTTTACATTAGCAGGTCCGATGCCGCCTGTGGGCATAAATGTGACTGCACCGTAGGGCGCGCTCATTGCCTTGATCATATTGATGCCGCCGCTTTGCTCAGCGGGGAAGAATTTAACTGTTGTCAGACCCAAGGAGAGCGCCTGCTCAATGCCTGTGGGGTTGTTGATGCCGGGAACGATGGGGCAGCCCTTTTCCTGGCAGTATTTAACGATCTCGGGGTTGAAGCCGGGGCTTACGATGAATTTTGAGCCTGCTTCTATTGCCGCATCGACCTGTTCCTTTGTGAGAACCGTGCCCGCGCCAACGATCATATCGGGGTATTCCTTTGTGATAGCCGCGATCGCGTCCTTAGCAGCAGCCGTACGGAAGGTAATCTCCGCGCAGGGAAGTCCGCCGTCGCAAAGAGCCTTTGCAAGGGGGAGTGCGTCCTCAACTCTGTCGATCTTGATTACAGGTACGATGCCTATAAGGGATAATTCTTTTAAAACGTTCATTTGTTTTCTCCATTCTCCACCGATTTTGCGGTGGTTTAGCTTGTTTATTTGCTTATGGCAACATTTTGCCATCCTATTTCACATTACATTTTATCACAATTGGCGAAAATGTCAATAGTTTTTTGCTTGATTATGGGTCAAATGTGTCGGAAAAATATTGAAAAACGGGTGGATACAAAAAACGATCCGTAAAATTGGGGAGTTATCGCGCGGGGCGCGAAATGCAAAATGCAAAGTGCAAAATTGGGGG
>CALGCW010000207.1 GCA_937884385.1 uncultured Clostridia bacterium | reverse complement strand
CATCCACCTTCCCCTCAATGGGAAGGCTATCACACCGATAAATCCCAATTTTGCACTTTGCATTTTGCATTTACTCCCCACGGTCCAATTTAAAACCAAAACAACTCACTTATTATTCTCTTAATTCCCAAAAAAGGGGTGACAACCATGTATTCAAAAATCAACAGCGCAGGAATAAGCGGCATCGACGGCTTCATAATAACGGTCGAATGCAGCGCGCGCAACAAAATACCGGGCTTCGAGCTTGTCGGACTACCCGACGCAGCGGTCAAGGAAGCAAAGGAAAGGGTCCGCAACGCGTGCGTAAACAGCGGCGTAGTATTCCCATCATTGCTGCTTACGGTCAACCTTGCGCCGGCAGATAAGAAAAAAGAGGGCTCGGCGCTCGATTTACCGATCCTTCTGTCAATATTGCACGCAGGCGCAGTCATCCGCCCGGAGCGCGACCTCTCACAAAAATGCTTCGTGGGCGAGCTTTCGCTTTCTGGCGAGCTTCGCGCCGTTCACGGAGTACTTTCAATGTGCGTCGCGGCGAAGAAAGCGGGGCTCAAGGAATTCTACGTTCCCACGGCAAACGCGCCCGAGGCATCCGCAGTTGAGGGAATCGACGTCATCCCCGTCGATAATATCGCAGATCTCGTCCACCATCTTAACGGGGGCAGGGAAATGCCCAAAATTGAGTATAGCGACAGCAAATTCAGAGAGAAGATCAATAGCTACCCAATAGATTTTTCCGACGTTAAGGGACAAGCCCTGGCAAAGCGCGCAATGGAGATCGCGGCGGCGGGCGGCCATAACATTTTGCTCATCGGACCACCCGGAACGGGCAAATCAATGCTTGCCAAAAGGCTTCCTACCATACTTCCGCCCCTCAATTTTGACGAAGCGATCGAAAGCACTAAGATCTATTCCATCTCAGGTAGACTGCCCGAGGGCCAAAGCCTGCTCTATTCAAGACCGTTCCGTTCACCCCACCATACGATGAGCGCAGTCAGCCTCGTTGGCGGCGGCGTCAATCCACAGCCGGGTGAGGTCTCCCTCGCACATAACGGAGTGCTGTTTTTAGACGAATTACCCGAATTTCCAAAACAGGTGACCGACACCCTTCGCCAACCGCTTGAGGACGGCAAGGTGACTATAACTAGAGCCTCGGCAAAGGTGACCTTCCCCTGCAACTTTATGCTCGTTGGAGCAATGAACCCCTGCCGATGCGGCTATTTTGGCCATCCAACGAAGCCCTGCACCTGCAAGACCGAGGATGTCAAGCGCTACGTGTCAAGAATAAGCGGCCCCCTGCTCGATAGAATAGATATACAGATCGAGCTCCCCTCGCTCTCCTATACCGAGCTTTCTTCAAGCACGGAAACAGGGGAGAGAAGCGAAGCGATCCGCGAAAGAGTAGTCGAAGCACGCAACTTCGCGGCAAAAAGAATGCAAAAAACGGGCGCAAAGCCAAAGAGCAACGCGGACCTAGACCCTGCGGAAATAAGAAGGTTTTGCAAGACCGACGAGAGCGCAGATATGATACTTCGCTCCGCCTACGATAACCTCGGACTCTCCGCGCGCGGCTACGATAGGATCCTGCGCGTCGCAAGAACCATAGCAGACCTCGATAAAAGCGAGATGATCTGCGCACAGCACATCGCAGAAGCTATCCAGCTTCGCTCCCTCGACAAAAAATATTGGGGATGACCCAAATCCACCCCCGCAAAACGATTAAGTAATAAAACAAATGCATAACAAACGCACAACAAATCCCTAACAAATGCACAACAAATCCCTAACAAATGCACAACAAATCCCCAATAAATGCATAGCAAATCCCTAACAAATGCATACCAAAAAAGGAACAGCCCCCGCTGTTCCTTTTTTCACCAATCTCGCCATTCCCAATTCCATTATACTCATAATGGAAGGTTTTGTCAAGAAAAAGTAAGCCCGACCTGCAAATGCAGGTCGGGCTGTTAAATTAATACGGAATTTCGTCAAGAATGAATTTTTGATATAACATATAAAACATTTGAATTAATATTTAATTTTGCTTAATTGTTTTTTTATTCGTTTATATTGTAATTTTTGAAAGAAAGGCACCCTATAAAATGTATACTGCATTTTTTCGCTGCTGTTATTGTTATAATTGATAGTAAAAACCATACCAACATACACAGTAAGCTCAACATCGATCGAATCAATATCACTCAAATAAATTTCTTTTCTTTCATTTTTTAAATACCCCAAAATGATCTTTAGTTTATTGTTTTTTCTGTCAATGAAGAAACCCTTAGAATATATCCAAATCAAAGTGGAAATAACCAAAGTAATAGCCAAAAACAATAAAAACAAATTTTTAAAACTAAATTCACTCAGAAGATTATCAACAAAAGCATATATCACAAAGATAGATGATATCAAAAAAGATAATCTAACAATTCTTCCAAATAAATAAATTCTCTTCATATTATGAAAACCATTCCTTCTTCTTTTGATCCCACCAATTATCAAGTGCATCCGATATCACTGCGATTAGAATAGTGCCTGCCACAATTCCAATAATCACCACACATGCACCCGCAGCCACGCCTGCAGTCGTGGCTACCGCTGTACCCAACGCAATTGAACCCTCTGTTATTTTTGCACCTACGAGATATGATAAGGCTGATGTAGCTAAAATATATCCTGTATCAGCGCACGAGCGCTCCCTAAACTTAAAGTTATCGTTTTAAGATACAAAAGGGTAACCTTGCGTTTTGCAAAAATCTCAATTTTCGGAATTTTGAAAAACTCTTTCTTCTATGGTCTTCATCATCTGATCTTTAGAGTCATCCCTACCCGGAATGTGGTAAGATCCGTTACATATGAACTCTTTATCAAGATATATATTGTCCCTATCACATTTGCAAGTATGCACTGTACCATTGTATTCGAATGTCAATATCATACTTCCCATGAGTTTATAAAAGTACTCGAGGGATAATAGTTTAGCATTATGTTGTTCAAGAAATTTGCTAAACAACTCGTAATATAGAGCATAGCGTCGCTTTTCCTCTTTTTTGTGATTGGTGAAGATAGATTTTAACCAATATACCATTTTACCTCCTACGGCATATACCACGGTATGCCATTTTGAATTAAAAATTGTATTTCATTCCATAGATATGTCAGCGTCTCAGTCTTTATCGGAGTCCCACTCAATACACCGGTAGTATATCCAAAAGTCTTTACGTATTCAAGATTTCCCGTATCTTCATTATACTCGTATTTCAAGGTTTTGTCAAGATAAAACGGCGGCTCTCAGGCTCTCAGGTTATCAAGGTTTACCTTGACGGCAAGGAGATCACACACTCCGTAGAGCAACATCAACGCGAACGCGGAGCAACCCTTATGGGTAACGAGGTTTATTCTTATTAATAAAAGCCCTCAGGCAACCGCCTGAGGGCTAAAATTTTAGGAAAATGTGATTTGCTTGTTCGAATAAAATTCTATGGCTTGTATAATCGATTTTCTTTTATCTAAATAAAATACATCTTCATTTTGGAGTGTTATCTTAAGTGCAGGATTTTTCATATGGCTGCTATATTCAATCTTTAATACGCTGTTCCAAGTACATTTTTTAATGCATTTTTTAAAAAGCCATATTTCTATTCCGTCTCTATTAATTGTTACTGTTTGAAATATCCAATAGCCCCACAAACAAATGTGCACAAGTGAGAGTATAAGAGGTAAAATAATGCAAATTTTAAAAAATAGTATAAGATTAATATTCTCTCCAGAAATCAAATAACTTAGAGGAGTAACTATCATCAAAGTCTGTATTAATAGCATAGTTATAAAAAGCTGCATATTAAGAAAATAATATAGATTAAACCGATTTTTCATATTATATACCTCAAAATAAAAATATATTAGTTTAAAAAGCCGTACAAATAGGAAGTAACATCATAAAGTGTTTCAGTAGCACCTGCAATAGAACCCGACAAAATACGGTGCGCCCATTGAGAGTTTGCGCCAATTCCGGAAGTTTTGCCTAATTCGCCAACTATCGAAGCTGCTCCAGAACCCACGCCAGCAATAATATTTAATGTTCCCATAAATGTCGAAGTGACCAATAGCTCAGGCATATTCAAATTGACACTTTTAAATCCGGAATTATACCAATCTGTATATATTGTACCTAAAAAATTACCTGCGAATCCACCTACAAAGGATTCTAAAGCTCCTAATGATAAATATTTAAGACATAGTGCACCTGCAAACTTAGTTGCTTTCGCAAAAGCCATTCCGCCAATTCCTGCTCCAGCACCACATATTGCTCCGGAAATCATGCCTCCAGCATAGCCAGCCCAAAAGCTACCGCCATTTGCCTCGGTTACACAACCATTAATCAAGGAACCAGCGCCCATCCCTATTAAAATACCGCCAAGTGCCCCGCCAAAACCTGTAGCAGAGAATGCTATTCCGAAACCTATTAATAATACACTAGCCAAATATCCCAACCACTCAGAATCATGCCCACTCGGATCAACGAAGTTAACAGGATCATTATTACAATAGCAATAAAGGTTAAGTCCATTTACACTTTCGGGATCAAGATAAGATGTATCATCAGGACTTATGAATCTATGCCACTCGGGAGAGTAATAACGTGCATTAAGGAAATACCAACCCGTCTCAACATCGAAGTAATATCCGCGATATCTTATCGCATTGGCATTTGCAATATCGGAGTTCGTGCTGTCGGTAATTGTACAATTACCCCACGCATCATAAGCATACCCCGCCTGCTTCACACCGTTCGCATTGTATATCGCTATAACGTCTCCGAGAAGATTCCTTTGGTAATAGTACGCCTGCGGTGTCGCTCCCTCATAGCTGTAAGTAAAGCCGATCATCCCGCTTTCATCATACAAGTAGGTGAACTCTCTTGTAATTGAATACTCAAGCTTGTAATTCTCCGAACGCCTTTCTCTTATCAGCCTGCCGTTATTGTCATAATCATATGACGTTGATATATCCCAATAACTTTCTCATCCCGCCTATATAAAATACCCATCAAATTTCAAATCTCGAGGATACATCTCAATCAATTCATTAAATGATCCGGCAATGTCTATGAAATTTTTGATTATAATTGAAGAAGCCGTTACATGGTCAAGAAAAGATTTATTGCATAATTTGTTAGATTTGATAATACTCTTTACTTGTTTATGAAAGTTCTTTGAGCGAGTAAGAAAAATAGTGTTCTCCAATTGATTGTGGCTAAGGTCTTCAATTAGAATTTTATAGTAACTGTCTACAAATTCATACGCCAAATGAATACTAAATATTTGACAACCGCAATGTATTTTGAAATAATAATTTAGCCAATTGTTTGTTGGAGCAAACTTTACATCTCCATTAATAATGTATTCACCTAACATCGAAAGAATAGTTTGAGTTGCTTTGTTTTCTACCATATAATCCTCCTTCCTGCATTTGCAATCCACCATAAGTTGTGCAATTTATTGCCATATATTAACCTATATAACACCTTAAGTTCTGTGCCGTAAGCAGACTTCATCATTCTAAAGAATCCTCTTCCATCGCTACCAACATGTACAAACTTATACCCAGCATTAAATTTATCAATGATAAATCGCACATTATCCAATGTTCCAGCATATCTCATAGCATCCGTTGCGGCATCAAAATTATGCAAAGCTCCAAGCGCGTTTAGTGGTCCATATCCACCATAAAACGTAGCTCCTATATCCCACGCTCTGTCCATAACCCTATGCATATCATTACCCAACACAACGGTGTCGTACAAATCATCAAATCTATTAATTCCTTGACCAACATATGCAACTTCATCCAATTTAGATGCCGCTTTAATTAAGCTACTTCCAGTCAAAAACGGTACAATTGCAAAAGCAACATCTAATGCTAACCACCCCACATTTTCCAAAGAAGGATTTTTGTACAAATCGTATATGCTCCATCCGATAGATAATATATCCAAAATAGTTTCCCAAGCATTTCCACTCGGATCTGCATAGTTAACGGGGTCATCGCCGCAATAGCAGTAGAGATTCAATCCGTTAGGGGTTTCAGGGTCGAGATATGCCGTATCGTCAGGAGAAATAAACCTTCTCCACTCGGGAGAGTAGTAACGCGAGTTGAGGTAGTACCAACCTGTTTCGGAGTCGAGGTAATAACCTCTGTAGCGGAAGGGGTTTGCATTTGATATTGTAAAGTTTGTGTTATCGATAATAGTACAGTTTCCATATGCGTCGTAAGCATATTCTGCTTGCTTAACTCCCCTTCTGTTGTAGATAGCAACAACATCGCCCTGAAGGTTTCTTCGGAAGTAATATGCATTAGTAACGCCACTTGCTGTTCTCACCATGCCAATGATAGCGCTTTCATCGTAAAGAAAAACGATATGTTCTGATTCATTACCAACGGAGTGATTGTAATAGAACGTCTTGCCATTATTAAATCCCTCTGTAGTGTGTAAATGTTTTATGAAAAGAGGATGTATAGAATATATGCATCCTCTTAAGTTTGTTTATATTTGGGGATTTAGTTAATATTATGATTTCAATATTTCATTAAATCTTTTTATTATTTTTTTCCAGTTGCCACCAAACCAATATGTTCCTTGATCATTAAAGTAAATGCTACCGTCTGTTTTGTTTAATAAATAATAAATAACAAACGTATCCACTCCATTAAAAAACACCAAATCTTCTTTTTTAAATTCTTCATTTGTATTAGCTACAACAATTAATGTACTTACTATTGAAGATTTCGTTTTTATTGATGTTAGAAGTTTATCCAATAGTTTCTCGGTATCACTGTTAGAAATTATCTCGTCAATAAAAACAACATATTTTCTTGATTTGATTTTATAGCACTCATAATCAATTTCTATTTTTTCCGTAAGTGGGTATGCATTAATTAATTTTTCTTTAACAATCATTATTTTACCTCTTTAATTATATAAATAAGTTGGCAGAATTGGTGATGGAATCGAAGGCATATAATAAATTCTATTCATATTATTCCAATTGAATTTTCTTTCAAAATTAACCATTCCTGATACGCCTGCACCTATAGAAGTTTGAACAAGAATTCTTTGTCCATATGGTTTCAAAAATACGCTATCGAATCTTTGTGGTTTAAACCATCCAGCATTTGTTGGAACTATATTTGATCCCAGCCAGTTTCCTATAAATGTAGTTACAAAATTAATGCCTAAATCCAATACTGTTTGCTTCAATGATACACTTTCACCACGAATTAAGGTTTCAATATTGTCGACACCAGTTTGAAGGCTTGCACCAAGCAAAGCGCTTACGGCCAAACTACCGCCCCATGTTGCAGGAAGCAAACACAAAGATAAAGCATTTGCTCCAGAGCCCAACGCAGCACCGGTAACACCTCGCCACAAGTCGCTACCAGTATTGCCAGCAAGTGCATTAGAAGCCAATTGCGCGCCGCCACCTAAAACCATAGCGGCAGAAACAATTCCAACAATTGCCCAAAAACCGAAAGTTGCCAATACCAAATGCCCACTCGGGTCGCAGTAGTTTACGGGATCATTATTACAGTAGCAATAGAGATTAAGTCCATTTACGGATTCGGGGTCAAGATATGCGGTATCATCGGGACTGATGAATCTACGACATTCGGGGGAGTAGTATCTTGCGTTGAGGTAGTACCAACTCGTTTCTTCATCAAGGTAATACCCTCTATAACGGAAGGGGTTAGCATTGGTAATAATGTAGTTTGTACTATCAGTAATGGTACAGTTTCCATATACGTCGTAAGCATATTCTGCTTGCTTAACTCCCCTTCTGTTGTAGATAGCAACAACGTCACCCTGAAGGTTTCTTCGGAAGTAATATGCTGTAGATGTTCCGTCCGCAGTGTAGATCATACCGATTACACCGGATTCATCATATAGATAAATTTTTTCGGTTGTACTCATATTACCCGCTGAATAAGAGCTTACTATACTTTCTCTTATCAGTTTACCGCTATTATCATAATCATACGACGTTGCAATCGTTGTCTGGCTCGGCATCGTTCCCGCCAAAGACATATTAGTATATACCTTTTGCGTTCTTCTACCGTATGCGTCATACGTATAATTGTACGTTCTGCTGCTATAGGGTGGTGTTCCGCTTGATACACTTGTCAGTTTTCCCTTTGTCCAAGAAAGAGTTTGACCGTCATAAGACACTGGACAACCCATGCTGTTATAGGTAATTGCCTTGGAACCAAACGCAGTGAGTCTGTCAGGAACAGTATTATCGTAAGAGAATGACTGTGTGGTAGGTGTTCCGCTTAGTGCAGTACCCTTGGGGGTATACGCATACGTGTTTACTCTCAAAATATTTCCAATTCCATTATACGCGTATTGGATAGTTTTGTCAAGAATTTTGTTGTTCTCTCTAACAAGCTGACCGTATTCGTCATATTCATATGTAATAGGCTCGCCATTGTTCACGGAGCTTATTCTACCCATGGTATCATATCCGTATGTTGTATTAGCAAGAGTTTTAAAAGCAAATTTATCTTCGATTCCGGTAGGTCTTGTCTTTGTATAGGTGATATTTTTGTTAAATTTCATGCCGTCAATGGCATACTCTTTGCCACTCACTCTATTAAAACTATCAAATGTATTTGTTGTTTTAGCTTTTTCAACTCCATTTATGCTGTATGAGTAGGTTTTCACTCTATTGCTCTTGGTCGGTGCGCTCGCACTTCCGTCGTCATATTCCAAAACCGACTTTACGCGCTTGGAATTTTGATAATCGTAATAGAATTCGTCTCCCGTCAAGCGATCATCATCGTCATAGCTGAACGTTTCCTGCCTGCTCACACCTCCATACGTATCATCCGTTGTCACCGCTGCTGTTAGCTTGCCGTCATAATAACCGTATCTAGTGGTTTCGCCTCTCAAGTGGTCAACCGTTGATGCAAGCATTGCACCCGCACCGTCATTACCAACGGAGCCAAGCTGTAAAGCTCCGTGATTGGACTTGTCGTATTCGTTGAAGTAACGGTAAGATTTACTGTTTACCAGATAATAGAAATACTGATTACTATTATAGGTATTGCTCATTACTCCGTCAATGCTTTGAAGTCTGCCGTATTTATCGTAGTAAGAGATATCACTGTATAAACCGCTTTCAATCGTGGGGTAACCGCTTTTTATCTTTTTTTGACCTCTATTATGCTCATGCTGCTCGATTTGAGAACCGTCCTTATCCACACTTGCTAACTCTCCGCCAATATAGTTGAATGAATAGTCAACATATCCATCCGACATGCTTGAGACGTTACCCAAATAATACGTTAACGTATTCTTCCTACTGTTCTCACCGTCCATACGAAAGCTTCTTTCCAACAGCGCATTCATATCAACACTGTTGGTATCAGTCACCACCAAACCATTGGGATATTCTATAGATTTGATGCCGCCCCAAACCGTATCAAGATTGTATTTTGTCGTTGCCATAACCATATCATCGTCGGCAGGATCGATTTGCTCCACCATGATACGATCATTATCATACGAAGTCCTATATGTATAAAGCCCGGAAACTGCTTCTCTTGTCACCAAACCCTGTGTGTTTCTCGTGTAATTGGTCGTCACACCTTCAAGTACGGTTTTAACAACGTCAAAATGATCATCAAATTCCTGATAATTAATAACGGTATTATTTATACAGGCTTCGCTCTTTATTAAGGATGATGAGTTTTCGTCGATAATGATTTTAGTCAAATACTCATTTGATTTTTCAAAGCGTCTTCTACCAATATCAAAATTGTCAATGCTGATCTGGGCATCCTCGTAATTGACCTTTAACTCTGTTGAGCTTGTTATTATACCTTTACAGTTATTGCAATATATCTCACTTGTATTAACACCTCTTCTTTGATTCATTTTATATTTCATCAAGTCTTGAAGATATATCCAATTACCGGTGTTGTTATAATCGGGATGGAAGTAAGTTTTACTGGTGATCGGTATGATTTCGCCCGTAGATTTGTGTATCAAAACCTCCTCATCGTATGCCGCTTGAACGTTATTGCCATCCACAGTATGCGTTTGCTGGAACATTAGCTTGAAGTCCGCTAATTGCAACGCACCGTCGTTTCCGCCAAGATTTATTTCAATTCTTGCACCCTTATGATAGAACTTATACGCAAAGTATCTCCACTGACCCGGTGACAATTTGGGAATATGGAAGGGGTCCTCGGTTGCGTATATGCTGATAGTATAATCAGAAGTATCGTTATCTCTTTTAAACCATCCTGTCAACGTATAGAAACCTTCCGTTGTTTCATCCATTTGTGAATCGGCAGTCCATTGCCATTGGCTCGTTGAACTATTACAAATCAAATATAAGCCATCCTCGTATTTTTGTGTACCAATGCCCGAATTGTTGAATTCATTGTCTGTTTTGTTTACGACTACGGGACTCAAAAACCTGCCACCGGTAAAGCCAATATCCGAATCGGGAACTTCATAGCTGTATAAAAGCTCGTCATCATAATTGAATTGCAATCTTGTTTTCACACCCAAATGATTCGTTACATCAACTTGATTGTATTGAATATATGAATCCTCATCCCAATCCTTGGAATGATATCTTATCGAATCAACTACTGTGTTCTGTATCTTGTGTGTGATTTCTGCCTCAAAAAACTGACTTGAGTAAGTGTATATTATTTCTCTAACTCCCACACTTGCGGTGCTTTCGTCTGTAGAATATACTCGATATCCATTCGTTGAATATTCATATTTATAGAACACATCCGAATAATGCTCAACATAATTTATTGTACCGTTAGTATGATATGTCACAGAGGTTGAATCACCCGCATAATTAATTGAAGTAAGCTTATTTGAAGTGTAGCCCAAAGATATGATTTTCGTACCATCAAAGGTGATGATAGATGTAAGCTTTTTAGCACTATCGTAGCCAAAAGTAATGAAATCGTCTCCATACTTATCGACTACAGAGGTAATATTACCGTCCGAATTGTACGTTTCCTTGCTATAGTCAGGATACTCAAGTTCATAGGTCGTTCCTACTTTTCTAATGATCCTCTGCGACTCATCATCAAAAGTATACACATTGCCAAAAGACATCAATTCGGTAAACTTCCCGTTCGCTTCTTGATAAGCGACAGGAACGCCGTTCGTCAAACCGATACGCTTCTGCAGATTAAGTTTAAATCCGGGCGCAATACCGAATGGATTTACCTCGCTTGCAGGCGTATCCGGGTCCTCCGCCGCCTTCTTTCGCTCGTGGTTATACACCAAAGATAGATTTATTGTATGCTGCACATCCCCAAACGACAGTAGGGGTAGCTCGTGAATGTAATTGGCGTAGGGCAGATCGAGCTTTATCTGAC
>CALGCW010000206.1 GCA_937884385.1 uncultured Clostridia bacterium | reverse complement strand
ATATAAGTATAGCACAATTTATGGGATATCTCAAGGGGAAAAGTAGTTTAATGATATTTGATAGGCATGCAAATTTGAAGATCGAGACATTTTTGGTGTAGGGGGTATTACGTTGATACAGTGGGAAAGAATAAGAAAATGATAGCAGAATACATCAAAAATCAACTTGAGGAAGATTATATGTTGGATCAAACGAGCATCAGCGAATATACGGACCCGTTTACGGGTAACAAGTCCAAGTAGGCAAAAAAAGACAGCCGCACGTGAGCGGCTGCCTGAAATTGTAATGCAGTGCTATGTTTCTGTGCCCCTTTAGGGGTTAAGCCTGTATTTGCCCCTTATAGGGGCTGTGCAAACCACCAGTTTCACTGGTGGTTATGATTATTCAATTACATTATCGTTTTTATCAAGCTTCCCGTCGGTACAAATCACCGTATAATTACCGGTCTTATAATTCCAGTTATACTCATAATAACTATCGGTATACTTTTTAATAGCAAGCCACTCTTCAACCGTTCCGTTAAACATTATTTTTTCAAGAGATTCGCATCCGATAAGCGCGCCCCTCTCAATTGCGGTAATGCTATTATTAAGCGTAACAGCTTTTAGCGATGTACAACCTTTAAACATGTAAGAATTAATAGTTTTGGTTCCTTCTCCAATTACAACGTTTTCAAGGCGCTCGCACTGACTAAAGACGGAAGAGTCAATTAAATTAATGTTATCCGAAATAGTAATGCTAACTAAAGCGTCACATCCATAAAACGCATTCTCATATATCAATTTGAGACTTTCAGGGAAAGCAATACTTTCAAGCGACGTACAATTAGAGAATGAACTTTTTCCAATGGATTTGAGTCCGTCCGGGAGCTCTATCGCCGCCAATGATGAACATCCGCTGAATGCATACATAGGGATTTCTTTGATATTAGGGGAAAATCTAATATTCTCAAGCTCCATTGACCACGCAAAAACTAGATCTCCCAACTCATTGACGCTGTCGGGCAAATAAACGCTCCTAACAGAAGAATCACAAAAAGCGTATTCGCCTATCCTCTCAACGCCCTCAGGAACACTGAATGCTTCATCAGCTTTTGCCGGCGCATATTTCACAAGTGTTTTTCCGTCTTTTGAGTAGAGATTTCCGTCAATCGATTTAAAATACTTACTATCCTTGGGAACAAAAATCTCGGAAATATTGAGATCAACGTCAAATCCGTAGCTTACAAAGCTACAGTACAAATCTATAAGCTTAGTATCCTTATGAATAGTAGCCTTAAAATTTGTAGGATCTTCAAAACAAGCGAGGAAAAGATAAGGATTCTTCTCGTTTCCGAGATACAATCCGCCCTCATATTCATTATATTCGAGCTTTGAGCAATCAGCAAATAAGCTACCATTGATCTTCTTCAATGTATCTGGCAAAGAGATACTTGCAAGGGATCTGCATAGATAAAACGCACTTTCTCCAATCTCCTCAATTTTATCGGACATTTCTATCCTTTCAAGAGCACTACAATTAGAAAAAGCCGAGTCACCTATAATCTTTACACTTGAAGGAATTACAAGCTCTTTCAACGATCCGCACGCAAAAAATGCATATTTATCAATGACCTTTACTCCATTAGGTATTTTAACATTTTCAAGCTCCTTGCAAAATTTGAAGGCAGTGCCGATGATCTTGCATCTGCTGTTAACTTCGCAATAAATGATATTCCTATCCACAGCCTCATATAAAACAAGATACGGGTTGGAGCTATTCCCTACGTATTTACCGTTCTCGTAGTTCTTATACTCCAAATTGGGACAATCGAAGAAATTCGTCTCTCCCACCCTCTCAATTCCGTCGGGGATGGATACCGTCAAAAGATTACAACAATTACCTATTGCATAATCCTTGATTATCTTTACAGTGCTAGGCATTTTAATCGTATATATATCGGCATTGTTATTGAAGGCGTATGAACCGATGCTCACGACACTTTCCCAATTAACGAATGTGGGAATATCGATATCGTGAGGAGCATCATCCTCAACGCCAATGACCTCATAGCCTCCCTCTACCTTTCGGTAGATGAGTGTTCCGTCAGAGAACTGGTAATCATCCTCGCCGTTGCAGGAAGCAAGCGTAAGCAGACATATAAACGTCAAAAATACAAGTGCAAATAGCTTATAATATTTCTTCATACAAATTCTCCTTTTCTCGAAAATTACCCAATAAATATCTCCTTGATCTGATACTTCGGCTCGCAGGTGACGTTAAGTCCAAGCTTTTTAAGGACCTCCATATCGACACTTGAGAGCATTACCGTTGAATGGATATCACAGCCTGCAAGGGACGGCAGGTGCTTAAGCACGTAAGCCGCAGTCGCAGACGTGTGCGCGCTGATGGAAAGAGCAATAAGTATCTCGTTAACGTTGAGCTTTTTATAAGTTCTTGAAAGATATTTGCATTTAAGCTCACGAACGGGCTCAATTACCTCGGGAGAAAGCAGATGTATCTCGTCGGGAATGCCCGTGATCTCTTTAAGCGCATTGAGAAGCATCGCAGAGACGCTTTCAAGAAGCTCTGTGGATTTACCCGTGATAATTCTTCCGTCCGAAAGCTCTATTGCAGCCGCGGGAACGCCCGCTTCCGCGCTCTTTGCCTTTGCAGCGGCTATCACCCTGCGGTAATCCTTTGAAATGCCTGCTTGCTGCATCAAAATCTCGATCTTCGCAACAGCATTTTTATTTCTTTCCGTATCGTCATCCCTGCACGCGCAAAGCGCATCGTAATAGCGTCGCACGATCTCTCGTTTTGATGCATCAACGGCACTCTTGTCATCGATAATACAGTTTCCAACCATATTCACACCCATATCCGTGGGTGAAAAATAAGGGGACACACCGTCATATATTCCCTTGAAAATCGCATCAAGCACGGGGAAAATTTCAACGTCGCGGTTATAGTTAACTGACAAAACTCCGTATTTTTCAAGATGATACGGATCGATCATATTGACGTCATTGAGGTCAGCGGTTGCCGCCTCGTACGCAAGATTAACAGGGTGTCGCAAAGGCTTGTTCCAGATCGGGAAGGTCTCAAACTTTGCATATCCCGCCTTAATGCCCCTCTTGTTGTCGTTATAAAGCTGTGAAAGACAAACTGCCATCTTTCCGCTTCCGGGACCGGGACCCGTCACGATAACAAGCTCGCGCTCGGTCTCGATATACTCGTTCTTACCAAAGCCTTCCTCACTTACTATCTTTTCAACGTTTGAGGGATAACCTTTAATTGTATAATGGTGATATATTTTAATTCCCCGCTCTGTGAGCTTTCTCTCAAACTTCGCTACCGAGGGATGTGCACTGTCAAATCTCGTAAGTACCACACTTCCAACGTAAAGCCCGACGTTGCGGAAGGCGTCGATAAGACGAAGCACGTCAAGATCATACGTGATACCGAGATCGCCGCGTATCTTGTTTTTTTCGATGTCGTCTGTATTTACTACGATAACTATCTCCGCCCTGTCCTTAAGCTGAAGAAGCATCTGAAGCTTGCTATCGGGCTTAAATCCGGGCAAAACGCGGCTCGCGTGGTAATCGTCGAAGAGCTTGCCGCCGAATTCAAGATAGAGCTTACCTCCAAACTGTGCGATCCTGTCACGGATATGCTTTGATTGAAGCTCAATATATTTTTGATTGTCGAAGCTGATATTCATTTCAATTCCCGCCTTAATCATTACGTGATCTGAACGCGCGCTCCATATCGCGCTTTGCGTCGTTGCGCGCCATATCCTCGCGCTTATCGTAGAGCTTTTTACCTCGGCAAAGACCGATCTCTACCTTAACTCTCGAATTCGAGAGATACACCTGCAAAGGAATAAGAGTGTATCCCTTCTGTGCCACAAGTCCGAAGAGCTTGAGTATCTCCCTTTTGTGTAAAAGGAGCTTCTTTGGACGCAACGGATCCCTGTTGAACACGTTTCCCTGCTCGTAAGGACTTATGTGCATTCCAACGGCGAACACCTCACCGTCCTTTATGTCACAGTAGGATTCCTTTATATTTACCTTGCCGGCGCGTATGCTTTTTACCTCCGTACCGAAAAGCTCAATACCCGCCTCATATCTTTCTTCTACGAAATAATCGTGAAACGCCTTTTTATTCTGCGCTATGATCTTTACTGAATGTTTTTCCGCCATAATCTACCTATACCAATTTTTCATAAGCCACGCGCGGCTGACCGTCAAGCAAGTGGATGGTTCCGCAATACTCAAATCCGTTCTTTTCAAGCATCCTTCTCATCGGAAGGTTGCCGTGATGAGTATCGACCCTGACGCTTGCATAATCAAGCTCTCTCGCGTAATCCATAATAAACGAGATTATCTCCTCTGCAATACCCCTTCCGCGATGTGCACTGTCTATTGCGATCTTGTGGATGGTAAGATACTCGCCGTCGCCGATCCACGCACCGCAATATATTTTCTTATACGTGGGCTCTCCGTGAAGCATAAGCGCAAAAGTCGCGCAAATCTCCTCACCGTCAAGCACAACATAGCATCTGTGAAGAGAGATATCCTCCTTAACGGAATCCCTTGTGGGATATCCGTACTGCCATTGATCTATTCCAAGTCTGCCAATGCTCTCTCTTGCATCAGAGATTATCTGCATTATTCTGTCAATATCCTTTTTTTCTGCGTATCTGATAGTCATATTATCCCTCCGATATCTGCAATAGAATTTTATTTTCCCGTGCATTCATCACACGGCAATATCTTGCCGAGAAGCTCTGCTTCCTCTCTGCTTGAATGATATACCTTTTCTCCGCCGTCAAGCTGTGGACAGTTGAGATGAGCGTGCCAAAGCACATCCCCCCTTGTAAAGAATACGTCGCCTTCACATATCGGCTCGTTTTCAAGCTCTGCGTATCTTTCATCACTTGAAGCACCCGTGTCCGAAGCACCGCACCGCTTACAGGGAGAGTTCTTTCCCGCAAGCTTTGCATCTTCAAGAGTGCCGTGGTAAATATTCTTTGAGTTTATGATATACGAGCATTTGTAGGTGGAGTGCCAAAGCGAGCCCGAAGCCGTCCAGAACACGTCCCCCTCTGCTGCCATAAGCGAGTTTTCCCTGTCCGCCATTTCTTGCTTGATAGAGGATATGACCTCATCGCTTGCAAGTATGCCGGTATATCGCTCGCTGCCCTCTTGCTCCTCGCACGACGGCAGAAGCATCAACGCAAGTAAAACGAGGCAAAACGGTATGATATATCTTTTCATAATCTTCCTTCGAATAAATAAATATAATTTTCCTATCATAATATTAACACATATTTCTGTATATATCAATCACTTTTTTTGAATTTTTCAAAAAAATTAACGGATCGCACACGGATATGCGACCCGTTATTTCTATATTTGCTTCATAATTCTTGCCGTATGCGGCTTCACCGTTATAACGTTTTCATAGCTCTCATAGGAAAGCATATCTATCCATTTTCCGTCAAGACGAACGCGATAGTTCTCCTCTCCGCCGTTGGCAAGCACCACTACGCGTGAATCCTCTTTGCAACGCTCGTACATAATGGTCTCCGCACCGTGCTCAAGCACTCTGAAAGAGCCCCTGTCAAACGCTTTTTCAATATTTCGAAGCTCACCGAGCTTGCGATAATGCTCAAGAAGCTGCTTGTTCTCGCGTCCCCAAGGATAGGTCCTCCTGCAGAAGGGATCGTGATATCCCTCAATTCCCGCCTCATCTCCGTAGAATACGGACGGTATGCCGTAAACAGTATACTGCAGGATCGATGCCATCTTAAGGCGCGCGACCGCCTTGTCTCTTTCCTGCGCGGTCATTCTCATAACCGCAAGGTGATCGTTTGGCGCATCGGGGCGGTAGTTATCTCCAAGCACGGTAAGGATCCTCTCCGTATCGTGAGTACCGAGTATATTCATAAGTGAATCGCAAACGCATCTCGGATATGAAGAATAAAGCTCCACCAGTACGTTATAAAGTATCTCCGCACTTCCGTAAGTGACAAAGTCGATTATACCGTTTCGAAGCGGATAGTTCATAACACTGTCAAGCTGACGGCCGTGGAAATAGTTTCTCCTCTTGCCGTAAGCGGTCTTGACTGCGGCATTTTCCCACACCTCGCCAATGATTATTGCCTGTGAGTCGGAATTCTTGTGAACGCACTCGCGCAATTCATACAAAAACTCGTCGGGCAGCTCGTCAGCAACGTCAAGACGCCAACCGCCAATACCCATTTTCGTATATTTTTCAACTACTCCACCCTCGCCGAGGAAATAATTGCGGCAATCGGGATTATTCTGATTGAGCTTGGGCAAAATATTGATCCCCCACCACGATTCATAATCGTTCGGGTAGCTTCTGAAGCTATACCAATCTCTGAAAAGCGATTCAGGGTCAAGATACGCACCACCCCAACCGCATTTTCCGTATTTATTGAAGTAAATACTGTCATCGCCCGTGTGGTTGAACACACCGTCAAGAATAATGGCAATGCCCCTCTCCTTCGCCTTTTCAAGCAAGGAGACAAACGCATCCTCACCTCCGAACATCTCGTCAACCTTCATATAGTCGCCAGTGTCGTATTTGTGATTGGAATACGCCTTGAATATGGGGCTCAGATAAATAACCTTAGTGCCGATAGATTCAAGATAGTCAAGCTTATCCTCAATGCCCTTAAGGTTTCCGCCAAAGAACATATTGTTCTTGATGGGCTCTCCCTGAACGCGCGCATACTGAGGAACGCCGTTATACCAATCCTCATTGATAAAGGCATCCTCGCGCTCAACATGGCCTATATCGCCCTTCGCAAAGCGATCAACGAAGATATGGTACATAATACCCTTTCCAAACCATTCCTTGGGCTCAAAATAGTTCTGGTAGACCAGAAGCGAGAATTTTGAGGTGGAATAATAGGAAAGCTCAAAATCATAGTTATTGATGCTGTTCGTAAAGAGCGTTCTCGTTCCTCGAAGAAGCAAAAACTCATAGAAAAAGAGCGCGGGTACGGGACCGCAAAGCTTATGCATATTAAGTTCAACGGTATATTCCTCACGCGATGGATCGTAGCTTGTAAGAGTAAGAGGAATATCCCAATAATTTTCACCGTCACGGTTGATTCGCATGACCACGCCCTGCGTACCCATACCCGTAGGGATACTGATCCTGAAGCGTATGTCATCATCTATAGAAAACGCCCCGCGATACGAGGCGTTTTCCCATACTTGATCAACCTTTATTTCTTTTTTTATTTCAACGTTATTCGCTGAAGCATAATCCGAATGTTGATAGATCATTTATATTAGTTGTTCTTTCCTGTGATTTTTCTGAGATTCCAGAATTTTTCCGCATATTCCTCTATACTTCTGTCTGCTGCGAAGTATCCGGAATTTGCGATATTCATAAGGGACATTCTGTTCCACTTCTGCTTATCCGCATAGTCAGCGATCATTCTCTCATGAGTGGTGCGGTAGGACTCAAAGTCTGCAAGACACATAAAGGGGTCTGCAACGCCCATACCTGTAAGAAGGTATCTTGAGATATGAGCAAATGACTGGCCCGCAAAGCCGCGGTTGAGACAGTCGATTATCTTATTGAGTCTGTTGTTGTTCGCATAGAACTCGTTGGAATGATAGCCTCTTGCCCAGATATCCTCAACCTCTTTTGCGGTAAGACCGAAGATGTACATATTATCCTTACCTGCAGCGGCAAGCATCTCAATATTAGCACCGTCAAGAGTTCCAATGGTAAGAGCACCGTTCATCATAAGCTTCATACAGCCAGTGCCGCTTGCTTCCTTACCTGCAAGAGATATCTGTTCACTGATCTCAGCGGAAGGAATAAGTGCCTCTGCCATACTTACGTTATAGTTTTCAAGGAATACTACCTTGATCTTTTCTCTGATAACGGGATCCTGCTCGATCTCGCGGCTGATGAAGCAGATGAGCTTAATGATCTCCTTAGCCATCATATAGCCGGAAGCAGCCTTTGCACCAAAGATGAAGGTCTGGGGCTGAACGTCGAGGTTGGGATTTTCCTTAAGATCGATATAGAGATTAATGATATTAAGCGCGTTGAGAAGCTGACGCTTGTATTCGTGCAAGCGCTTGATCTGAACGTCGAAAACGGAATGTGTGTCAAGGGCGACGCCGGTCTTCTTGTAAAGAACATCAGCAAAAGCCTTTTTGTTCTCGTGCTTGATAGCTCTGACCTGCTCAAGTACCGCCTTGTCGTCAGCATATTTTGCAAATTCTGCAAGTTGCTCGGGCTCGTGTCTGTAGCCCGTACCGATGCATTCGTCAAGCAATGCAGAGAGTCTGGGGTTGGAATAGCAGAGCCATCTTCTGTGAGCGATACCGTTCGTGACGTTATCGAATCTGTCGGGATACATCTTATAGAAATCCTTGAAGGTAGAGTCCTTAAGGATCTCGGAGTGAAGCTTGGATACACCGTTGATGGAGTGAGAGCCGATAACAGAGAGGTTAGCCATTCTGACCTGACCGTATCCGATCACGCTGAGCTTGGAGATCTTATCCCAGTTTCCGGGGAAAACGTTCCAAGCATCCTTGCAGAATCTCTCGTTGATCTCCTTAATGATCTGATGGATTCTGGGAAGCTTAAGCTGGAATATATCCTCATTCCAGGTCTCAAGTGCCTCGGGAAGGACAGTGTGGTTCGTGTAGGACACGATATTCTGTACCATATCCCAAGCTCTTTCCCAAGAGAAGTGATAATCGTCAAGGAATATTCTCATAAGCTCGGGAATGCAGAGCGCGGGGTGAGTATCGTTGATATGGATGGCTACCTTATCCGCAAGGTTATCAAGATTGCCGTAGACCGCCATATGGTCGCGGATAATGCTCTGGATGGATGCGGAAACAAGGAAATACTGCTGTGTAAGACGAAGAATCTTACCTTCCGTGTGGTTATCGGAGGGGTAAAGCACCTTTGTAAGGATCTCTGCGTTTGTGCTCTCTGTAAGAGCCTGCGCATACTGACCCTGTGAGAAAAGGTTCATATTGAAGTTGTGGATGTCACGAGCCTTCCAAAGACGAAGCAAGGAAACTGCCTTGCTGTCGGCACCGGAGATCATCATATCGTAAGGAACTGCTTCATATTCCTCGCAGTTCTCGTAAATGACCTCCATATGGTCCTCGCGCCATTCCTCGCGTACTTTTCCGCCAAGTCTGACCTTAAAGATACGGTCAGTTCTGGGTGTGAGCCATACCTCACCGCCGGGAAGCCATACGTCGGGAAGCTCGATCTGCATACCGTCAACGATCATCTGCTTGAACAAACCGTACTCATAGCAAAGCGAAAATCCTGTTGCGGGATAATCAAGGGATGAAAGAGAGTCCATAAAGCAAGCTGCAAGACGGCCAAGACCACCGTTTCCAAGACCTGCGTCGGGCTCGCACTCATAAAGGTCGTCAAGATCAAATCCAAGTGATTTGAGGGACTCTTTATAATTTTCTGCAAGACCGAGGTTGCAAAGATTTGTCTTAAGGGATCTTCCAAGCAAGAATTCCATGCACATATAGTACACTCTCTTGCCGCCTTCCTCGTTTACAAGCTTCTTATATTCACCTCTTTTAGCCGAGAGAATATCCTTTACTGTCATGGCAGCCGCCTTGTACATCTGTTCTCTCGTTGCTTCTGCAGACGTACATCCGAAATATCTGGCGAGCTTGCCTTCTAAATTTTCTGTGATTTCGTTCACTGTGGGTTGGTAATTCATGTGTCCTCCAAAATAAATAGGTATTTGCGATTTTTGCCTTACATTCTTTCGTAAAGCATATAGTACTTTCTTGCGGATGTTCCCCAAGAGAAGTCAGTATCCATTATCTTCTTCAAGAAGACAGGATAATATTCTTTGTTATAATAAAGTTCAAGAGCTGCGCTCGTGCGCTCATAGAGCTCCTCCGACGAATAGTTGGCAAAAGTAAAGCCATTGCCGAGTATGGTTCCGTTAAGCAACCAATAGCCCTTGATAGAGTCGTAAAGGCCGCCCGTCTCTCTTACAACGGGGATGGCGCCGTATCTTGACGCGATCATCTGAGAAAGACCGCAGGGCTCACTCTTTGAGGGCATAAGGAATATATCCGCAGCCGCATAGATGCACTTTGAGAGATCTCTGTCATACATCATAAGAGCGCGAACCTTGTCAGGACGGTTTCTTTCGAGATCAACGAAGAAGTTTTCGTATTGAGCCTCGCCCTTGCCGAGCACTACGAACTGGATATCATAGTTGTCAACAAGTCTGTACGCGATATCGCGCACAAGATCAAGTCCCTTGTGAGAAGCAAGTCTTGAAACGATGGCTACAAGCGGAACGTCCTCTCTTACGGGGAGACCAAGGCTCTTCTGAAGCTCGGTCTTGTTTACTCTCTTACCCGCTATATCACCCGAGCCGTAATTGTTATAAATCGCGTAATCCGTGTTCGGGTCATAGTAGGTGTAATCGATACCGTTAAGAATACCTACAAGCTTGTGGGCGTTCTTATTGAGTATCGGCGCAAGTCCGTGAGCATATTCATCGCTTCTTATCTCTTCCGCATATCTTGGGCTGACCGTCGTTACAGAGTTAGACATCTCGATAGCGCATTTCATAAGGTTAACGCATCCATTGTAATCAAGGTAGTTCGAATGACCGAAGCCAAATACGAATCCGACCACGTTGTTCGGGAACTGACCCTGATACTCGATATTGTGGATGGTGAAAACGGTCTTTATATTCTGATACTCCTGTCTCCAGCGGTACTCGAAATTGAGATACGTGATGGAGAGAGCCGCCTGCCAGTCGTGAGCGTGAAGCACGTCGGGATAGAATCCGATAACACCGAGCATCTCAACAGCAGCCTTGCAGAAGAACGCATATCTTTCCGCCTCGTCACCGAAGCCGTAAAGATTGCCCCTCTTAAAATAATATTCATTGTCAATAAAATAGTACGTGACACCGTCCTTGACAAGACTGTGCACTCCGCAATAAAGATTTCTCCAGGAAAGAGGAAGGTTGAACACCGCCTCTAGCTTCATCTGAGATCTCCATTCGGGCTTTATCGCGTCATAAAGCGGCATTACCACTCTGACGTCTATATCCTCGGGATGCTCCTTTTTAAACCGTCTTACGGCTTGTCTTGTTTTTTTATCTGCAAAAGCAGTAACAATATTTAAAAATGTAATAAACGATAAAGGAATTTCCGCACTCATTGAATTGCTCGAATGTGACGATACGGACAAGGACTATTTCTTATCATTGTATTCTGATTTCGTATCAGCACTCTATGAGCAGACAGATAATCTTACTGAATACATCAATACACTTTTACAGAATGACGAAAATATTTATGTAAAGCAATCTGCAAAAGGAGATGTATCCCCTTTTGTGCAAAATACGGTAGAAAATG
>CALGCW010000205.1 GCA_937884385.1 uncultured Clostridia bacterium | reverse complement strand
CCGAGGGCACGGCGCAGCTCCCCAAGGTCAGCCTTGAAGCGCCCGCAACGGTAATAGGCAAAAATACCGTCGACTGTATGAAAAGCGGCATCGTGTTTGGCAATGCAAGTATGATCGATGGAATGATAGACCGCATCAACCGAGAGGTCGGTGAGGAGCTTCCCGTGATCGTGACGGGCGGATACGCAGACGCGATCGCACCCCATTGCGAGCACAAAATGACCCTCGATAAGACCCTTGTTCTAAAGGGCTTGAACATCATCTACCGCAAAAACAAAAACTAAATAATATCATTCGTTAAGCCCTCTGTTATCAGAGAGAAAGAATAAATTTATAGCGTTGTATTGAGAGATCAAACGACAGCAAGGAGTAATTTATGTTAAAAACAAACAACAAACGAATGTCAACCGAGACCCTTGTGCTCGCTGCGGTAATGACGGCACTCGTCATAATATTGCAGTTTATGGGCGCGTTCGTGCGACTTGGACCCTTCCAGTGCAGCCTTGTGCTAATGCCTATAGTCATTGGCGCGGCAATGTGCGGACCAAAGATCAGCGCGTGGCTCGGATTCGTATTCGGAATGGTAGTGCTTCTTAACGGCGATGCAACTGCGTTTTTGACCGTTAATGCCATCGGAACGGTGATCACCGTTTTGGCAAAGGGCACGCTCTGCGGTCTCTGCGCAGGACTTGTGTATGACCTTCTCAAAGAGAAGAATACATATCTTGCGGTGTTTGCCGCGGCTATCATATGCCCCATAGTCAACACGGGAGTGTTCCTTATAGGCGGCTTTGTGTTCTTCTTTAAAACTATTGAGGAATGGGGACTTGCATACGGCTTTGGCTCGGCAATAGAATATATGTTCCTTGGACTCGTCGGCGGAAATTTCATCTTCGAGCTCGTCACGAACATCGTCCTTTGTCCCGCAATAGTCAGAGTTCTCAACCTGAGAAAGAAAAAGTAAAATATAAGGATCCGCCCAAGGCGTGTTATGCTTATTATAAAAACCAAACAATAAAGAATCGGCAGAGTGAAGCTTCACTCTGCCGATTTGTTCTATATTGAGTAAGCAAAACTTTATCCGCAACAGCGCCAAAGCACCGCGTGTCTGCCCGCATCCAAATTTTGATTTAGCGGGAAGTTACTTTGCTTAAGAAGTGTTACTTTTTTCGAGAAAAAATTAACCAAAAAAGCTTTTGTCGCTTGGGTTTGTGGGGATTTTGCGTAAATTTTCGATAAAATGCGAGCATTTTATCGAAAATTTACTACTGCTGCACAAAAGCCTTTTATTTAGCTTTCGGCTATGCATAAGAGTAGCAAATTGCAGATTTTCGACAAGGGAGAAAATCGTTTTGTGTTGTGACACGTCACAACACAATTTGCGCAAAATCTTGCCGCGAAGCTGATAAAAGTTTTTTGCGAGCTTTTTTTCAAAAAAGCGAAAACCCTTTCTTTGTCACTTCTCCCTATCGTGGAGCTCTCGCTCCTTTTTATATTAGTTTTTAGTGACCGTATTTCCGTCGGAGGTAAAGACTATCGTGCCTTCCTTATCGGTGCGATGGATCTCTGCACCGCTTGCTTCAAAGCGGTCAAGAGCCTCTTGGTGGGGATGTCCGTAGGAATTGCCCTCTCCGCAGGAAATTACGATATGCGAGGGCGTTGCCGCGTCGATAAGCTCCTGCGAGTTTGAGGTGCTTGAGCCGTGATGTCCCGCCTGGAAGACGTCGCAATCAAGCTCACCTCTGTGATGCTCAAGAAGGTCCTCTTCGCCCGCCTCCTCGGCGTCTCCCGTAAAGAGGAAGCTCGTTTCGCCGTAGATCGCGTGGATAATAAGGCTTGAGTTGTTCCACTTCGCGGTGGAATGCTCAATGCTGTAAGGGCCAAGGAAATCAAGTCGGAGCGCGCCTATCTCAAGGCGGTCACCGGGACCGAGCACCTCACCCTCAACGCCTCGCTCCTCCATTGCATCGAGAGTATTTTCAAAGAATCTCGTGTTCTTTGTCTGCCCGTTCATAATGACCTTTTTAACGGTCATATTGTTGATGATGTAAGCCGCCGCACCCATGTGGTCCTCATCGGGGTGAGTGATGATGAAGTATTCAAGCTCCGTCACACCCTGCGAGGCGAGATAAGCAACGATATCCTCGCCGTATTCGGGCTCACTGCAGTCGATAAGCACACTTCCGTCGGGCGTCTTGAGCAAGGTCGCGTCTCCTTGACCGACATCTATGTAATGAACGCTGAGCAGCTTGCCCTCGGGGTCAACTATCGGCACCTGCGGGCGAGTGGTCGTGGTCGTGAATATACCAAGCCCGTCGACGAACTCACGAACGGGAGGAAACTGCTGATAGCAGAGCCAGAATGCGACTCCAAGCAGTAAAATAAGTATCATAACGAGGGGCAGAGTTTTGCCGAAAATAGCTTTCATTATTCTTTTGAAAGCCTTTTCCTTCTGCTTCTTTTTGTTCTTTTTCGTGTTGTTCCAAGCCATATGGAGTCCTCCTTTTTAATTAAGATCGTTTACCGCACCCGCATAGACGATCGTACCGCAGGGGTCGGTTATGATAAATCCGAACGAACGCTCAACAAAATATTCGTGGTAGACCTTGACGTATCCCTCGGGAGCTTCGGGCGCCGGCTCTCCCACGCCGGCTACAGGCGTACCGTCAAAGCCGTTAGCTTTGACCTTGAGATCGCACTTGTGTATTATGCTCCTGCAGGTCACGGGATCGCTCGTAAGGGAATCAAAGCTCGCGCCGTTCTTCGAAAAAAGTCTGTTAACGGAAAGATCGTTTGTAAGAACGTCATTCAGCGTTCCGCTGTATGAGACCTCAAATTCGGGGAAAAGAATTCTCGTGTAATGAAGCTCAAGCGCTTGCTCGTCAACGCGGGAATAATCCTTAATGTTTATGATCCAATTGATGTTTCTTTCGGTAAATACGTCGGATACGGTCTTCTGCTCCGCGGGAATCAGAAAATGCAGCCTGTATCCGTTGACAGTGTCAATATAAAAGGTTGAGAAAGCCGAGGTCTCGTATACCCTTCCTTGCTCGTAGTGACCGAGAAGAAGGGGAGTCTGCGTGATGCTTCCGTCGCTGTTTTTAAAGCTGTGGTAATCGAGAGAAAGCGACATACCCCTGCCGATGCTGTCCCAGATCTCCTTGACGTAAAAAGTACTGATTATCGCAAGGGAAGTATCGGCGGCAAAGTCAAGATCTCCGTCAGAAACGCCGTGAGTTTTGTATTCAACGTACTGATTTATCATCTTTTTTGCAGTTCTGTCAATAAATGATGCTCGGTAAACGTCGCACATATAGTCCGAGGAAAGAGCATCCACCGCGTCTTGCTTAAGCTTTGTGCCCTCTCTTACCCAAACAGAGCTTGAAAGCTGAGAATACCCAGAAGTCTTTTCTTCCTCAAAGCCGTCTGTAAGGGTGTATTTTTCGTTAAGGCTCGCGTGAAGGTATTTCGTCATTGCCCTCATCTCGTCATAGGTAATATTAAGACCTTGAAGTATCTCTTCGCGGGTCGCTTCATCAGATATCTCGCAAGCAATGGCAAGCGACATATACGCAGATACGGGCGAGATGCAAAAGCTCGAGCCCTCACCGATACTCGCGTTCATTGAAGCTGCAAGCTTTATTGCAAAGCTGTTGACATCCTTCAAAAATTTTTGATATTCCTCGCTGCTTTTTACCTCTTCGCTGAATATGACCTTATCATCCGCAAACTTCACCGCAAACTTTTTGAGATTGGGCATACACGAAAAAAGCGTTATACAAAGAGATATCAATATTAAGAGAGATATTGTCCTTTTCAATTGTAATTTCCCCCTTTTTGTGCTATTAGTTAATTCGGTTAATTCTTTTTAGCCCTCGCCGCTACGTACCATCGCTCGGCGCAGGGGTCTGTGCTTTGCTTGTTCAGATCAGGCTCGTCGAAAAACCCAAGCACCTCAAAGCCGCAATCGGTGAGCATATTCGTAAGCTCTTCCTTTGAATAGCATCTCTCATACTGATGCTCGTCGCGGCGGAAATACGCACCGCCCTCACCCTTTTCAAATACAGTAAGCGCAAAATCGCACACACAGCTCTCCCTGTCATAGTAGTTCTGCCAGATAAGAAAGCTGTCGCCGCCGCAGTCCTCCTCGTCATAGACGTAAGTGCTTTTTCCGTAAACGTTTTCGAATTTATACGGGGTATTTACGTCAAAGAGAAAGAGTCCGTCGGGGTCAAGATAATTATGTACGAGAGAGAAGCACCTTCTCGCGTCGCCGTCCTCGGTCAGATAATTTATACTGTCGAGACAGCAGCTTATCGCGCCTACCGTGCCATAAAGCTCAAATTCCGTCATATCCTGAAGCAAGAGCAGAACGTCGTGCGGAAGCTCAAGGTCATATTTTCTCTCCATAGCCACAGCAAGCATGTCCGGGCTTGAATCAATGCCTATCATATCATAGCCTCTGCTCGCAAGCTCAAAGGTCATACTGCCCGTTCCGCAGGCAAGATCAAGCACAAGCTCGGGTCTCTCCTTAAGATATCGGTCAAAGCACGCCTCAAAGAAATCCGCCCATCTTTTGTAATCGACGGATGAATTTATCTTGTCGTATACGGCAGATATCGCACCGTAATTATTGTATTCCTTGCTCATATTTATACGTTTTCTTCCTCAAATTTTCTAAGAAGCTCCTTTTCAAGCTCCTCTGCGGTGTTATATCCCATCTTCTTCTGGCGGTGGTTCATCGCCGCGATCTCAAGGATGATGGGAAGGCTTCGTCCGGGACGAACGGGAACGGTTATCGACGGCACGTCGATACCGAGTATATTATAGGTCTGATCGTCAAGTCCGAAGCGATCGTACATCTTGCCCTCCTGCCAGGGCTCAAGATGGATAACAAGGTCGATCTTTTCGCTCATCTTAACCGCACCCATACCGTAGATGCGTCGAACGTCGATTATACCGATCCCGCGAAGCTCAACGTAGTGGCGGATAAGATCGGGCGCAGTTCCCACAAGCGTCTTTGCGGATACGCGCTTTATCTCCACCGCGTCGTCGGCAATCAGACGGTGTCCACGCTCAACGAGTGCAATGGCAGTTTCACTCTTACCGATTCCGCTGTCTCCGAGAATAAGCACACCCTCGCCGTACACCTCAACAAGAACGCCGTGTTGAGTGATCCTGTTTGCAAGGTGGGTATTGAGCGACGCAATAAGCGTTGCCATCATCGGGCTCGTCTTCTCCTTTGAGCGAAGTATCGGAACACCGTACTTTTTGGCGGGTCCAAGTATCTCCTCACCTATATCAAAATTGGTGGTGATGATCACTGCAACGGGGTGCTGTGCAAAGAACGCATCGAGACGCGCGTCGCGAAGATCCGGACCTATCTCGTAAAGATACTGCATCTCCGCGCGTCCTATTACGTGGATCCTCGTAGGTTCAAACACGGTCAAAAAGCCCGCAAGCGCAAGACCGGGTCTGTTGACCTCCTTGTTTGTTATAAGTATCTCTCTTGCGGGAGAGGGCATATATACTTCTTCTAATTGAAGCTCGTCAATGAGCCTGTCGAGCGATATGGAATAAAGATGGTTTTTCATTTACGCCTCTTTCTGCGCGAAATTTTGCTTTTCCGCGCGCGATTTCGGATATAATATCCCTATTATATTGATTATACCAATCTTTTTTGCCAATTGCAAGAGAAAGTTGTAATTTGTCTAAAAAATCAGTCTTCCATCATACTGCGAAGCTCACTTAGCGCATCGGCCAATCCTCCAACTCGATCGATAAGACCGTTTTCCACTGCCTCGCTCGCCTCAAGCACCGATCCGACGTCCGTCGCGATCATATCAGGGCGCATCATAAGCTCGTTTATTCTTTTGGACTCTGCGCGGCTGTTTCTGCAAATAAAATCGACTATCCGCCTCTGCATATCCGCAAAATAATTGTAGGTCTGCGGTGCGCCCACCACAAGTCCGTTCACGCGTACGGGATGAAGCGTCATCGTCGCGCTCGGGGTGATAAACGACCGCTTTGCCGCCACGGCAATGGGCACACCGATGGAGTGTGAGCCGCCAATAACAAGAGATACCGTCGGCTTTTTCATTGATGCTATCATCTCCGCAATGCCAAGCCCTGCCTCAACGTCGCCCCCCATCGTGTTGAGAACGATCAAGATCCCCCTGACCTCCTCGCTCTGCTCAAGCGCCACAAGAAGAGGGATCAGATGCTCGTATTTCGTGCTCTTTTGATTGCTGTCAGAAACGAAATGCCCCTCAATCTGCCCAATTATCGTTATCGTGTGAATGCCACTCTCCTTGTCCTCGCTCTCTCCAAAATTTCTTATCTCTTCTTTTTCATTCATTCCAACACACCTCAGTATATTTTTAGATTTTGATTTATCAGGAAATTACTTTGCTTGGGAAGTGTTACTTTTTTCGAGAAAAAAGTAACCAAAAAAAGCTTTGATCAGCTTCGCACTAAAATTTCGCGCAAATTGTGTTGTGACACATCACAACACATAACGATTTTCTCACTGTT
>CALGCW010000204.1 GCA_937884385.1 uncultured Clostridia bacterium | reverse complement strand
ACTGCGCAACTCTCAACCCTGCAAATGCTATTGGTGTAGCAGATAAAAAGGGATCTATTGAAGTCGGCAAGGATGCTGATATAGTTGTTCTTGATGAAGAATTCAACGTAAAGAAAACAATTATCGGAGGCGTTGTAAGATATGAAGCTTAAAGTTGATGCAAAGCTTGATAGCGGCTTTATGCCAATGGCTCTCGTTTGCAGAGAGATGAGAGAGAATACAAATGACAACGGACAAGATGTCATCGTTGCAGTTGAAAGAAATCAGGGCTATACATACGTATACAAAACAAGAATATATAAAGATAATACGGGACACGACGAGGAGAACTGCAAGTTCATAGACAGAATTGCAAAAACTCTTTTGTGGGTGGCAGGTGGCTATAAGATCACTGTCGCAGGAAGTAAGGTGGTTGGCGAATACGTTAAGAATACATTCTGTCACGGTGGGACAAGAGATTTCGATGCTCGCTTTATGGAAAGAGTATATGAAAGACCCTTTGAGGTAGTTGTAACCGATCTTGAAAACGCACCAAAAGAAAAAAGCTCTGCTTCTCCCGTAGGTAAGCATCTTGACGGATGCAGAATCGGATTTGACGCAGGCGGCTCCGACAGAAAGGTGTCTGCCGTTGTAAACGGTGAAACTGTATATTCAGAAGAGGTAGTTTGGTTTCCCAAGCTCAATGCTGATCCCAACTATCACTATGAGGGAATATTAAATGCAATGAAAACAGCCGCATCACATATGCCGAGAGTTGATGCAATCGGTGTATCGAGCGCAGGTGTGTATATTGACAATAAGATAATGGTCGCATCACTCTTTATTAAAGTAAATGATGACGACTTTGAAAAGAAAGTAAAGAATATGTATATCGACGTTGCACGCGAGATAGGAGAGAATATCCCGATTGAAGTTGCAAACGACGGTGACGTAACTGCGCTTGCAGGTGCTATGAGCTTAGAGGATAACGGAATACTCGGTATCGCTATGGGTACAAGCGAAGCGGCAGGATACGTAGATATGGACGGCAACATCACGGGCTGGCTCAATGAGCTTGCATTTGCTCCCGTTGACTATAACGAGGGCGCAATGGTTGACGAGTGGTCAGGTGACTATGGTTGCGGAGTTAAATACTTCTCACAAGACGGCGTTATCAAACTTGCCCCCTATGCAGGAATTGAGCTTGACGAAAATCTTTCTCCCGCAGAAAAGCTTAAGGTTGTTCAAAACCTTATGAAAGACGGAGATGAAAGAGCAAAAGCTATCTATGAAACGATTGGCGCATACTTTGGCTATTCGCTCGCTTATTACGCTGAATTTTACGATATAAAGCACGTTCTCATTATGGGACGAGTAACAAGTGGTGATGG
>CALGCW010000203.1 GCA_937884385.1 uncultured Clostridia bacterium | reverse complement strand
AATATACTTTGATTTAAATCTTGCACATTAAACATCTTCCCTATCCCACAAATAAATACAACTGGGAATTCAAGTCCTTTGCTTTTATGGATACTCATTATTCTGATTACATTTTCATTCTCTCCAATTAGTTTTGCTGACCCTACATCTCCTGATGATTTACTTATTTTATCTATGTAATTTATAAAGTAACGGGAGTGTTATACATGTCTAAAGATAAAAGGTTTATATCATTGGAAGAACATAATCCCGAGCTGATACAGGAGTGGGATTTTTCTAAAAACATAAAATTTACACCGCAGACCATTTCTTATGGCTCTGCGCAGGAAGTACATTGGAAATGTGCAGAGGGGCATGAATGGGTAAGTTCTCCGAATGATCGAACGAGAGGTAGAGGTTGCCCTGAATGTGCTAAGGATAAACGAAAAATTACTCGTAGAAAGAATATCGTAGAAAAACGCGGTTCACTCGCTGATAGGAATCCCGATTTGGCACAAGAGTGGCATCCAACTAAAAACTTCCCCTTGACTGCTAAAGATATTTCGGTAAATTCTTCCGAAAGAGTATGGTGGCAGTGCTCAAAGGATAAAAGACACGAATGGGATGCACCGATCAATAGTAGGAATAGTGGCGTGGGATGTCCTGTTTGTTCGGGGCATAAGCTTGTTGTTGGAATTAATGATTTAGCTACAGTTAGACCTGATTTGAAAAATCAGTGGCATCCAACGAAAAACGGGGACCTTAAGCCCACCGATGTTACCATTGGCAGTGAAAAAAAGGTCTGGTGGCGATGTCCGAAGGACGAAAAACATGAGTGGGAAGCTAAAATCAACAACAGGACAAGTGGTAATAACTGCCCTTTTTGTGCGGGGAAAAAAGTTCTTGTTGGATATAATGATCTTGCAACGGTTATGCCAAGTCTTGCTAAAGAATGGCATCCTACGAAAAATGGAGATTTAACTCCGCAAGATGTTGTTGCTGGATCAAATAAAAAGGTTTGGTGGAAATGCGAAAGGGATCACGAGTGGCAAACTACGGTATCCCATCGCAGTAATGGAAGAAGATGTCCAAAGTGTTTTGGAGAATCTAAAACAAGCTTTCCTGAGCAAGCAATATTTTTCTATTTCAATAAAATTACTTCCGCCCATAACCGTTATATGATTGATCCAACGACGGAAATTGACGTTTATTTGCCTGAGTACAAAATAGGAATAGAATATGACGGTGCTTATTATCATAATAGCAAAAAAGCAGAAGAAAGGGAAGTTCGCAAGCAAGAGAAGCTTAACGAGCTCGGGATAGTGCTTGTTAGAGTCAGAGAGATTGAGGGGAAAACGGGCGAACACACTATATATGTCAAGCCCGGAGCTAACGATATTGAGCTTTCGCAAATGTTAAATACTTTAGTAACTATTGTTTCTAATCTCGTAAACCTTACTTTAAGTGTAGATGTTGATGTCATGCGTGATAGAAATAAAATTTACGAGCAATATATACAGAGTGAAAAGGAAAACTCGCTGGCTGTAAAAAATCCACAACTTGCAAAAGAGTGGAATTTTGAGAAAAATGGAACTTTGCTTCCCGAATATGTTAGTGTACATTCAAACAAAAAAGTTTGGTGGAAGTGTGGAGAAGGTCATGAATGGCAAGCTGTTATTAATAGCAGAAAAAATGGTGTAGGTTGTCCCTTTTGCGCAGGGAAAAGAGCGATATTGGGGAAGACCGATTTAGCGACGATTAAGCCTGAACTTGTTGCACAGTGGAATTTTGAGAAAAATGGGAGATTGCTTCCGCAGAATGTAACAGTTAGTTCAAATAAATTAGTTTGGTGGAAATGCTCTAAAGGTCATGATTGGAAAGCTATGATATATGACAGAAGCAACGGACAAGGATGCCCTATTTGCTCAGGACATAAAGTGCTGATTGGATACAATGACTTAGAAACGGTAAATCCCATACTAGCTTCAGAATGGCATCCTACCAAAAATAAAACATTAAAAGCATCAAATGTTACTAGCGGATCTTCTAAAAAAGTATGGTGGCGTTGTAAAGAGGGACATGAATGGGAAGCGGTTATATCGAGCAGGAATGTAGGCCGCGGGTGTCCATACTGCGCTGGTCAAAAAGTTATTGTGGGAAGTAATGATTTGGCAACTACCAACCCTAAACTCGCTGCCGAATGGCATCCTACCAAAAACAAAACATTAAAAGCATCAAATGTTACTAGCGGATCTTCTAAAAAAGTATGGTGGCGTTGTAAAGAGGGACATGAATGGGAAGCGGTTATATCGAGCAGGAATGTAGGCCGCGGGTGTCCATACTGCGCTGGTCAAAAAGTTATTGTGGGAAGTAATGATTTGGCAACTACCAACCCTAAACTCGCTGCCGAATGGCATCCTACTAAAAACGGGGATTTGACTCCATCAAGTGTTATGTCTGGCTCTAACAAAAAAGTTTGGTGGAAATGTAAAGAAGGTCATGAATGGCAGGCTGTTATTAGTAGTAGAAATAAAGGTAGGGGATGCAAAGAATGCTACCAATTAAGGCAAAAAGCAAATAATGTAACAAAGAAACAGTAAAAGAGCATTTATACTTGTGATAACAAAAAAGAGGAAAATATGAAAAAACTTTTGATAACCGGTTTTGAAGCCTTTGGCGGAGAGACTATAAATCCCTCGTGGGAGGCAGTAGCTCGTCTGCCCGAGGCTATAGGCGAATACTCTATTACGAAGCTGAGGCTCCCCGTGGTATTTGGAGAGGCGGCGAGGATAGCTATTTCTGCTGCAGAGGAGGGCAAATTTGACGCCGTGCTCTGCATAGGTCAGGCGGGTGGTAGGAGTGCTATCACGCCAGAGCTTGTGGGCATAAATCTGCGCCACGCTACTATCCCCGACAACAACGGAAATCAGCCAAAGGATGAGCCGATAGCAGAGGGCGGCAGTGCGGCTTACTTCTCAACCTTGCCCGTAAGAGAGATGTCGGAAGCAATAAAGGCGGTCGGATTGCCGTCGTCTGTGTCCTATTCGGCAGGTGCTTACGTTTGTAACGATCTGCTGTACAGTCTGCTCTCGCACTTTGATCAAAGTGAAACGAAAGTCGCCTTTATACATATTCCTTACTCAAGTGATCAGGGAAAGCAGCCGTCAATGGATCTTGACGATATCGTCAAGGGATTGACCGCCGCGATAGAGTGCATTTGAATATGAAGAAGATAATAGTTATCGGTTGTCCAGGATCAGGCAAAACCACATTCGCGGAGAAGCTGAGAGATAAGATAGGGATTGAGCTATTTTATCTTGACGCTATCTGGCACAGACCCGACAGAACTCACATCTCAAGAGAGGAATACGACGCTCGCCTCTCCGAGATACTTGCGCTTGACTCTTGGATAATAGACGGCAATTACAGCCGCACGATTGAGACGCGAATGGCGGTGTGCGATACGGTGCTTTTATTTGATCTGCCCGTTGATGTCTGCCTTGACGGCGCCATCTCTCGCCTTGGTAAAGCGCGCTACGATATGCCCTGGATTGACACCGAGCTTGACCCTAAGCTGAAGCGCGATATTGAGGAATTTCCAAGCAAAAATCTGCCCGCCATCTACGCTCTCATTGATAAATACAGCGATAAAAATATTACTGTTTTCAAGAGCAGAGAAGAGGCAGATGAATTTTTAGCAAATATTAACTAAAAAATCTCGGAGGCTTGATAAGCCTCCGAAATTTTTTTATTTGTTTTAAAAGTTTTCAGCTTTTGCTTTTGGCAAGCTTGCGGACGAATTCGGTAATTTCGTTGCCGATGCGCGTCAGCTCCTCCAAAAATTCCTTAGCGGTTATGCGTGATATGCCCGACTGAACCGCAGAGAACTGCAAAAGTCTGTCGCTCGTTACCATTCTGATGCTATAGTCGGGTCCTAACTCGTACATCATCTTCTCAATATAGGCGTCTGCGGTCTGATTTGCTTTAGTATATACGACCCGATAGCCGTCGTGAGTATATTCTGATCCCTCTCCGTCCTTCACGAGATAAGCATCGAAAACAAGTACGAGCTCGGTTTTTGTATATGCAACGTAGCTGCTGAGCAGATCCATCAGCTCCTCTCGCGCCTTTTCAAGACTTGAGAGGGCGGTCTCCTTCAGACGCTCGTCGGCGTATATGAGGTTATATCCGTCAACGATCACCATATTTCTCTGAGAATAAATTACCTTTGACCTTTTCGGCTTATCTTTTTTTGCCGAGGAGATGATCTTAGGCTCTCCGTATTGCTTGCGCCTGATAGGACCGAAGGTGCGGAGCATGATGGTTTCAAGCTCCTTATCGCTGACGTTATATTTACGCGCAAGCGTGGATGCTTTGGGTATGATCGCCTCGCTGGAGGAGGAAATCTTCACGTCTGCTTCAAGATGCTTGTAGCTGTCAACCTCTCTCCAATGCACAGTAAAGCCCGCGCCGTGAGCGCAAAATACCGAATGAGGGGGATTATCAAGGTCGCTCTCTGGATCGTATCCGACCTCGGAAACTATCTCCTCTTGATTGTGGCAGGGCTCATATCCGTCTGACGTGCAGAAAAGTCTGCCCTCGCCACGTGTGTAGGAGATTACCTCTCTGGTATAATCGTGGAGCGTCGCCACGGGCGCTCTGCCGCAGATCACGGAGCGTTCTGTATCCGAGCTCTCAAGCTCAAACTCCGCAAAACGCGTTTGCAGATCTGACATCGCTTTGCCTACGTAGGCGGTTGGAATTTCCAATCTGAACTTGTAGTAGGGCTCTAACAGGATACACCCCGATTTCATAAGTCCGTGTCTCACCGCTCGGAGAGTTGCCTCTCGGAAGTCGCCGCCCTCGGTGTGCTTGAGATGAGCCTTTCCTGCCACAAGAGAGATCTTTGTGTCAGTCAAGAGAGCGCCGATCAGCGTTCCTCGGTGATCTTTTTCGTAAAGATTACTCAGCACAAGCCTTTGCCAGTTCAGGTCAAGCAGATTTTCGGGCAGGTTTGTGTCAAATATCAGCCCCGTTCCTTTGGGCTGAGGCTCGATAAGCAGTTGTACCTCTGCGTAGTGGCGTAGCGGCTCAAAATGACCGACGCCGACGGCTGTCTGTTTTGCTTTTTCCTTGTAGAGTATTCTGCCTGCACCGAGTGTGCAATCTATTGAAAATCTATCGCGTATCAGGCGGCGGAGCAGATCAGTTTGTACCTCGCCCATAAGCCGAGCTTCTATTTGTGAAAGCTCCTCGTTCCACGAGAGATGCAATGATGGTTCTTCCTCCTCAAGCTCTTTAAGCTTGGGAAAATACAAGCGCACGTCGCACTCGGGAGGAAGCTTGATAGCATAGGAAAGCACAGGCTCAAGTAAAGGCTTTTGCGTGTTCTGCTCAAGTCCTAAGCCGAGTCCTACGTATGACTGTGAAAGTCCGATGACCGCGCATATCTCGCCCGCAAAAGCTGTGTCGGTCTGCTCAAATTTGTCTCCTGAGTAAAGCCGTATCTGGCTCGCCTTTTCTGCGATACGTACGCCATCTTCTGAACAGTAGGCTATCTCGTCGCGCGCGCTCAGCTTTCCACCCGTGATCTTCATATATGTCAGTCGAGTGTTTCCTAAGCGTGATATCTTGTAAACTATTGCTCCGAACTTCTCTTGCTCATAGACGGGAGAGAGCGTGTATCTGTCTAACGTGTCAAGCAGATGATCTATGCCTTCAAGCTTCAAAGCAGAGCCGAAAAGGCAAGGGAAGAGTCGGCGCTGGCTGACAAGAGATGCGATGTCCTCGTCATCGATCCCCTCTCCCGAAAGGAATGCATTCATAAGATCCTCATTTATGAAAGCCAATTTTTCCTCAAGCTCTTCACGCCTTTGCGCTTCCAAGAAGCCTACGCACAAGGGCGATAGAGCATCTGACAGGTCTTTTTCAATGCTTTCCTTTCGCTTGATGGCAAGGTCGCATTTATTTACGAAAATAAAAGTGGGAACTTTGTAATAATCAAGCAGCTGCCAAAGAGTTCTGGTGTGGCTCTGAACGCCGTCTGATGCGCTGATCACTAACACCGCATAGTCAAGAAGAGAAAGTGTACGCTCGGTTTCCGCGGAAAAATCTACGTGTCCCGGTGTGTCAAGAAGAATAAAGTCGCAATTCTCGCTTGAAAATCTTGCTTGCTTTGAATAAATTGTAATTCCGCGCTCTCGCTCAATGACGTTAGTGTCAAGATAGGTGTTTTTGTGATCTACACGCCCGAGGCTTCTGATTTTTCCCGATATATAAAGCAACGCCTCGCTGAGCGTGGTTTTTCCCGCATCAACGTGCGCGAGAATTCCGATAGTGATCTTCTTTTTCACAGCACTTCCTCCTTTCTATGAATTTCTCTTTGACAGTATCATACCACAAATTATATTATATCATAAAAATGGGGCGAGTTCAATAACCATTCTACACAAAGCAGTTGAAAAGTTAATGGAAATATGATATAATGAATTGATTGATAATTGGTGTTTCTTAACACGCGGGAGAATAAAATATGAATCTGTATCTTAAAAATCTTGACAAGATAGAATTCGTCGTTACCTACGCCTGTACGGGAAGGTGCAAGCATTGCTCCGAGGGCGATCACGCGTCTTGCGGAGAACGCATCGACCCGAAAATTGCCGCGGAAGCGGTGCGTAAGATCGCGGCAGAGTACGACATCAAGACCGTGATGACCTTTGGCGGCGAGCCGCTTTTGTACACGGATGCGGTCTATGCG
>CALGCW010000202.1 GCA_937884385.1 uncultured Clostridia bacterium | reverse complement strand
GAACCAACAACCTGCTGATTACAAATCAGCTGCTCTGCCATTGAGCCACACCAGCATATGTCCGCTTTCAGCGAACGGACTTATTATAGCATAGTCAGAAGCAATTGTCAAGCGTTTTTTGAAAATATTTTTAACTTTTTTTAATACTCTGAAAAAATAATTATAAAAAACGAAAAGAATTTTGCAAAAAGGTATTGATTTTTTATATTTTTATGATATAATATAAAAGTCGAGCAGATGGAGAGATGGCTGAGCTGGTCTAAGGCGCACGATTGGAAATCGTGTGAACGCTAATACCGTTCCGAGGGTTCGAATCCCTCTCTCTCCGCCACAACAGGAAAGCACCCAACAGGGTGCTTTTTTGTTGTGATGGAGAATACAATGGGGTTCGAACGCAGTGAAAAAACAGCACAGTGCGCTGTTTTTGAACGGTGACCGAAGATTTTTGCGAAACATTACATTAAATTCAATCCAAAATGTTGAGCAAAAATCAAGAACGAATCCCTTTCTCTCCGCCACAACAGGAAAGCACCCAATAGGGTGCTTTTTTGTTGTGATGAAAAACATATTGAATTCGAACCCGAGGAGTTCCGGGTGAACGAGTAAAAACATCGCGGTGCGATGTTTTTACGAAGTGAAGGAGCCAAAGCAAGGAGTGTCGGGTGTGAAGCTATGCTTTTCACTCGAGACGGCTATGCGGCGCGAGTGGGCAACTTCGAATACATTTCTGATTGAAGTGAACAATAACTTTGATAAGAAACTACCGTGTTTTGTAGCAAATATATTTACATTTATGTAGTTATGTGATATAATTGTAATTAATTAAGTATATTATTCGAGAGGTAAATGCTATGTTTAATTTCTTTAGTAAGAAAAATGATATGACAGCGATATTTCAAGCAACAGACGATCTATCTCAAAAAACTTGTCAAATTGGTACACATATATTTCACGAGCAAAAAGAAAGCATCCTAAATTCCAACGAGTTAACGCGCACAGATGCTGTTATCTTTGGCGCATTTCTTAATTATGTACACATTTCTTCCGAAACAAATAACCAAAAAGTTCTTTTGAAGGTTATAGATAGATATCTAAATAGTGTCGGTAGAATTCTCGAAGAAAAAAGCGGTTGTGTTGAATATAAACTCTCTTCGTCAACAATGCGAAAAATGATAAGGAATCGTTGGGGGTTCTATTCCAAAATTATGTATTCGAAAGCTGACTTGTCTGATATTCTTATGGCTCTGTGCGAAGGATTTGAATGCATCATCAAAACCGATATCCTTGAAGAGCAATTCAAGCCCCTATCAGGACTATCTCCAGTTCTCGGCTCAGATTTTGAAAAGGAGGCTTGTTGCCAAATTGCCGTACGCAACTTCCCTTCATTTGTCGCGGAAACGCTTGAAGAACCACTCAGAGAATTATTAAAAGTAATAAAGTAACAGTTTACTTGTCTTCGTTCTAAAAATCCACCAATCGGTGGATTTTATTTTTATCAATTATCTATTGAAAATCCTCAAATAATGTTGTATAATGATGATGTATGGGGTCCTTCCCCGTTCAGAAAGCTTACGGAGAAATAATATGGAAATAAGAAAGATAGTTATCACTGGCGGTCCTTGCGCGGGCAAGACTACTGCTATGAACAGAATACAAGGCGCATTCTCAAAGCTCGGCTACACAGTGCTATTCGTTCCCGAAACAGCAACGGAGCTTATCACGGGCGGTGTTGCTCCCTGGACCTGCGGCACGAACGTTGAATATCAGAAGTGCCAAATGCAGCTTCAGCTTGAAAAAGAAAGAATATTCACGCAGGGCGCACTTACAATGCCCGTTGAAAAAATACTCCTCGTCTGCGACCGAGGCGCGCTTGATAACAAGGCATATATGTCACAGGCTGATTTTGACCTCGTTTGTAATTACGTCGGTCACAGCGAAGTAGAGCTTCGCGACAGCTATGACGCCGTTTTCCATCTCGTCACCTGCGCAAAGGGTGCCGAGGAATTCTATACACTTGAAAATAACGGTGCGAGAACCGAAACGGTTGAGCAAGCAACGGCTCTTGACGATAAGATAATAGCCGCTTGGACGGGTCATCCTCATCTTAAGATAATAGACAATGATACGGATTTTGAGAAAAAGATGAAAAAACTCCTTTCCGAGATGTCTTCCTTCCTTGGCGAACAGGGCCCTTGCGACGTAAAGAGAAGATTTCTTATCGATTACCCCGATATTATGCACCTTGAGAGCCTGCCAAACTGCGAGAGAGTGGAGATCATACAAACCTACCTTATCGCGCAGGAAGGAGAGGAAAATCGCGTTCGCCAGAGAGGCGTGGACGGAAACTATATATACTTCCAAACAAGAAAGAGGAACGGTGTGCGTCTTGAACGCAGACTTTCTAAGGATACCTATATCCGAATGCTTATGGAAGCAGATCCTTCTTGCCGCCCCATCAGAAAAACGAGATACTGCCTTACATATAAGAATCAGTATTTTGAGATCGACGTTTATCCCTTCTGGAACGATAAGGCGATAATTGAGATTGAGCAGGGCGAGGAAGATACGGAGATCCTCTTCCCCGACTTCGTCAACGTTCTCCGCGAGGTGACCGACGACGAAGCATATAAGAATATCACACTTGCAAAAATTTGATATGCATAGCACCTCACTCACAAGTGGGGTGCTTTATATGTTGTTCAATTGGGATTTATCGCGCAGAGCGCGAGATGCAGAATTGAAAATGCACAGTACAAAATAAAGGTTGATGTGGGATTGATTGGAAGAAACCTTTAATTTTGCATTTTGAATTTTGCGTTTTATAGATAGATCAAAACTTAATATGCAAGCAGAATAATCTATTGACACACAGAGAATATTGTGATATAATTAACAATGTTGAAAAAACAAAATACTTTTTGGAGGTAAAATTATGAATCGTTTAGAAGGTAAGGTTGCTATCATCACGGGCGGAAACTCCGGCGTTGGTGCGGCAACAGCAGAAAAATTCGCTAAAGAAGGCGCAAAGGTTGTTATCACGGCTCGCCGTGCGGCTCAGCTCGAAGAGGTTGCTGCCAAGATCCGTGAAATGGGTGGCGAGGTCCTTCCCATCTGCTCCGACATTTCCAAGGTTGAGGATGCAGAAAGAGTCGTTGCTGAAACACTTGCAGCATTTGGCAAGATCGACGTTCTTATCAACAATGCCGGCGTTCTTGACAACGGACTCAAGGCTATTGACAGCTTCACGGACGACGATATGAACAGAGTTATCGACATCAACACAAAGGGTACGATGTGCATGACACGCGAGGTTGCCAAGGAGATGGCAAAGACAGGCTATGGCTCCATCGTTAACGTTGCGTCCGTTGCAGGCGTTATGGGCTGCGGCGGAGCGGCTTACGTTGCTTCAAAGGCTGCTATCATCGGTCTTACAAGACATACAGCTATGCGTTTTGCAGGCACTAACGTTCGTTGCAACTCCATCTGCCCCGGCACTATCGTCACACCTATGGTTGCAGGTATGAATCCCGCAAACATGGATATGAACATCTTCGGTCAGATGATGAAGCACAACGACTTAAAGGTTCAACCCTGCTTCCCTGAGGATGTTGCAAATATGCTTCTCTTCTTTGCATCGGACGAATCCAGAGCTATTACCGGTCAGTCCATCGTAACGGACTTCGGTTCTACACTTTAATATTAAACAAAGTAAAGAGCAGATATAGAGATCTATATCTGCTCTTTACTTATTTCTTTTTGAAAACCAAGAACTTGCTTATCACATAATTTGTGATGATCACGAAAATGCTTGCAACTATCTTCGACCAAAGGTCGGCGCTAAACGTCAGTATGAACGTAAACGGAACATAGCCAAGCGCTTCAAGCACCCACACAGTTCCGAACGTGAGCGCGGTATCAAGTCCGAGAGTTCCGACTCTGCCAAGTGAAAACTTAAGTAGCTCCCTGCCCGTTTCGCCCGCAGTTGTGCCGTTTGCCTCAAATACCCACCTTTTATTGGTAAAGAATGCTACGAGCACGCCCGCTATCCACTGCAAGATCTGCGCAACAAGCCTTGCGACGTTGAATTCGGGTATTTCGGGTGAGACACCGACAAAATGCTCTGCAACGGCAAGTATTGCAAAATACACGCCCATTGAAACCGCGGTCGTGATCACTCCAAACACAAGATAGGTGATTATCTCTCTGTATTTTTTGAACAATTCTTTCATTTTGTGCCTCTTATGAAAGCTTATAGGTCGTGCCCGCGGAACTGTCGATAAGTGTGATGCCCCTGTCTGCAAGGTATTTTCTTATCTCGTCAGCGCGTGCGTAATTCTTTGCCTTTTTGGCTTCTTTTCTTTCCTCGATAAGTGCTTCTACCTCTGCGGCAAGCTCGGGAGATACACCCTCGGGCGCTGCGGTCGCCTTCTTTGCCTCTTCCTCAAGCTTTACACGAAGAGCCTTGGCGTGACCGAGAAGATCAAGGGACAACACCTTGTCAAAGTCCTCAAAGAGAGCAAGCTTCGTAGCATCGTTCGTCTTTGCCTTAAGCACGTCATAGAGCGCCGTGACCGCAAGAGAGGTGTTGAGATCGTTGTCCATCGCCTCAACAAATCTTGCTTTAAGAGCCGCAAATGCCTCGGCATCCACTTCTCCGCCCTCCTTGAGAGCAGCAATGCGCGCTATAAGCTTATTATAGGATATTTTAGCGTTATCAAGGTTTTCATAGCTGAAAACAAGGTTCTTTCTGTAATGGCTCTGCATACAGAAGAAGCGGTATTCCATAGGATCATAGCCCTTGGACTCAAGCAAAGAAACAGTCAAAAATTCGCCCGTGGATTTACTCATTTTTCCGCTGTTCGTGTTAAGGTGAAGCACGTGGAACCAATAATTACACCACTTGTGTCCGACGTACGCCTCACTCTGTGCGATCTCGTTTGTGTGATGGGGGAACGCGTTGTCTATACCGCCGCAATGAATGTCCAGCTTATCTCCAAGGTGCTTCATACTGATGCAGGAGCATTCGATATGCCAGCCAGGATAACCAACGCCCCAAGGAGAATCCCATTTGAGCGCCTGATCCTCGAATTTTGACTTTGTGAACCAAAGCACGAAGTCATTTTTATTTTTCTTATTAGTGTCTTCCTCAACGCCCTCACGAACGCCTACTGCAAGGTCCTCTTCCTTGAAATCGTTGAAAATATAGTATTTTTCAAGCTTTGAGGTGTCAAAATACACGTTTCCGCCCGCAAAATATGCATATCCCTTTTCGATAAGTCCCTCAATGACTCTTATAAAGTCGTCTATGCAACCCGTAGCAGGCTCAACTATATCGGGAGTCTTGATATTGAGCTTTTCGCAATCCGAAAAGAAAGCATCGGTATAGAACTTTGCTATCTCCATTACACTCTTGTTCTCGCGTTTTGCTCCCTTGAGCATCTTATCCTCGCCCTCATCAGCATCGGATGCAAGATGACCCACGTCAGTAATATTCATAACGCGTGTGACGTCATATCCGCTGTAGCGGAAGTACTTTTCAAGAACGTCTTCCATTATATAGGAGCGAAGATTTCCAATATGAGCAAAGTGATAAACGGTAGGTCCGCAGGTGTACATACTGACCTTGCCGGGCTCGTTGGGAATAAATTCCTCTCTCTGTCTTGTAGCTGTGTTGTAAAGCTTCATTTTTGTACCTCTTTTATGTTGAATATTTTTTCGAATTTTGGTTTATCTGACTACTCTTGCAGGCACACCAACTGCCGTTGTATTATCGGGAATATCGGTCAAAACGACCGCGTTGGCGCCTATTTTTACACCTGCACCGATCTCAATATTGCCAAGTATCTTTGCGCCCGCGCCCACGAAAACGCCATTGCCAAGTGTCGGATGCCTCTTTCCCTTTTCTTTTCCCGTACCGCCGAGTGTGACACCTTGGTAGAGAGTACAACCGTCACCTATGCGCGCCGTTTCTCCTATCACCACGCCCATTCCGTGGTCAATGAGCAAGCCCTTGCCGATAAAGCAGGCCGGGTGAATTTCAATCCCCGTGAAAAATCTTGCAACCTGACTAATAATTTTTGCCACAAATCTGAAATTATTATAATAGCAAATATGCGCCACTCTATATGACAGAATAGCGTGTACCCCTTGATTTGTTAGAAATATCTCAACCCTTCCGCGCGAGGCAGGGTCGCCCTTTTGAACTGCATCAATGTCGTTTTTTATCTCGTTTTTTATTGATCTTACTATATTTTTTACATCATCAATTACATTTATCATAATTGCCTCCGTAAAAAAGCCTCTGCACCTTTCGGTGCAGAGGCATAAAAAACGCGGTTCCACTCTGCTTGGGAGCACTTCATCACTCCCATCTCTGACCTCTTAACGCGAGGGACGTCCGCCCATTTCTTGACGGAGCCTCAAAAGCGCACAAGCCGTTTTTATCAACGCGCCTCTCAACCTATGGGCGCACTCTCTGTGTGACAAAAGCTCGGTTTCTTCTTTTTCATCGGTTTTAGTATATATAAGCATTATACTCGATTTTTTTGTTTTTGTAAATAGTTTTTAGAATTTTCTTGCGGCTTCAAAGATAATTTTTTGCACCGAGTGAACGTCTTCAAGGCATTCGAGCAGATCGAAAGCAAAATACTTTGTCTTTTTGTCCTCTCTGTCCTCTTCGCCAAAATATATCGTACCGTATCCCTTACCCAAAGATTCAACGGTAATATTATTCACCTCTGTCATTCTTTTGATGCTTACTCTTCTAAGCTGCTTGCGATAGATCTTAAGATTTGTGATAACGTATCTTGTATTTTTTCGAATGATCTTTCTTAATGCGATCAGATATATTCCCAGAAAAATGAACGGAATACCAAGTAGTGCAGCAATTCCCATATAGATGGCTGCTACGGTCGCCCAGATCGCTCCGAATGCCAAAAATACGATACCTATAACTCGCAAGGTGGAGTCCTCCTCCTTATTATCGCATTCGGGTTTCCCCTGCCACAGGACCTCCTCGCCGTCGGAAAAATACTTCTTGCAAAAGCCGTATTCGTCGGTGGTGCGTTTATTATTCATAATCATTCTTCCTCGCTAATTGTCGTATTAGATTTCGATTCCTTCGCGTATACTCGGATAATCTCTTCAAGCTCGGCAATGTTATCTACGTGTTCGATGACAAAATCATTTCTATAGGTAAGATTTTTCAGCCCAACTAAATGTGTAATACGTTCACCGAAATATACTGATCCTGTACCATCCTTGCGAGTCTCCACTCTGACCGTAGGAAGATTTGCCATATCAAGTGTATTTACTTTATTTGATCTGCAACGATAGATCTTATGGTTCGTAACTACATAGATCGTGTTTTTTACAAGTAATCCACGTCCAAAGATAAGATATAGGCTTACTCCCACGAAAGGTACGCCCACTACAAGCGGAGCCGGGGTACCTTCCGATATTATCGTTCCTATAGTCATAAACAGCGAGAACAATAACAACACTATACCGAAAGAAATCATAAATATCCTTTGAAAAGGATCAGTTCCCTTTGACTTGCCCGACCAAAGGATATATTCATCCGGGAGAAAACAATATGACAAAAAATCATATTCACCGTAGTTAGTGTGACTGTTCATTATTGTTTATCTTCGGGAAGAAGCATAATACCAAGCTCGGCAAGTGTCTTATCATCCTGAGGAGCGGGACATTTACTCATAAGCTCGCTTGCGTTCTGTACCTTCGGGAAAGCAATAACGTCACGAAGGCTGTCTGCCTCGGTCATTACCATTGCAAGACGGTCAAGTCCCATACCGCTTCCACCGTGAGGCGGTGCTCCGTATTTATATGCTTCTACAAGGAAGCCAAACTTTGCATCGATCTCTTCGGGTGTAAGTCCAAGCGCCTTGAACATCTTTTCCTGAAGCTGCCAGTCGGTGATACGGATAGAACCCGAAAGAAGCTCAGTACCGTTAAGAACCATATCGTAGCATCTTGCATACACCTTACCGGGGTCGCTTTCAAGATAAGGCAAGCACTCCTCAAGAGGCATTGTGAAGGGATGGTGCATTGCATCCCAATGCTGTGTCTCTTCGTTCCACTCAAAGAAGGGGAATTCCGTAATCCAAAGGAAGTTGAACACTCCGGAAGGTATGAGATCAAGCTTTCTTGCCACGATCTGACGAAGCGCGCCAAGCGTGGGAAGAACTACCTTGTTCTTGTCCGCACAGATAAGAAGCACGTCGCCTCTCTCAAGTCCAACTGTTTCATATATTGCCTTAAGCTCATCTTCAGTCATAAATTTAGCGAAGGAGCAGTTGGGTGCTTCATCTACCCAACGAACGTAAGCAAGTCCCTTTGCACCAATTCCCTTTGCGTGCTCGGTAAGCTTATCGATTTCTTTTCTTGTAAGTGTTGCAGCCGCACCCTTTGCGACGATACCGCGAACGCTTCCGCCGTTTTCAAGAGCGCTCTTGAAAACCACGAACTCGCTGCTCTTTACCGCCTCGGAGATATCGATGATCTCCATTCCGTATCTTGTGTCGGGCTTGTCCGAGCCATAACGGTTCATAGCCTCGTTATACGTCATTCTCTGCATAGGCAGCTGAACGTCCACACCAAGTGTCTCCTTGAAGGCGCGCTGAATAAAGCCTTCGTTCATTGACATAATATCTTCCTGTGTAGCAAAGCTCATTTCAAGGTCGATCTGTGTGAACTCGGGTTGACGGTCAGCACGAAGGTCCTCGTCACGAAAGCAACGGGCAAGCTGAATGTAGCGGTCAAAGCCGGAAAGCATAAGAAGCTGCTTATAGATCTGAGGTGACTGAGGAAGCGCATAGAAGCTGCCCTTGTGGATACGGGAAGGAACGATGTAATCGCGCGCGCCTTCGGGTGTGGGCTTGATCATCATAGGCGTTTCGATCTCGTAAAAGCCGTTTTCATAGTAATACTCACGCGCGATGCGTGCAATATCGTGACGCATCTTGATATTTCTCTGAAGTTCGGGGCGGCGAAGGTCAACGTAACGGTACTTAAGAGCCGTTTCGTCCTTAACCTTTTTTGCATCGTTTACTTCAAAGGGGGGTGTCTGAGCTACGGAAAGTATTTTGAATTCCTTTACGTATACTTCAAGCATACCTGTGGGGAGGTTGGGATTTATTGCTCCCTCTCCTCTGTATCTTACAGTACCGTGAGCGCATACAACGTATTCCGCACGGCAGGAGAATGCCTTATCAAAGATCTCTCTGTCGGTAGTGTCGTCAAATGCAAGCTGAACGATACCCGTTCTGTCGCGAAGGTCGATAAATATAAGTGCGCCGAGGTC